>NZ_JBQQBR010000009.1:0-321369 GCF_052245935.1 Nonomuraea sp. 3N208 | reverse complement strand
TTCAGCGTGATGTCGGCCCGCAGCCACGCGTCCACCACACCCGTCAGGCGGTCGATCTTGCGGGGCTGGGTGCCCTGACGCGATAGCGCCGTGGGCGGGGCCACCGGCGGCTCGGCCGCCAGGTACTTCTTGACGGTTTTCCAGTCATGCCCGGTCTGCCGGGCGATCTCGGCGATGCTCACGCCCGCCTCGTGCAGAACACGGAACCGACGTACGTTCATCCACTCCTCCGGATCCAGGATCATCGATAGCAGTCACCCTTCGGGCTTGTCTGATCACACACTGACAACCCGAAGGGTGATCACCGTTCACGTCGAACACGAATCGACGCGCCGACAACTCTGGACGTGAGGTCGTACCTCCTTCAGGAGATGAGGTCGTACACCGACACCGCGTTCGCTGACCCGGCAGGGCAAGCGGCCGGCCGCGCCGGATCTGGTGCGGCGGAAGTTCACCGCAGTCGCTGCGGACGTGCTGTGGGTCGGCGACGTCACGATGATCCGCACCGATGAGGGGCCGCTGTACTTGGCCTCGGTCGAGGACCTGTTCTCCCGCCGGCTGCTCGGCTACGCCATGTCCGAGCACCATGACGCGGCGCTGACGGTCGCCTCACTGCAGATGGCCGTGGTCACGCGCGGTGGTGACGTGGACGGGGTGATCTTCCACTCGGATCGCGGATCGGAGTACACCGCTGCCCGCTACCAGGCCGAATGCCACAAGCACGGAGTGGTGCAGTCCATGGGCCGGGTCGGGTGCGCGCTCGACAACGGAGCCGCCGAGTCGCTCAACAGCACCCTGAAGGTCGAGTTCGCATACCGGCACCGCTTCCGCACCCGGGCGGAGGCCCGGCTGAAGATTGCGACCTGGATCGCGGACTTCTACAACGTCAAGCGCAGGCACAGTGCCAACGACGGGCTGCCGCCTGTCACATTCGAGCGTCGGATGATCGAGAAGCGGCAAGCGTCAACGACCCTGCTGAGGGCCGCTGTGGCATAGAACCGTCTCCACGGTTTGAGGGGATTGACACCAGCGCCTGACCCGCACCCATGCCAGACTGAAACCCAACACTCCGTAAGCCGGGCCGAACGACAGCGATGTGCCGCATGCTGGTGGCCCTCAGCGTGATGGCCACCGCCAGCTGGATGAACCACCACGCTCCGGTCCCATGATGGCACGCCACCCAGCCGGGCGAACACCGTGCTCAGTGAGGTAATCCAAGCGACTTATACGTGATCATTCCGGCTCGAAGTAGGTGAGAACGAGCGCCGCTTTGGCGAGGTCGCCACTCGGCCGGGGCTGAGATGGACGTGCTGAAGGGTGCGCCAGCGTTGCTCAAGAAGTCATGAGTCGACCCGGGCAGGGCATCGGATATCCAGATCGGAAAGCCGCCCGGCGTCATGAGACCTTGCAGGTTGGCGGCGAAGGCTCGGGCTTTGCCGGAGTACCAGGCGTCGATCTCCTTGCCTTTCACACTGGTCTTCTTCTCGCCGACTCGGTCGATGCTGGTCAGGGTGCCGTCCAGGATCAGGTGAGGTCGACCGTCAGCCCGGGCGCGATCCAGGGCCTCCTTGAGATCGGGTGCCTGTTCTGCCAGGACATCGACGACTTCGTTCAGGTATCGGTAGGAGGTCGTGCGCGACAGGCCGAAGCCGCGCCCGAGGTTGGCGATGTCGCCGCCGTTGAGGAACCACACGAGCCCGTAGACCGCTTGCCGCCAGGGAGAACTCTTCCGGGTGCCCCTGCGGGTGCCGCGTAGCCGGCGTTCGGCGCGCAGCAGCCGGGAAAGGTGGGGAAACCAGCTCCCCGGGGACGTCGAGGATGGCACGATAGGGAACCGCATGCCCCACCAGCCCTTTGCCGTCCCCTGGCACGGACAAGCGGTGGTCCCATACCCCTAACCGTTGACTCGGAAGGCGCACTCTCTTCTGCGTTGGATTTGATCGAGACGATTACATCCTCGAAGCTCAGGCACGCCTTCTCCATTTGATGATCTCCAAGCTCGCTTCTCTGGTGAATACCTGAGGCTATGGCTGCTTCTCGTCGGAGGGTGGCGTAGGTTGCCGCCAGCCGAGCGGCCGTGCGGATCTTGTTCAGGGCGGCGGATCAAGAAGTAGCTCCTGCATGAGTGCGGGTGCCAGGCGTTGTGCCGCCGACCGTTGCGGTGCGCAGGGCCTTGGCACGCGCCACCGCATAGGCCATTGCCACGCACGCTGGTGGAAATACGGGTAGAACATAGCGGTAGTCGGACTGGTTCATACCTATCGCGAGCACCACGAGTGCAACTGCCGCCGTCCATGGTAGTAGCGACCGGACTGGTAGACGTTTGTAGCGCAGTGCGAACACTACAGGTATCGCCATCACCGCGAGCAAGGCCGGTCCCGGCAGATAGATCCAACGCTCGTACCATTCGAGAAACCTGGAGAAAACTGGGATCCCGGCGGGCGCATCCCCATATCCATACGTTGCCGCAATATTCGCAGCCTCCGGTGGGACTCCCTCGAATCCGGAGCCGGAGGTCAGGAAGGCGGAGGGCCGATCTGTCATGAGAAAGGTGTCGGTCGCCAATTCGCGTGCCACTGTCAGGGCATAGTCTCCAGGCTGGGCAACGATGGCACGCAGGGCGAACTGTCGGGCGAGGGAATTGTTGTCTGCGCTGAACGGAGGGCTCTCCGTGGCGTACAACCAGGCATTAGGACGCGTTATATAAAGTCCTGGCCGAGCGCCTATGGCGCGGAGCGATTCCGGTGGACAGAGTGGGACGAGATCGATCGGGGGACGTATCTTGGCACAGTCGGAAAACGACATAGTGCGCGACCAGAGGATTAGCCCGTCGCTCGTGGTAACGGCGAGCGCACCGTGGTGTGCCTGAAACCACAGACCATAGGCAAAGAGAGGTGCGAGGCAACTCGCCATGGCCACGAGCATTGTGCGGAGCCTGACTCTCTGCACCAGTAGGACCAGCAGGTATAGGACCACCAACGGCAGGGCTATTGACCTGGTAAGCGTGGCGGCGGCGAAAAGCAGTCCTGCCAATGCTGCCGTGGGCACTGTAGGTCGATGCCGCCAAAGGGCGGCGGCGATAGCACCGATCAAACAGCATGTGAACAGCGTTTCGCTGAGCAGAGAATGCTCCATCCAAAGTTGGCGAGCATCAAAGAGAACCGGAAGCGCAGCCGCCACTGCCAGCATCGGACGAACTTGCCATCGGCGGAGTAGGACATAGACCAAGATGCCGACACCCAGCCCCATGACATGTTGGATCACTGCCAGGAGGACATTACTGTGAAAGGGCAATAGCATTCGAAGGAAGATTGAATAGCCAACAGGCCTTACAGGGTTAGGAACGATCTGCAGTGCGTGGGCTACATAATCGACTGAATCTCCATACCAGAACGCTCGTTGATAACCAATCATAATCGCTGCGCGTAGCAGTACGGCGGCGGCGACCACAAGGACGATAGGTGTACGCACAGCAGTAAGCAGAAGTGGCCTAGGAAGGGTGATGACAGAGCCATCGGATCTCATCTCACTCGACACCTTTTCCCGGCGCACTCGATTCAGGAGACGACTACACATAATTTGACCTACAACTTTGCCTTCGTGGACACATCCATTCGCGCTTATCCGCGACCGATGCACTCCAAGAGTAATCCGCACGTAGATTGAAGTCGGCTGTCCGCAATTGGGAAGATCCTTTCGTATCCGACGTTCCCCATCGATGGGGAACAATGGAGATCGCCGCCACTACGGGAACCTGCCCTAGAGTCCCGGCACTACCTGCCGGGACGCTCGTTCTAGGACCAGGCGTCAAATAAGGCGAGGGTCGCTCCCTCCGCTTCGAGCAACTTGCGGATCATTCCGGTGAAGTCCACGGTCGGGCGCCAGCCGGTGACCCGACGGAGCTTCGCTGGATTGCCGATCAGTGTTGTGCCGCCGCGTGTGAGCAGGCTGGTGTCTTCGCGCACATGCCGGGACCAGTCGAGCCCGCCCAGTGTGAACGCGGTCTGCGCGAACTCGGCGACGGTGTGGCCCTGGCCGGAGGCGACAATGAAGTCACTGGGTTCCGAGGCCACCAGAATCTCGGTCATCGCTGCCACGTAGTCGGGCGCGTACCCCCAGTCCACCACCGCGGAGAGCCGGCCCATCGTCACCTGGCCGTCGCCCTCGCGCTGGATCCGGGCTACCGCTTGTACGATCTTGCGACTCACGAACTCTGGGCGCCGCAGTGGCGACTCATGGTTATAGAGGATCCCCGCCGAGACGAACAACCCGCTCGCTCGGTAGGCGCGGCAATGGAGCAGACCGGCGGCCTTGGTGATCCCGTACACCGAAGTCGGCCGCAATGGGGTGGACTCGTCCTGTATCGGCTGCGTCGGCTCGCCGAACACGTGCGACGAGGCCGCATAGAACAACCGGGTTTTCGGCGAGTGCCGACGGATCGCCTCGGCGAAGAACACCACAGGCAAGGCGTTGACCTCATACGATCGCCGGGCGAGCCCGGCAGGGTCGCCTGGAACCCCTTGCGAAGAGTGCTGCACCGCCGCCAGCAGGTAGATCTCGTCCGGCCGCTCCTTGCGTACCAGGTCGGTCACCTCCTCTGGGGAGGCGATATCGGTGCCCTGACGGCCGACTGGAGTGACATCGTCGCCGCGTGCCGCGAGCAACTCGCACAAGAGCGTGCCGTCTTGCCCTTCTGCCCCGATGACGACCGACCTGGACACGGATCACACCACCGTCAATTCGGGCAATGGGAACACCAACCGCCCACCACTCGTCAGGAAGTCACGCTCCCGCTCGACGATGTTGTCCCGGTAGATCCATGGAAGGACCAGGAACTGATCGGGGCGTCGATCTCGGGCCTCGCTCTCCGAGACGATCGGGATTGCGGTGCCCGGCGTGAAGCGGCCGTATTTGTCCTCGTTCACCTCCGCTATGCAGGGCAGGTCCGCCTCGCTCAGA
Source organism: Nonomuraea sp. 3N208 (assembly GCF_052245935.1). Taxonomy (NCBI): domain Bacteria; kingdom Bacillati; phylum Actinomycetota; class Actinomycetes; order Streptosporangiales; family Streptosporangiaceae; genus Nonomuraea; species Nonomuraea sp. 3N208. The sequence continues at coordinate 316,410 of NZ_JBQQBR010000009.1, read as the reverse complement.
CCGCAGAACTGCAGGACCACGTTGCCCTTGGTGGATGCGCCGTATCCGAGGGTCAGCTTGTCGTCCTTGCGGGATGTGTCGAGGAAGTCGCGTAGCACCTCACGATGGTCGCGCGCGCGACGCGCGAAGTCCTGGTACGGAGCCAGGGTGCCGAGGCCGAGTTCGGCCTCGCTCGCGCGAATGCGCGCCAGCCCGGCATCGTCCACTGGATAGCGGGACGGGGTCCGGGTGAGGATGAGGCTGAGGCTCCCCCCGTAGATATCGGTGATTTCGCCACGTACCACCGTCAACCCGACCCGTTCGGCCATCCACTCGATCTGGCGCAGGGCGTAATAGTTCAGATGCTCGTGGCAGACCACGTCGTAGGCGGTACTCGCCAGCATCGCGGGCAGATAGCTCTGCTCCATCAGCCAAATGCCGTCCTCGGCCAGCACGTTTCTCACATCGCTCATGAAGCGGAGAGGGTCCGGCAGGTCGTAGAACATGGCAATTGATGTGACCACCTTGGCACGCCGGGAACCGTACGCGCGCTTGAAGACCTCCTCGGTGAAGAACTCGGTGATCAGCCCCACATGCGGGGGGTACCACGGGCGGAACTTGATGCCCGTCGGGTCGATCCCGACGAGCTCTGGACCGTCCGCGGGGTACGCACGCAGCAGGGTGGAGTCGTTGCTGCCAATGTCGAGCACCAGGTCGCCGGGGCCGAGCTCGACCATCGAGGTGATCGTGCCGACCTTCTGATGCAGGTGCCGCAGCATCGACTGGTTCAGGCCGGACCTGTAGCCGTATTGCTCGCCGTACATGAGTCCGAGGTCGGTGGTGTGCCGGAGCTGGACCAGGCCGCAACCCGCGGGCGAGCAGACGATCAATTCGAGGGGAACCGCCGGAACGTGCTCCTCCCTGGTGCGGGGAAAGGCCCCGGTAAGGGCCTGCCGGCCCAGGTCGAGTACCGGAACAAGCTCCCTGTTGCCGCAGATGCGGCACTGATCGATTGCGTGGTGTGTCATTCTTGCCTCAAATCGTGTTCCACCATCAGACTGACCAGCTCCTGGAAGCGCGTCTTTGGCTCCCAGTTGAGCTTCTTGCGTGCCTTGCTCGCGTCCCCCGCGAGGAAGTCCACTTCGGTGGGGCGGAAATACTTCGGATCGACCTCGACCAGGACCTTGCCGGTGCGGCGGTCGATCCCCTGCTCATCGACGCCTTCGCCCTTCCACACGAGGTCGATCCCGACATGTGCGAACGCGGCCTCGCACAGCTCGCGGACCGAGTGGGTCTCACCGGTGGCCACGACATAGTCGTCGGGCGCCGGTTGCTGGAGCATGAGCCACATGGCTTGGACGTACTCTTTGGCGTAACCCCAGTCGCGGCGCGCGTTCAGGTTGCCGATGTGGAGCCGCTCCTGCTTTCCGCGGCTGACCCTGGCCACCGCCCGGCTGACCTTGCGGGTGATGAAGACCTCGCCGCGGCGCGGCGACTCATGATTGAACAGGATGCCGTTGCAGGCGAACAATCCGTACGCCTCTCGGTAGTTCACGGTGATCCAGTACGCGTACAGCTTGGCGCATGCATACGGGGAACGCGGGTAGAACGGTGTGCTCTCGGATTGCATGGTGGTGCCCAGCCCGCCGAAGAGCTCGGATGAGGACGCCTGATAGAAACGCGGTGATATTCCTACTTCCTTGATGGCGTCCAGGATCCGCAACGTGCCCACTGCATTGGCCTCAGTGGTGAAGTCCGGCATCTGGAAGGAAATGTGCACGTGGGATTGAGCGCCCAGGTTGTATATCTCGTCCGGAGCGACCTGTTCCAGGATCCGGTTGAGGCTGCTCGAGTCCGTTAGATCACCGTAGTACAGGTGCAGGAGCCGGTTGCTGTCCGAATCGTGGTATATGTGGTCAATTCTATGAGTATTGAAATTTGACGCTCGCCGTACTATTCCGTGTACTTCATATCCTTGCTCTACGAGTAGTTCGGTGAGATATGATCCGTCTTGACCGGTAATTCCGGTGATCAGAGCTTTTTTCATTTCTTTCCCAATAATTCATACTTTTGGTAGAGACCGGGCCAGGTGAGTGCTATGAACGTGAATCCAGAAAGCTGTCTGATCTTCATTCCCACCTATAACGAGCGGGACAACGTCGAGCCGCTCACGGACGCGATCCTCGAGCAAGGACTCGACTGCGATGTGCTCTTCCTGGACGACGACTCCCCCGACGGCACTGGTAGCGTGCTGGACAAACTCGCCGAGCAACACCCCCGGATCACGGTGCTCCACAGAACGGGCAAGGCCGGCATCGGCTCCGCACACCAGGCGGGTATCGCCTGGGCGTACGAACACGGGTACGAATGGCTGATCACGATGGATTCGGACTTCGCCCACCCGCCCGAGTACCTTCCGAAACTTCTTGAAGCCACCAGCGAGGGGGCGACCCTGGTGGTCGGCTCGCGCTATCTCAAGCGGGGCAGCCTTCCAGGCTGGAGCGCCGGCCGGAAGATGCTGACCCATCTGGGGCATGCCGTCACGGTCGCGTTGCTCGGCATGCCGTACGACGCCACCACCGCGTTCCGCTTCTACCGGCTCAGCGACATCCCGCGGGAGACTTTCGCGCTGGTACGTTCCCAGGGCTACTCGTTCTTCTTCGAGAGTCTCTTCGTCCTGCACGTCAACCGCTTCCCGATCCGCCAGATCCCGATGCACCTGCCTGGCCGGACGTTCGGAACCTCGAAGATGGACTCGCGCGAGGTGGCGACCAGCATGCGCTTCCTGATCCTTCTGCTGGGCCGGAAGCTGCTGACTCCTGGCCGGCTGCGGATCCGCCGATGAGCTCGGCGCGCAGCCAAGGCACGACGTCGGCGGCCACTGGCCAGTCGGGCTCGGCAGGGTTCAACACTGGGTATTGGTCGTCCCGTCTGTCTCCGGCGAAGTCGGACCGAGAGCCGATCCCGTCCCGAATCTCGCGCAGTGCGATCGTGGTCCGGGCGCCGATTTCCCACACGCCTTTCTGGTCGAGGTGGTCCGCTATCCATTTCGCACACCACTCCACCGGCGCGAAGCTCTGCAGGGAGTCCCCGCTCGCGTACACCGGTCGGTTGTGCAGGATGTCGATGAGAGCGCCCTTCGTGAGCCCGGCGCCGTACATCGGGCCGAGCCGTACGATCAGTGCTCCAGCCGACTCGCACGCCTCCTCAGCGAGCGCCCTGTTGCGGCCGTAGACGGTGTCCGGCTGCACCCTCGCTGACATGCTGCTGACCTGGACGAACGAGCCCCAACTCCAGTCTCGAAGGAGTTCCTCGGTCTTGCGCACGGTCTCGTCGTGATCGCCCAGTGGATCGTGCTCGGCCCAGTACCGTCGCGACGGGCAAGCGGCGTTGACCAGCACGTCGTACGACGGCCCCGCCCGGTGATGGTTCGCATAGGTGCTCCGAGTCACCGCCGTCACCTCGTGACCAGCGTCACGTAGAGCGGCAGTAAGCGCCGTGCCTACAAAGCCTTGGGCACCGAGCACGGCGATCCGCGCCATTCCTCACCTTCCTTCATCGAAGGTGTGCGGCAGCGGCTCGACCTGAACCAACGGCGGATCGCAGAGGTCCCACTGCCGGGTCAGCATCGCCACGAAGGTGAGAGTCGTGACGGCATAGACGGTGTGCATGACCCCGGCGGGAGTTCGCGTGCACACCCCACGCGAGGCATGGATGAATTCCTCAGGGCAGTCCGGATCGTCGAAGTCGTCTTTGGTCACCAGGGTTCCTTGACCATCGATGAACAGCAGATACTCAACGAAATGCGGGTGATAGTGCAGTCCTCGCACTTTCCCGGGATGCATCACAAGCAGATTGAACTCCACGATCGGCTCGGGCGGCACCCAGGTGAAGATGCCACCTCGCCCGTCTCGGATGGTAGATAGATTACAGGATGGCGTAAGAACGTCGATTTTCACGGTTACCCCCGCAGTAGTCCCCATCACCGCGGATTGCTAGCGATCTAGATCCGGATAGGGCACATCATTAGGAATGGATGACTGCGTCGAGATCCAGGCAGCTAGCCTTTGGCGACGGCTGGTTTGTCCTAGAAGCGCACCGAGTTCCTTGTCGACACACGTCATCACATATGCGATGCTCGACACGAGCACTGCCGCGGCGGCATTGTCATGTCCTTGACTGAGAATGGATAATCCAAAAGACAGGGTTTGTTATATCTTTGTATCCATTCGCCGGGTTCCGGACAGTAAACTCGTGATCACATTGAGTGATCGTCCAATGTATGTGCGTGGGTACAGCCGCCGCCGGGGACGTCAGCGATGGCCGAGCCCTCTGTCACCGGTGAGGTTTTCGATCCGCGTTTGAGCTGATCGTGTCCTGCCTCCACCGAAATCCCTACATCTCACGAGAGGTTCGACAGGAGCGGAGGAGCCATCGGGGGCTCCTTCTGATCTGCCGGAGAACGATCCCAGTGAGACACGCTCGCCGGAGTGATCCGCTCTGCTCCTTGCGTGCCGAAGGCGGCGGCGTGGCGAGGAAGCCACGGTCATCCTCAGACTCCTTCACAAAGGACTCGGCCGCGGGTTCGGCGGCGGTGCGGTGCGACCGCGTGCCCTCCGTCTGCGCTTCCGTGGTCGCCCTGCGGGAGCGGGCGCTCTTCGCCGGAACCTCGGCCACGGTCACCTCAGCCTGGGCCACGGCGGCGGAGTCGTCTGTGGCCTTGCGCGAGCGCGTGGCCTTAACCGGCACCTCAGGAGCATCGGCCAGCACCTCGATCCACGAAGGCTGCTCATTGGCAGACCCTTCGTTGGGCTGGCTAGAAGTCGAACTCTCCCTTGAACATGCCGTTCTTGAACGCGTCCCACTCGGACTTGGTGAACACCAGAGCAGGTCCTTCCGGGTGACGACTGTGTCTAACACCTACACGGCCTCCGCCGAGAGGGGCTACCTCTACACAGTCGCCACCGGTGCCTCCGCTCGCCTTGGCCTTCCGCCAGGCAGCAGTGGCCAGCTCTTCCTCGGTCATAGTGACTCCATCACCCTCATAGTGATCTTCACGGTTTCGTAGGTCGGCTGGGCCAGGCCGGAGAGTAGTTCCCATCTCTGATTCAGCTTGTGGATCATCTCCGCCTGCTGGATGACCTCTCCAGTCTCGGCGTTCTCCAAGAACGCCGCGTTGGCGTCGTCATCGGATGCCAGTACGAACGGGCCGATCAGGCCCGCAGTGCTGCACGACGAAAGGGGGACTAGCCGCACGGTAACGTATGGGCGGGTCATCATGTCTAGCAGATAGTTGACCTGTTCCTTCATCACCTCCGGTCCGCCGATCTGGCGGAGGAGGACGCTCTCATCAAGGATCACGGAGATGCTCGGCGGGTTGGCCCGAGACAGGATGGCCTGACGTTGGAGCCGAGCATTGACGGCCTTCTCTACCTCGCCGGGGATGGCTCCCGGTTCTCCTTCGAAGACAGCACGAGCGTAGGCGGGCGTCTGGAGAAGGCCAGGGATCAGCGCCAGCTGGTAGATGCGAATGCTCTTCGCTGCCGCCTCAATAGCCGGCCATCTGCGGAACCACTTGGGGTTGACGTCCCGGATTGCCGGCAGCAGCTCAAGCAGCTCCCCATCCAGCCCGAGCACCTTTTCTAGCCCTCGGGTGAAAGGCTCCGTGGGTGGCCTGGTGCCACGCTCCACGGCGCCCACGAGGCTTTCACTGCAGGGAATCAGCGGCGCCAAGCGTGCATGGGTTAGACCGGTCGCCGTCCGATATTTGCGCATTCGTCGCCGATATTCCTCGCTGGCGGATTTACCGATGCTATTACCGTCTTCCTCCATATCGCGCCTTCCGGCATTGCCCTACGTCCGTACACACAAGTGAATCACATGTTGTGAAGATTTTGGATGGGCCTTTCCGGCGACATTGCCCAGGTGAAGGGTCATGCTTGGCCTGTAGTCACACAGACCCAGAGGAAAATGTACGCCCCGAGGTGACCATGCAGGTAGACGTAATAGATCCGCCATACGCAGGCATCAAAGAATGGCTTACCGGCGAGATCGGCGACGGTGCCCTACTTCCCGGGCTGGCCCGTCGAGAGCTTCGGAAATGGGTGGGCGATCACCCGGCACTGGCCGACCTTCAGCTCATCGCATCCGAGCTCGCGACCAACGCGCTGGTCCACGGTGCTGGCGCTTGGGTGCGGATGACGCTCCGGCCGACGGACGAAGGGGAACGGCGCTACTGGCTGTTGACCGCGGTAGATCCGGGCCTATCGACATGCGTCCCGCTGCCGCGCATGCCGGGGCCGGATGAGTCGCGGGGTCGGGGCCTGTGGATCGTGGACGCGCTGACCTGCGGCTGCTGGGGCACCGACCGCACGCAGGCGGGGGAACGAGTCGTGTGGGCACTGCTACCGCGGGATTAGGAAAGGAGATTGCGGAGCATGCGCGATGGGGTCGGGCGCGGCGCTCACAAGGCGGAAAAGGTTGCAGGTCGGCGGGGACGGCTGCGCTTCAACCCCCTGGCTGCGCTTTCAGCCCTTCGCGTGCCTTAGGTCAACGATTAGCTACGGGACGCGGCTGACAGGCAGCCCTGATTGCACCTCGCCGTTCCATAAACGGCCAAAGCCATCGTCGAGGACGCCCACCATGGGCGCGCCTGCACGGCGGGACGGCCCTCCTCTGTTAGAACGGCAGCGCCATGACCTGGGGAAATACGTGTTGACGACCGGCATGGCGATGATCCACTTCCAGAGCGGAGGGAACCACCGTGCGTAAGGCACTCCTCGCTGTCCTGTTCGCCAGCTGTCCCGTTCTCACGAACGTCCAAGCCGTATCGGCCGACTCGAAATCCGATCCGATCGGCGATTACATCGTCGTACTAGATGGCGACCAGAACGCGCAGACTGTCGCCACCGACCACGCCCATGCGCATGCCGCGTCCGTCGGGCACGTGTACAGCCATGCCCTCACGGGTTACGCCGCGCGGATGACCAAGTCACAGGCGGCGGCCGTGGCAGCCGACGATCGCGTGCGGTGGGTGCAACCGGACGGCGTGGCGAAGATCAGCGGACAGGCTTTCCCCACCGGGATCAACCGGGTCGACGCTGAAACCAGCCCGACCGCGCGCGTCAACGGCGTGGACGAGCCGATGGACGTCGACGTGGCGGTCATCGACACGGGCGTCGACTTGGACCACCCCGACCTGGACGTCTACGTCGACGGCGCGAGGAACTGCTCCACCGGCACGAGCCCCGACGACGGCCACGGCCACGGCACTCACGTCGCTGGCACGGTCGCCGCCAAGGACAACCTCCACGGCGTCGTCGGGGTGGCGCCCGGCGCTCGGATCTGGCCGGTTCGGGTGCTCGACGACAGGGGCGTCGGCCTGTTTTCTCACATCATCTGCGGCATTGACTTCGTAACCGCGAACGCCGATCAGATAGAGGTCGCGAACATGAGTCTCGGCGGCTTCGGGACAGACGACGGCGCCTGCGGCACGGTCAACGGGGACGCCATGCACCAGGCGATCTGCGCCTCTGTCGCGTCTGGCGTCACGTACGTGGTCGCCGCGGGCAACGAGCATGACGACGCCGCGAATACCATCCCGGCCGCGTACGACGAGGTCATCACCGTCAGCGCGCTCGCGGACTTCAACGGCTTCCCCGGCGGCAGCGGCAGGCGCACCTGCCGGCCCGACGTCGACGACACGATTGCCGACTTCTCCAACTTCGGCGCCGACATCGACCTCATCGCCCCCGGCACGTGCATCCTGTCCACCTGGAAAGGGGGCGGGTACGCCACTCTCTCCGGCACCTCTATGGCCAGCCCTCACGTGGCAGGAGGCGCCGCACTCTACAAGGTCACCAACCCGGCCGCCTCGCCTGCCCAGGTGAAGTCGGCCCTGCAGGACGCGGGCACGCTGAACTGGACATGGCCGGCGGGCGACCCTGACGGTGTGCAGGAGCCGCTGCTGAACGTCGCTACGCTCTGAGCGGCACACGGGAAAGCGGGCCCGCGTGGGCGGTGTCCACGAGGGCTCGCCTTGATCAGCCGGTGAGCGTTGGTCACAGCTCCACATCACCGACAAAGGTTCTCGATCTGCTTTTCAGGTGATCGCGTCGTGCCTCCAGCGAAATCCCCACATCTCATGAGAGGTTCGGCTGGAGTGGAGGAGACATCGGGGGGCTCCTCCTGACCTGCCGGAGAACGATCCCAAATGAAAAACGATCACGAAGGGCAGCAGGTCAGCCGTCGGCGGCTGATCACCAACATCGGCATCGGCTCGCTCGGGCTCGGCGGTCTCCTGACCGCCCGCAGCGCCGGCGCCACGGCGGTCACGGACTATAGGGACCTCTTCTCCGAGGCCCGCACCTGCACGCTCACCCCTGCCAGGTCTAAAGGACCCTTCTACCTCGACGCCGAGAAAATCCGCAGCGACATCCGCGACAACAAGCCCGGTGTACGCCTGCGCCTCGCCATCAAGGTGCAAGACAGCGAAACGTGCCAGCCGCTGCCGGGCTCGGTGGTGGATATCTGGCAGTGCGACGCCTCCGGGCTCTACTCGGGAGGCGAGCGGGGGTCCATGATCGAGCACGTTGAGTCGCGCCAGATCACCCGAGACAGGGCCTGGCCCGACATGACCCCTACCGACGACAAGCGCTACCTGCGCGGCGCGCAAGTCACGGATGGCGAGGGCGTCGTGGAGTTCACGACGATCTGGCCGGGATGGTATCCAGGGCGCACGGTGCACATCCATGCCATGGTGCTCATCGGCGGCTCACGCATGCTGACCACGCAGCTGATGTTCGAGGAGACGCTCAACTGGAAGGTTCTGTCCCAGCCCCCGTACGCCCAGCACATAGGGCGGGACACGTACAACACCAGTGATTTCTATTACGATCATCGCCTGCAGCTGACGGTTGTCGAAGACGGCGACGGCTACTGGGGTGCCATCATCCTTTCCGTCGACTCCGACAGGGACGGCAGCTAGAGAGACCCGAGAACCTGTCAGAGCATGGTCGGCCGGGAAAGTACACCGATCGTCAGGCTGGTCGCTCGGTGGCTGCTCGGATCGGTCCGCCGCACAACTCGGGCCCGATCATGCGCATCGTTTTCCGTAAAACGCAAAGACGCGCACCCCGGTGGGATGCGCGCCTTTTAACGGGCCTCAGCCTGCGCGGCGGCGGTTGCCGTTGCTGTTGCCGCGAGGCTGGCGGCGCTGTTGCTTGCGCTCGCTGGCAGCGGACGGGGCGATGTCGTCGTCGTCCGATGCCAGGTCCGGCGACTGGAAGATCACCGAGAACGGGCTGGGCGGGATGATCCGCTCCGGCTCCGTCCGCGCCGGGGGCGGCGGCGTGGCGAGGAAGCCCAGGTCATTCTCAGGCTTCTCCACGAAGGGTGCGGGCACCTCGGCCGCGGGTTCGGCGGCGGCGCGGCGGGAGCGCGTGCTCTCGGCCGGCGCCTCCGTGGTCACCCTGGCTGGCGCCTCAGTAGTCACCTTCGCCGGCGCCTCCCTGGTCACCCTGGCTGGCGCCTCAGTAGTCACCTTCGCCAGCGCCTCCGTGGTCACCTTGGCCGGCACCTCCTCCGTAGTCATCTTGCGGGAGCGGACGCCCTCGGCCGGCGCCTCGGCGGTCGTCCGGCGGGAGCGGGTGCTCTTCGCCGGAGCTTCCTCCACGGCGACGGCGACGGCGTCGTCGTCTGCGGCCTTGCGCGAGCGCGTGGCCTTGACCGGCGCCTCAGGAGCCTCGGCGAGCGCCTGCTCGATCGCCGACGTAGCCGCCCCCCTCCGCGTGCGCGTGCGCCTCGGCTCGGTGGCCGCGGCCTTGATCTCATCCGTTGAGAAGATCGCGGGAGTCTCCTCCGCCTTGGCATCCACGAGCTCGACCTCCGAGGTCTCGACGGGTGCGGTCTCCATCAGATCGGGTGCGGTCTCCACCAGATCGGGTGCGGTCTCCGCCAGCTCCCTGCCGCTGCGGGTGCGGCGGCGCTGGCGCGGCGTGCGGGCAGGACGTTCCTCGCGCTCGTCGCGGCGGCGGCCGCCACGCCCACGGATCCTGCCGGTCTCGCCGAGGTCCTCGATGCGCTCCGCGGACAGGCCGACACGCGAGCGGCTCGCGTGCGGCAGGACGCCCTTGGTGCCCTGAGGAATGTTGAGTTCGGTGTAGACGTGGGGCGAGGTGGAGTAGGTCTCCTCGGGCTCGGCGAAGTCGAGCCCGAGCATCTGGTTGATCATCTTCCAGCGGGTCAGCTCCTCCCACTCCACGAAGGTGACCGAGATGCCCTTGCGCCCGGCCCGGCCGGTGCGGCCGATGCGGTGCACGTACGCCTTGTCGTCCGTGGGGCAGTCGTAGTTGACCACGTGGGTGACGTCGTCGATGTCGATGCCGCGGGCCGCCACGTCGGTGGCCACGAGCACGTCGATCTTGCCGTTGCGGAACGCGCGCAGCGCCTGCTCGCGCTGGCCCTGGCCGAGGTCGCCGTGGACGGCCGCGACCGCGAAGCCACGGGTGTCGAGCTGCTCGGCGACCATGTCGCAGGCCCGCTTGGTCTCGCAGAAGACCATGGTGAGCCCGCGGCCCTCGGCCTGCAGCAGCCGCGCGACGATCTCGATCTTGTCCATGCGGTGCGCGCGCCACACGATCTGGCGCGTCAGCGGCGTGGCCTCGCCCTCGCTCTCGTGCTCGGCGCGTACGTGCGTCGGACGGTTGAGGTATTTGCGCGACAGCGCGACGATCTCGCCCGGCATCGTCGCCGAGAACAACATCGTCTGCCGCTCTGCGGGGATCAGTTTGAATATGCGCTCGATGTCGGGCAGGAAGCCCAGGTCGAGCATGCGGTCGGCCTCGTCGAGCACGAGCGAGTTGACCTGGCTCAGGTCGAGGTGCTTCTGCTTGACCAGGTCGAGCAGGCGACCCGGGGTGCCGACGATGACGTCGACGCCGCTCTTGAGCGCCTCGACCTGCGGCTCGTACGCCCGGCCGCCGTACACGGTCAGGACTCGGGAGCCGAGCTTGCCCGCGGCGGTGACCAGGTCCTCGCTGACCTGCACGGCCAGCTCACGGGTCGGTACGACGACCAGCCCGCGGGGCTTCTTGCGGTTTTTGCGGGGCTTGCCGATGCTCTGCAGCATCGCGATGCCGAACGCGTAGGTCTTGCCGGTGCCCGTGCGGGCCTGGCCGATCAGGTCCTGGCCGCTCAGCGCGAGCGGGAGCGCCATTTCCTGGATGGGGAACGGTGTGACGATGCCCTCGGTCTCGAGGGCATCGGCGATTTCGGGTGTGACTCCGAGGTCTCGGAAAGTCGTCAGCGTGGCCTGCCTCAGTCTCCAATGAAGGCGGGCCTGCCGGGACCGACGGGCGGAAAAAGCCCGGTGTCGTGGGTCCTCGCGGAAGAGCCAGCCCTCTCATGTCATCAGCGACCGCGGCCTCCGAGAAGTGGAGGTATTCGGGGGAAAACCTCCGAATTTACACAGTGCGGTCGCACTTTCACAGAGCAGTGTACTCGATAGCACAACGTTGGCCGAGCTCGCGTATGTTCCCGAAGATTGACCCGAGCTTCGCGAAGTACGCTGCCAAGCATGAAGGAGTCTCCAGGAGTCGTCGACCTGCTCGGCGTCCTGGCGTACGCGGAGCTCAGCGCCTACGCCAGGATGACCGAGGACGCCACCACGCTGGCGCCCTCGCTGGCCGACCGGGTGGCCTTGAGCGAGCTGGCCGTCACCGAGTACGCCCATTTCCGCCTGCTACGGGACCGCCTGGCCGAGTTGGGCGCCGATCCAGCCGAGGCGATGTCGCCGTACGTGGCGGCGCTGGACGCCTGGCACGCCCAGACAAGTCCGGCCAACTGGCTGCAGGCGCTGGTCAAGACGTACGTGGGGGACGGCATCGCGCACGACTTCTACCGTGAGGCGTCCAGGCACCTCGATCCTTCGATCGCCGACCTGGTGGACGAGGTGCTGGTGGACGAGGGCCGGTCGCAGTTCGCGGTGGAACGGGTCAGGGCCGGGATCGAGGCCGATCCGACGGCGGCGGCGCGGCTGGCGCTGTGGGCGCGACGGCTCGTGGGCGAGGCGCTGAGCCAGGCCCAGCAAGTGGCGGCGGCACGGCCGGAGCTGGCGCTGCTGCTGGTGGAGGCCGGCGGTGGCCAGGCCGACATTTCCCGGCTTTTCGCGAAACTGACGGAGGAACACGCCAAGCGTATGGCCGCCATGGGCCTCTGATCGTCTCACCATTGGGCGGCGCGAGTGCGCGAAACGGTTGTACCGTGCCTGGCATGAGGGCCTCGCGCCGCTACGGCAGTTCCTTGACAAGATGTGGGCCGAACCGCTGGACCTCACGCGCCGTCCTGCGAAGGGGCAGCTCGGACTGTCCGGCCATCGATGCGAGCCGGGACCATCCGCCGCGCCGTCGCCACTCCCCTCGCGGATGCGTGCTCGGGCGACATTCACCGGGCTGAGCGGTACGGGGCGCTGCGCATGCCCATGCGCCCCGTACCCCCCGTCCCGAGCCCTTAGAGCGTGCCGCCGAAGCCGACCGGCCTGGACTCATCCTCGCCGATCTCGACGAACCCGAGCGCGGACACCGGTATGACGACGCGCCTGCCCTTCACGTCGGTGATGGCGAAGATCCCGCGATCGACCGACAGCGCGTTCCTGATCTCCTCCTCGACCTGCTCGGCGGAGAGGTCGGTCTCGACAATGAGTTCGCGGTGTACGGAACGTACGCCGATCTTGATTTCCATCGTGGCTCCCTAGTCGACGGGGCTGGCTCACCTCCATCGTGGCCGCTCACACCCCGAGAAACGCAAATGATCGCGCCCAGCGAACGGGTTATGCCGTACGCGGAAAACCGCTGATGCCGCGCCAGGCGAGCCGGGCCAGGAGCTGCTCGGCCGCGTCCTTCGGGATCGAGCCGTGCGTGGTCACCCAGTAGCGGGCGCTCACCTCGGCCATGCCCACCAGGCCCACGCCGAGCAGGTGCGCCTCGTCGCTGGTGCAGCCGGTGTCCTCCTGGATGAGAGCGCTCACCATCTCCGCGCACTCCTGCAGCGACCGCTCCACCCGCTGCCGCACCGGTGCCACGTTGCGTAGGTCCGACTCGAAGACCAGCCGGAAGGCCTCGCCCTGGGAGGAGACGAAGTCGAAGAACGCCTGGAAGGTGGCCTGCACGCGTAGCTTGTTTTCGTGGGTGGAGGCCAGCGCCTCCCTGACACGGTTGACCATGTCGTCCACGTGCAGGTCGAGCAGCGCCAGGTAGAGCTCCAGCTTGCCGGGGAAATGCTGGTAGAGCACGGGTTTGCTGACCCCGGCCCGGTCGGCGATCTCGTCCATGGCGGCCGCGTGATAGCCGTTTTCCACGAACACTTCCTGCGCGGCGCTCAGCAGCTGCCGGCGGCGGGCGAGTCGGGGCAGCCGGGTGCCCCGGGGCTTGGCGTCCGGGGTTGCGGTCACGCGGGTCTCCATTGGTCTCTCAGCGGGTCGTGCGGCCATCCTACGTGCGCGATGATGTCCGCACCTTGATGACGGCCATTAGACGTACGTCAACCACACGGATAGCAGTCGGCGGCGACAGTCCGCCGGCGGAGTCCGTCCCATCACAGGAATCGGATCGGTCAGCGATATTCGTCGTCGTCGAGGTCGACCACGCGGTCCTGCTCGGCCGCGTCGCCGGGGTCGACGTCGATGGGAAGCTCCTCGCGTAGGTTGCCGACGTCCTGGCGCATCTCCCGCTGCTGCTCGGCCGCGTCGGCCTCGGGCGTCTCGATCGAGAACTCCGTCTCTTCCTCGTCGTACGGGCCTTCGTCTCCGCGAATGTCCATCTCCGACATCTTCTGGTCCCCCTTTCGGTGCGGACGGCACCAGCCTACGCCCGGCCGAAAAGGTCGCCACGTTTCCCGACTCTGGCGAGTACGTCCGGCGCCGTGAAGACCAGGTCCTCCGGACGTTCGCAGTCCTCGACCTCCTTCCAGGTCAGCGGCGTGGAAACGGTCGGCCGCTCCCCCGCGCGCAGCGAGTACGCGGCCACGGTGGTCTTGGCCGGGTTGTTCTGGCTCCAGTCGATGAACACCTTGCCCGGCCTGGCCTTCTTGGTCATCACGCTGACGACCTGCTGCGGGTGCTCCTTGGCGAGGACCTGGGCCAGCCTCTTGGCGTACGCGGAGGGCTCCTCGCGACAGTCCCAGTCCGCGTACAACTGCATGCCCTTGCGGCCGCTGGTCTTCGGCCGGGTGGCGAGCCCTTCGGCCTTGAGCACCTCACGCAGCATGAGCGCCACCTCGCAGCACTCGACGATCGTCGCCGGCGGCCCCGGGTCCAGGTCGAACACGAGCAGGTCGGGCGGCAGCGCCTCGCCGTCGTCGTCGACGCGCCACTGGGGTACGTGGAGCTCCAGCGCGGCGAGGTTCGCGTAGTAGACGAGCGTGGGCAGGTCCTCGACGACGGCGAAGTTGATCGTCTCGCGGTTCTTGGTGCTGCCGGGGACGGGCAGGGTGACCCGCCTGACCCAGTCAGGGGTGTGCCCGGGCGCGTTCTTCTCGAAGAAGAACTGGCCGGTGACGCCGTTCGGGTAGCGCTTGACGGTCAGGGGGCGGCCTTCGAGGTGAGGGAGGAGCACGGGGGCGATGCGGCTGTAGTAGTCGATGACCTCGGCCTTGGTGAAGCCGTAGTCCGGGTAGAGCACCTTGTCCAGGTTGCTCAGGGTCAGCTCGCGCCCTTCGACCTTGACGGGAACCTTCTTGGCCATGGCGTCACCTCCACACGTCCGCGGGGATCTTGTCAAGGCGAAGCCCTCGCCACACGGGGTGCCGCAGCCGCTGATCGTCGGTCCACATCGTGTAGGCCACCTCCCCGACCAGATCCGGCCTAACCCAGCGATTCCGCCACGGGACCTCGTTGATGAACGGGCTCCTCGGGATCTCCAGCGGCCGCAGCACCTGGTAGAGGTCGTCGAGCACGGCGTCGGTGAACCCGGTGCCGACGTGGCCGACGTACATCAGACCCTCGCTCGTGAACACTCCCATGATCAGCGACCCGATCCCGCCGGCCCGGCGCCCCTTGCCCGGCTTCCAGCCGCCGATCACGACCTCCCTGGTGCTGAGGTTCTTCACCTTGATCCACCACGGCGAGCGCGTGCCCGGCCGGTAGGGCGAGTCGAGCCGCTTGGCGACCACGCCCTCCAGGCCCTGCTCGTAGGTGGCGGAGAGCAGGTCGGAGTCGCCGGGGAAGGAGGGCGGCGCGCCGATGTCCAGTTCGTCGAGCAGTGCCCGCCGATCCCGGTACGGCAGGTCGAAGAGCGGGATCCCGTCGAGGTAGAGCAGGTCGAACGGCATGTACGTGACCGGGTACAGCTCCAGCATGCCCGGCTCGGGGTCGGTCAGGTGCATGCGGTGCTGCAGCCGGACGAAGCTGGGCCGCCCGCGCTGGTCGAGCGCCACGACCTCGCCGTCGATGATCGCGTTTTTGAGCCCGAACCCCGAAATTTCCGGATACCGCCGCGTGTACTCCACCCCGTGCCGCCCCGTCACCCTCATCCCGCCATCAAGGTGGATGATGGCGCGGATGCCGTCCCACTTCACCTCGAAGGCGTACCGTTCGGGATCTGAGGGTAGTTCCCCGGGTACGGCCAGCATTGGTTCGATCGGGTATGGCATTGGTTGCCCCATGCCGGGTATGTGCCCATTGCCGAGCCGTTGAGAGCGGAGGAGTGACCATGCGCAGCATCTGGAAGGGTGCGATCTCCTTTGGCCTGGTCACGATCCCCGTCAAGCTCTACTCCGCGACCGAGCAGAAGGACGTGTCCTTCCACCAGGTGCATCGCGAGGACGGCGGCCGCATCCGCTACAAGCGCGTGTGCACCATCGACGGCGAGGAGATCCCCTACGCCGACATCGCCAAGGGCTACGAACTGTCCTCGGGCGAGATGGTCGTGCTGACCGACGAGGACTTCGAGGACCTGCCGCTGAGCACCTCCCGCAGGATCGACGTCCTGCAGTTCACGCCCGCCGAGCAGATCGACCCCATTTATTTCGCCAAGTCGTACTATCTGGAGCCCGACGCGCAGGGGGCGAAGTCGTACGTCCTGCTGCGTGACGCGCTGGAGACCTCGGGCCAGGTGGCGGTGGTCAAGGTGGCCCTGCGCCAGCGGGAGTCGCTGGCCACCCTGCGGGTCAGGGACGGCGTCTTCGTGCTGGAGACCATGCTCTGGCCGGACGAGATCCGCAGGCCCGACTTCGAGTTCCTCGAGGAGGACATCGAGGTACGCGCCCAGGAGCTGAAGATGGCCGAGTCCCTCATCACCACGATGGAGGCGGACTTCGACCCGAGCGAATACCGCGACTCCTACCGCGAGGCCCTGCAGTCGGTGATCGAGGCCAAGGTGGCGGGCAAGGAGGTCATCACCCCGCCCGTCGAGGAGGAGGCAGGCCCGGCCGTGGACCTGATGGCGGCGTTGCGGGCGAGCGTGGAGGCGGCGAAGCGGGAACGCGAAGGCGCCGCCCCGGCCAAGCAGCCGAAGAAGGACAAGGCCAAGGAAGAAGAGAAGCCCCCGGCCAAGCGCAAGGCCCGCAAGTCCGCCTGACCGGGCGCGTCCCGCAAGGCGAGCGGAGCAGCCGTACGCGCTCCTCACGCGGCGCCACGGCGCGCCACACCACCGATGCCCCGTCGAGGCGCGCCGGCATCCCAGACGCCCGCTCAGAGCCCTCCACGGGCACCTCGAGCCGCGCACGGCGCTCCCACGCGCCCGATTCGCGTTTCCCACGAGCCGTCAGGCCGGATCTCGAGGTCGGGATTCATCACATCTCCCCCGAAGTCCCACCAGCGTAATGTCCATGCCGGTGTCGATGCGCTGACCTCTGGGTATTGTTGCCCCACGTGAGTACGCCGCGATTCCTCGAACTACCTCCTGGCGTCACACCACAGAAGATCGAAACGCCACAGGGCACGTTCGCGGCCCTGGAGGCGCTTCCGGTCAGTGGTGTGATCGAGCGCTGGCCCGCGCTCCTCGTGCCCGGCCTGACCGGCAGCAAGGAGGACTTCATCGCGGTCCTGATGACCCTCGCCCATTCGGGCCGCCGGGTGGTGGCCGTGGATCTCCGCGGCCAGTACGAGACCCCGGGCCCCGACGACCCCGAGGCCTACACCTGCGCCGCGCTCGGCGCGGACGTCGACATGCTCGCCCAGGTGATCGGCGGCGGCGACCCCGTGCACGTGGTGGGGCACTCGTTCGGCGGGCTGGTGACCCGCGAGGCGGTGATCGACGGGCGGACCAGGTTCGCCTCGTACACGCTGATGAGCTCCGGCCCCTCGGCCATCGAGGGCCGGCGGGCGGTCAACGGTAGGAAGATCGTGGAAGATCTGCCCGTGCTGGGGGCCGAGCACGTGTGGCATAACAGGTTCGAGCCGGAGGCGCTGGCCGCCGACGTGTCAGACGAGATCCTGGCATTCCTGCACCGGCGCCTGATGAGCAACTCGCCGACCGGTTTGGTGTGCATGGCCGAGCAGGTGCTGACCATGGGGGACCGCACCGACGAGCTGCGCCAGGTCGAGGTGCCCACGCTGGTGTTGTACGGCGAGCACGACGACGGCTGGACCCCCGAGACCCAGTCGGAGATGGCCGCCAGGCTCGGGGCCGAGTGCGTGGTCGTGCCCGGCGCGGTGCACTCCCCCGCCGTCGAGGCGCCGGAGACCACTGCCGCGGCCCTGGTCAGGTTCTGGAACGCCGCCGAAAAGCACTTCTTGGACACAAGGTCCAATGTCATGTAATTATGCACTTACTATGGCGAGCATTCAGGAAATCGTTGTCCAGCCGCCACAGAGCGCGACCTGGCAGGTGCATCTCGACCGCTCGATGTGGGTGGGCGGGGTACGCGGCCTCATGCTCCAGGCGCTGCACCCGCTGGCGATGCGCGGCGTCTGGCAGAACTCCAACTTCCAGGAGGACCCGTTCGGCCGGCTGCGGCGCACCGCGGATTTCGTGGGGCGGGTGACATTCGGCAGTCCTGAGCAGGCCGACGAGATCGGGCGGCGGGTGCGCGGCATCCACAAGGCGCTGCGCATCCACGATCCCGACACGGGGCGCACGCACCGGGTGGACGACCCCCAGCTGCTGGTGTGGGTGCACTGCGCGGAGGTGTCGTCGTACCTGGAGGTGGCCAGGCGGGGCGGGCTCGGACTGACCGAGCGCCAGGCCGACGCCTACCTGGCCGAGCAGCGTAAGAGCGCCGCGTACGTCGGCCTCCATCCCGAGGACGTGCCGGGCACGTGCGCGGAGATGGAGGCGTACTTCAAGCAGGTGCGTCCCGGCCTGCGCGTGACGGAGGAGGCGGCCGCGACCGTGCGGTTCCTGCTGTGGCCGCGGTTGCCGCACGAGCTCAGGCTGCTGTCGGCCGGCAAGCCCGCATACTTTCCCTTCGGCGCGCTGTGTTACTACACGCTGCCGGACTGGGCCAGGCGGATCTACGGCGCGCTGCCCGAGGTGCCCAGGGCCACGGTCACGGCCGGGCTGAAGGCATTTCGGTTGGGCATGAACGCGTTGCCGGAGCACGTGCACGACCACGCGTTCATGCCGGCCACGCGGGAGATGTTGCAGGCCGCGCGGGAGCGGCTGGGCGCGGCCGGGTACGACGTCAGCAAAGGGCTCAAGGGGTTGACCGATCCCCGCCGCTGGCCGAAGGCGCTGGCTGCCTGACGGGCAGGAGCACGCCGCCCACCAGCACGACCGCCGACACGGCGATCATCGTCCACCCGGTGCCCGCCATGCCCGCCTGCTCGAACAGCACGCCGAGCAGGGACGACGCGGTCGCCGCGCCGACGTACCTGGAGGCCTGGAACAAACCCACCGCCACCCCCGTCTCGCGCGGGCCGGCGTGCACGAACACCAGCGAGTTGAGCCCGAACTGGCTGAAGGCCGAGGCCACGCCGAGCAGCGACGCGGCCACCAGGACCAGGCCGACCGGGCCCACGGCCGGTATGGCGCAGGAGCCGCCGAGCAGCAGGGCCGCGCTCAGCACCAGCACGGCACGCATGCCCGCGCGGGCGGCCAGGACCACCGCCACGGGCGTCATGACGATCGCCAGCGCGGCCATGGGGAGCACCAGCAGCCCCGCGATGTGCGCGGGCACGCCGGCCGAGCGCTGCGCCCACAGCGGCACCGCGAAGAACGCCGCGTAGAACACCACGTTGACCAGCGCGAACTCGCCGCAGGTCGCCAGCAGCCGCGGGTTCGGGCGGGGCAGCATGGCCCGGCGCGGGCCGTCCACGCGTACCTTGGGCAGCCAGCGCAGCGCCACGACCAGCGCGACGGCCGCGAGCGGGAGGTTCACCAGGAAAATCGCCCGCCATCCCCATAAGGAGATCAGGAAGCCACTGAGCACGGGTCCGGCGGCGGCGCTCGCGGTCAGCACCATGGAGATCGTCGCGATCACGCGTGGCGGGGGCCGCCCGTCCTCGCCGGCCATCGCCGCCTGCACGATCGCCATCCCCGCCGGCATCGTGGCGCAACTGCCGAACGCCTGCAGCAGCCGCACCACCAGCAGCACCGGATACGTCGGCGCGAGCGCGGCCAGGACGCCGGTCACCGCCATCGTCACCAGCCCGGCGCAGAACACCAGCCGCGGGCCGAGCCGGTCCGCCAGCGTGCCCATCACGGGCGGCACGAGGATGCCGGTCAGATAGAACCCGGCGGCCAGCCACGTCACTGCGGCGACCCCGACGTGGAACTCGGCCTCGATGTCGGCCAGCGCGACGGCGATCATGGAGGAGTTGAGCGGATTGAACAACGCGCCCAGGGCCACCGCCGCCGGTAAGCGCTCCACGCGTGTCACAGAAGTTCCATAACCACTGTTTCAGTGAGCAAACGGCGTCACTTAACGTTCGCCGCGCCTGATGCGGTGCGTGGCTCCCGCCCCACGGAGGGCTGGGTGCGGTGCGTCACTCCCCCGCCCCCACGGAGGGCTGCGGGCGGCTACTCCGCCAGCGCATCCCAAGGGCGACGCTCGGGAGCGGCCGCCTGGCCCTCGGCGCAATGACGGCGGAAGTCGCACCACGAGCAGATCGGGCCCGGGTTGGGAGCGAAGAGCTCGTCGATCTCGGCGGGCACCGCCGCTGGTCCGACGGACTGCCGCTCGACGGGGGCCGACGGCCACTCGCCGCCCGCGGCTGCCCAGGACCGGCCGCCTTCCGCCGCAGCCCCGCGCGTCGTGGTCCCGGACCGGCCGCCTGCCGCCCCGTCCCCGCCCGGGGCGGTCCTGGACCGCGCCGGCGCCGCGCCGGAAGGGCGGCCGCCGGACGGTGGCGCGGCGACCACTTCCCGGTAGCGCTCGTCGGCCGCGGCGGCCTCCGTGGCAAGATCCTCCGCCCGCCCCAGGTGCCGGGCGAGGGACTCCTCGGTGTGCCGCCACTCGACGATCTCGCCGGTCGGCAGGTGGTGCAGCTCGACGGTCCGGCAGGGCGTGCGCATCATCGTGGACGCCGCGACGGCGTACACGGCCAGGGCGAGCGACGACCGCGCGTCGTCCTGGGTGAGCGGCCGGCGTCCGGTCTTGTAGTCGACCACGACGAGCTCGTCACCGCGCCGGTCGAGCCGGTCGATGCGGCCGGACACGGCGATGACCTTGGTGCGGGTGGCGACTGTGCGTTCGACGCCGACGGGGTCATCGGACGGATCCAATGTCGCGACATATCCGGACACGAGGTCGCGGGCGCGCTCCAGCCACCGCCCCGACTGCTCGGCATCCCTGAACCCCTCGGTGATCCACCCGTTCGTGACCAGGATGGCCGCCGTCAGCGGCGTCCTACGCTCGTACGGCTCCCGCCACCAGCCCGCCAGCGCGTTGTGCACGCTGGCCCCGACGCTGTTGTGCGCCCAGGCAGGCCCCTTTGACGGTGCCGGCCGGTCCAGATACGTGAACCTGTAGCGGCGGCGGCAGTCCAGCCAGGCGTTCAGCCGCGACGGCGTGCACGAGTAGAGCCGCCGCGGCATGCCCTCCAGCGGAAGCTGCACTGCGTTCATTTGGCCTCACTCCGTGAGGCGGGCTCGGTCGCCATATGCCGCCGCCTGTTCATTGCCTCACTCCGTTCGGCGGCTCGGTCGCCATATGCCGCCACCTTCCCCCGCTCTGGTCGCTACGCTCCCGCCGCTCCTCCAGGCGACGGCACTCACTCGCGGCCCCCGCTCTGGTCGCTGCGCTCCCGCCGCTCCTCCAGGCGACGGCACTCCCTCGCCTTAGTCGTCGCTCGGGTTGAGCTTGATCCCGGAGGCCTTGGTGCCGTCGGGCAGCGGGTCCTCGTCGTCGACGCCGGTGTCGGTGCGGGTCAGCGAACCCGAGACCCAGTCGTCGAAGTGCGGCTCGAGGTCGCCGATCGTGACCTCGTCGCCGTGGACGGCCAGCACCCGCGTGCCGTGGGGCAGCGTGAACAGCCGCCCTCCGATCGAGGTCAGCTGGTCGGCCAGGGCAGGGTATTCGCCGCCCAGCTTGCCCGGGCCGTCGGCCTGCAGGGCCTTGCCGGTGAACACGGCCCCGAGCCCCTCGCAGTAGAGCGACACACCACCGGAGGTGACGCCCGGCGTCTCCATGACGTCGAGCTGGACGTCGGCCACCTCGAAGATGCCGTCGTCCTCCATGTCGATGTCGGGCCAGGTCTCCGACCAGGTTTCCCGCCACAGGGGCTTGTCCTTGGGGTGCAGGGCTACCACGGCCTCGTCCCGGCTGGCCACCTCGATGGCGGCCCCGACGTGGTCGGGCAGGCCCGCTGTGCAGATGACGGCCAGCACTTCGCGCTCGCCCACCTGCTCCATGATCTTTTCGGCGTCGCGGGCCGGATCGATGACGATCACCTCGTCGTCGTCGCCCACGATCCACGTGTTGTTCTCGACCTTGTGCTCGGTGTCGTCGATGTCGACGACACCCTCGGTCACCACTCGCTCGATACGCGCTGTCACGCCTCCGAACTCTAGTCGGTCTGCCTGACAACGCGACTCGCTAATCCTCCAGTCTCGGGGAGAACGCGCCAAAGGGTACGTCAAGATCGTGGTCCCGGGCGTCGATCAGCGAGAGTTCGGCGAGCGCGATCATGCAGCCGGCATCGGCCGGCCAGCAGATCGTCCACAGCCAGTTGCCCAGCGCCTCGCCCGCGTAGACGGCACGGTCGCTCTGACCGTTGTCCACGAACCACAGCGGGGTGGGATGCCCGAGCACCTCGATCTTGGCGTTCGGCGGGCCGGCGTCGAATCCCTCGCCGGGATCAGGACCGCCCAGCCCGGCGAAGGCCGCGCCGAGCCCGATGCCGGGCTCCTCGGCGACCACGAGCATGTCGGCCGGCCCCTCCATCAGCGACGGCCCGGTCAGCGCGACCACGCTGGCACGGGCGCCAGTACGCTGATCACCCACTTCCGCGAAGCCTGTCACCAGCCAGCCGGCCGGCAACGGCCACGGCAGCCACACGGGCACCACGGAGCTCTTGCGCATCGCCTCGAGCGCCGTGCTGGTCGGCGGCCACGGAGGCTGATAGGGCAGGACATCACCGTGGGCGTCACATCGATACGCACTGGACCAGGCGCTCGGCCCGTGAAGCGGGCCAAAACACCGTGGGCAGGTTGGAGCCGCTCTCACAACTACCCACGGTGCTTTCTTTAGTGCGGCCCCGTCAAGGGCGCATCTCGTTATCCCGTCGTAATCTTGGCCATGTGCGCGTAAATTGTGTTGGCGCGATCATCGTGGACGACGCCGGCCGCATTCTCCTGATCAAGCGGGGAAACCCGCCGGGCATGGGTCTGTGGTCGATCCCCGGCGGCCGCCTGGAGCCCGACGAGAGCGACGCCGCCGGTGTGCGCCGCGAGGTCCTGGAGGAGACGGGCCTGCACGTCGAGGTCGGCCGCCTGGCCGGCACGGTGGACCGCCCCGGTCCCGGCGGCGTCACATACGTGATCCGCGACTACCTGGCGACCGTGGCCGGCGGCGTGCCCGCGGCCGGGGACGACGCCGCCGAGGTGCGCTGGTGCACGGCGGACGAGCTGGCCCGCCTGCCGCTCTCCGCGGGCCTGCTCGAGGCGCTGGCCGACTGGGGCGTGCTGCCCGCTACCGGCTCGAGGTGAGACTGGAGTTCCACAGGATGAGGTGGTCGGCGTTGTACGTCGTCGACCGCCCGAGCGCCACGACCTCCGTCCCCGACACCGCCACCGCCGTCAGCCACTGCATCCCCTGGCCCGCCAGCCGGTCCTTGGCCAGCGCCATGCGGTTCCACGACAGGCCGTCCTGCGACGTCCAGGCCGCGCTGTCGCCCTCGCCCGGCACGCCGTGCCAGCCGACCGCCACGAGACCCTCGTCCGTCGCGGCCAGATCGTGCACCGCGGCCGCTTGGTCCGCGGGCAGCCAGGCCGTCTGCCAGGACGAGCCCTCGTCGTCGGAGACGGCGGCGAAGGCCCGCCGCGAGCCGCCCGTCAGCGCGGTGCCGATGGCCACCAGCTTGTCCTGATAGGCGGTGATCTGGCGGAGCCCGGCCGACGTGGCGTCCGGTGGGGCGGCGCGGGTGCGCGAGCTCCAATTGACTCCGTCCTCGGAGTGCCAGACGACGCTGCGCTCCTCGTCCACCGTTCCCGAGCCGCCGACCGCCACGAACCCGTCCCCCGTGGCCACCGCGTCGTGGATGCGTACGCCGGAGCCGCCCTGCGGCAGTTTCTTCGACCTGGTGTACTTGCGCAGGTCGGAGGTGAACCATATGGCCGCGCTCGCGGCGCCCGCCTGGTCGCGGTCCTCCCCGGCCAGCACGTAGCCCTTCTTCCCCGCGGTCACCACATTGATCCCCAGGTACGGGTGGTCGGGGCGGCGGGCCAGATCGCCTGAGACGTCCGCCTTCTTCCAGCTCTCGCCGTCGTTCGAGGTGACGAGCAGGGGATCGGTGAGCGACACGTTGGTCTCCGTGCCGCCGACGGCCAGCCAGCCGCGGGCGCCGTGCGCCACGTCCTCCAGCCGCTGCCTGCCGGGGCCGCCGAGGCTCATGGACTTCCAGCTCTGCCAGTTCTTGACCGTCCACAGGCCGGCGTCGCCCGAGGCCGAGCCGACGGCCACGTACCGGCCGGCGAAGCTGGTGATGCCGGTGGTCTCGCGGGCGATGCGGGTCAGGCCCTCGACGTCGCCGAGCGCCACCCGCGAGGCCTGCCCGCGCGGCGGTGCGGACATGAGCACCACCTGGTTGTCGACGTCGGTGACCGCCTGGTCGCCGCCGGCGAACAGGGTGCCGCCGTCGGAGATCGTGAAACCACGCAATGTCGCGCCCGGCAGGTTGCCGAGGTCGGCCCGCTTGGCCCAGGTGCGCCCGTCCGCGGTGGTCAGCACCGAGTACCGGCCGAGGCCGGCCTGCGTGATCGCCGCGACGCCGCCGGGGTAGGAGACCAGCGACTCCACGCCGACGCTCGCGCCGCTCAGGCTGCCGATGGAGCCGCACTGCGACCACTCCGCCCCAGTGGGTGAGCAGTAGACGCGTACGTCTCCCGTGACCGTACGGTGCCGCGTCGGCACCAGCACGAACCGCTTGGACAGCACCGCCAGCGTCCCCGGCCGCGGATCGGCCGCCTCGGGCAGCTGGAAGCCGGTGGCCTGCCAGGTGCGCCCTCCGTCGGCCGATCGGACCACCCGCGAACCCTCGCCATCCGCGGGGTGCCCGATCGCCACGACGGTGTCGCCCCTGGCGACCACAGCCTTGAACTCCCTCGCCTCCAGCCCCGTGGTCTCGACCCGCTCCCACGTACGGCCGTCAACGGAACGCCAGGCCGCCGGCCCGATCGCGCCGTCGTCCCCTGTCGCGCGACCCACTGCGACGAACCCTGACGCCGTTCTGGCGATGTCGTGGATCTGGTCGCCGGGCCGGAACGCGGCCAGCCCCGACGCCTCCACGGCCTGCCAGCTGAACCCGTCGGTGCTGGTCCACAGGCCGCGCTCGCCCGACTGGCCGTCGCCGCCGCTGGCCAGCCAACGGCCGTTCCCGCCGACCACCCGCTGGACCGTGGGGGTGGAAACACCGCTCACCTGGCCCAGCTGCCAGTTCTTGCCACCGTCCGGGGAGAACAGGAACAGCGGGCGCGGGGTCGGGCCGGTCGTGTCGCTGCCGACCGCCACCACCGCGCGGCCGACCGAGGTCATGTCGTTGAGCTTCTGATTGGTGCCGTCGCCCGAGGCGGGCACGGTGAACAGCTCATCCCCCGAGCGGCCGGTGCCCGCCTCCAGACGCAGGCCAGGGGCCTCCTCGCCGGTCCACTGCCACACGAGCACGCCGGTGGCCACGAGGACCGCCGCGGCCAGGGTCAGGACGATCGGGGCGGTGCGGTTGCCCCGGCGTACCGGACTGGATCTGCGTACGGCGGCGGGGGCCGGGCCTCGGTGATGACGGCCGCTCGACCCTTGAGGGCGCGGAGGGCCGGTGGCGACCAGGAGGTCGGGCCGCGTCGGCCGCCCGGCCGGCGGCCGACCGACGCGGCGCACCTCGGGCTCGTCCTCCTGCCGCATCCCGGGCTCGTCCCTCGCGGCAGGCTCCTCCACGCCGGGAGCCTGCCCGGCGCGCCACTCGACCCCGGCAGGCTCCCCAGCGGGCTGCTCGGCCGCGGCAGGCCGCTCAGCGGGCTCTTCGGCAGGGACCACTGAGCGGTACGGAATCGTGCGCGGGTCCCGCCGGGGCAGCACCTCCGGCCCCTGCGCGGCACGCTCTCGCTCCACGAGCTCGTGCGCGGCGGCCTCACGCGCCCCAGCCTGGTCAGTGGCGGACTCCCGCCCCGCATCCTCGGGGGTCGCGGGGTCGGGGGCGGTGGGGCTTTCGGCGTCGGACGGTGTACTCAGTGGGCCGCCTGCCACAAGCTTGTCCGGCCGGTTGACGATGCGCCGGGAACGGCGGCGCGGCTCGGCCTCGGGTTCCGCCGTCGGCGAGCTGTACGGCATGCGCCCCTTGGGCACCTCCTGCGCCTCCTCGTCCGGCACCGGCGCGGAGAACGGCGGCATGCCCCATGGGGAGGTCAGAGGTAAGCCCCTGGCCCGATCGTCGGTGGGACCGGGCGGGGAATGGCTGATCCTGGGCTCTGGGGAAGAGTGCGGTTCCGATGTGCCCTCGGAACGCGGGTCGTCGTCACCCGGCGGTCGCCGTGGCGGTTCGCTGGGGCCGGAGGCCACGCGCCGTACCTCCTAGTCGAACTAGTCGGACGAAAACGGTCGCTACGTGGGGACCGTTCCACATTATTTCGAACGTGTTGTCCACACCCGACGAAGTATCACACGCGGCAACTCTTACTCCGCCGGACCGAAACGATCACCTCCGGGAGACCCTCGGCGTCCCACAGGATCCAGAGCAGCATGAATGCGCCGGAATTGCGAGACCTCTCTAGCGAGATTCCCCGAACCCCTAACCCGATTTATCCAGAAATAGTGTTGATTGACCGCTTTTTGGCCAGATACAAAACCCCAAAAGCGTACGCACCAAGCTGCACCACCACGCCCACGATCGCCTGCCACGGCACCTCGACCTTGCTCTGGATCAAGGCGTCCTCGAGGGCCCCGGCGGCCGCGCTCATCCCGAACGCCAGCATGTTGTTCATGACGTGCAGCGCGATCCCGGCCTCCAGCCCCCCGGTCCGCACCGCCAGCCACCCCATGACGGCGCCGAAGGCGAACACATCGGCCAGCCCCATCCACGAATAGCCGTGCACCGACGCGAACAACCCGGCCCCGATCAGGATGGCCCAGACCGGATTGCGCACGTGCGCCCCGACCGCCTGCAGGAACCAGCCGCGGAAGACGTACTCCTCGGTGGCCGACTGGAACGGCACCAGCAGCACGATCACGATGAGGGCCGGCAGGAAGCGCTCCCACCCGACCCAGCCGAACATGTCGGAGTACTCCTCGCCGCTCAGCGCCAGGGCGAGGATCTGCACGATCTGCCCGAGCACGAGCGCCAGAATCGCCAGCCCGACGCAGACCATGAGCCAGGGCCAGCGCAGCCGCCCGGCCACCGACGAGAGCGTCCCCGGACGGCGCCGCTGCAGGAACGCCGCCGTGCCGAACACGAAGGGGAGCACGGCGGCAATCGACAACAACGTCACGGTCAGCCCGAACACCGGGTCGCCGAACAACCCGCGTTCGACGTCGAGCGGTGCGGGGATGCCGAGCAGCGTCGCCACCACCGCGCCGGCGGACAACACCACCGCCGCGAGAACGACGAAAATGGCGGCGATCGAGATCGTGCCGACGATGGCCCGCCACGGCCTGGCGGCCCCGCTCCTGGCGAGGTGGTCGTACCGCGCCCCGCGGGGTGCCGGCAGAAACCAGGACCGCGACGGGGCCGGATACTGCATGCCGTATGGATGATGCGGCCCAGGATTCTCCTGCATCTCTCCATTCTGTCCATCTGATGCGCATTAGTTCACAGACGGGCCTCCCTTTTAGGCGGATGCTCTGAGCCATAGGGGCAGACATCTGCCACCTGCGGTCGGCCGCCGGACGCGGCCGGCTGCAGGCATTTCGACCCTGGGAGCAGTCCATGTCAAGGCTGGGACCTGTCATCACCCTCGCGGCGGGAGCTGTGCTCGCCGCGGGGCTCGGTGTCGCCAGCATCACCGCGACACCGGCGGCGGACACCACGACCGCCACCGCAGACGACAACCCCGCCGCGGAAGGGTCCGCGGCGGAGGAGAACACCGCACAGCCGTCCCCCTCACCGACCGAGTCCGAGGAGAAGCGGATCGAGAAAGCGGATTACGCCGGACGCGTCAAGGGCAACGGCGCACTCATCGCGATCTCGATCAGGGACGGCAAGGCCATCGGCTACTTCTGCGACGGCAGAACCGAGTCCTGGTTCAAGGGCAGCCAGTCCGCCGACGAGGTGAGCCTCAAAGGCCTCGCCGCCGGGAAGGTCACGGCCGAGCTGGGCGGCGGCCGGGCCAAGGGCTGGGTCTCCGTCGGCGGCAAGAAGTGGAGCTTCGTCGCGCCCACGGTGGAGAAGCCGTCGGGCCTGTACCGGGCCAGCGCGATCGTCCGGGGCGCCCAGTTCAAGGCCGGCTGGATCAGGGTGAAGAACCCGAACGGCGGCTACACCACGGTCGGCGCCGCCTCCGAGGGCGGAAGCCCGGTGCCGGTCCCCGAGCTGAACGGCGAGCAGCCGACCGCGCCGCTGACGGTCGGTGACACCACGATCTACCCGAAGGACGTCGACAGCTTCATCGAGGAGATGCAATGACCGCCATTCACCAGCGCCCCTCGCGGAGCCTGACCCCGTTACTGGTGCCGCTGCTTCTCGGGGGCCTGGTCGTGCTCGCGCTCGGCGTTTACGGCCGGGTGCACACGCCTACCGGGTTCGCGGTCGGCGTGGCCGGGTTCTCCGCCGCGCTGCCCATGAAGGTGTGGCTGACGACGGGCGCGTTCGTGCTGGCGATCGTGCAGGTCGTCTCGGCCCTGTCGATGTGGGGCAAGCTCGGGATCACCATCCCGCCCGCCGTACACCGCTGGTCGGGACGGTTGGCGTTCCTGCTGACGATCCCCGTCGCCTTCCACTGCCTCTACGCCCTGGGCCTGCAGTACGACGTGCCCCGCGTGCTCGCACACTCGGTGCTCGGCTGCTTCTTCTACGGCGTGTTCACCGCGAAGCTGCTGGCCCTGCCCAAGCGGGACACGCCGGGCTGGACGCTGCCGGTGCTCGGGGGGCTGGCGTTCACCGCGCTGGTGGGGCTCTGGCTGACGTCGTCGTTCTGGTTCTTCACCGCGATCGGTTTCAAGGTGTGAAGCTCTTGGTGCGGACCAGCCCGGCCGCCCGCCCCTTGGCGGCCACGACGAGCGCCATCTTGCGCGAGGCCTCGTCGATCATCTCGTCGCCCAGCATGACCGCGCCGCGCTTCTCGACGGTGGTGTAGTAGTCGTACGCCTCCAGGATGAGCTCGGCGTGGTCATAGTCCTCCTGCGCCGGCGAGAACACCTCGTTGGCCACGTCCACCTGGGAGGGATGCAGCACCCACTTGCCGTCGTACCCGAGCGCCGCCGACCTCCTGGCCACCCGCCTGAAGCCGTCGACGTCCTTGATCTGCAGGTAGGGCCCGTCGATCACCTGCAGATCGTGCGTCCTGGCCGCCATGAGCAGGCGCATGAGGATGTAGTGGTAGGCGTCGCCCTCGTCGTAGCCGGGCGGCTGCTCGCCGACGACGAGCGTGCGCATGTTGATCGAGGCCATGAAGTCCGCGGGGCCGAACACCAGCGTCTCCAGGCGCCGGGACGACCCGGCGATGGCGTCGGCGTTCACCAGGCCGCGGGCGTTCTCGATCTGCGCCTCGATGCCGATGCGGCCGACGGCGTACCCCATGGCCTTCTCGATCTGGGTGAGCAGCGTGTCCAGCCAGATGACCTCAGTGGGGTCCTGCACCTTGGGCAGCATCACGCAGTCGAGGAACTCCCCGGCGCCCTCGACGGTCTCGATCACGTCCCGATACGTCCACTGCGTCGTGAGGTCGTTGACCCTGACCACCCTCGTCTTGCCGGTCCAGTCGCCCTCGCGCAGCGCCGCCACGACGTTCGCCCGTGCCTCTTCCTTGGCGGCCGGCGCGACGGAGTCCTCCAGGTCGAGGAAGACCTCGTCGACGGGGAGGGTCTGGGCCTTCTCCAGGAAACGCGGGTTGCTGCCGGGCACCGCGAGAACCGAACGACGTGAGCGCATGCGCCACACGCTACTGTCCCGAGGTCGTCGCCACGGCGCGAGGGCCGTCCAGACATGGTGCCGTGCCCGCACGGGTGTGGGGACGGGAACAAGTGGTTCCGCCACGGGGAGGAACCCGCCACCAGGTGGCTCAGCCGCGGGGAGCCAGGCCCAGTTGGAGTCCCTTCAGGCTGGAGGAACGCTTGCTCAGCCCGGAAGCGATCTTGAGCAGCTCGGCCGCCGCCGGCGAGTCGGGGTCCGTCAGGACCAGCGGCTTGCCCTCGTCGCTGCCCTCGCGCAGCCGCAGGTCGATCGGCACCTGGCCGAGCAGCGGCACCCTGGCCCCCAGCGTGCGGGTCAGCGCGTCGGCCACGATCTGGCCGCCGCCCTCGCCGAACACAGTGACGCGCTCGTCGCAGTGCGGGCAGGGCAGCCACGCCATGTTCTCGATGACGCCGGCGATCTGCTGGTGGGTCTGGGCCGCGATGGATCCGGCCCGCTCGGCCACCTCGGCGGCGGCCATCTGCGGTGTCGTCACGACCAGGATCTCGGCCGACGGCAGCCGCTGGGCCACGGAGATGGCGATGTCGCCGGTGCCCGGGGGCAGGTCGAGCAGGAGGACGTCGAGGTCGCCCCAGTAGACGTCGGCGAGGAACTGGTGGAGCGCCCGGTCCAGCATCGGCCCGCGCCAGACCACCGGCGTGTTGCCCTCGGGCTTGAACATGCCGACCGAGATGACCTTGATGTCATGCGCCACCGGCGGCATGATCATGTCCTCGACCTTGGTGGGCTTCTCGGCGGCGCCCAGCATGCGAGGAACGCTGTGGCCGTAGATGTCGGCGTCGACGATGCCGACCTTGAGGCCGCTCGCGGCCATGGCGGCGGCCAGGTTGACCGTCACCGACGACTTGCCGACACCGCCCTTGCCGCTGGCCACCGCGAACACGCGGGTCAGCGAGCCCGGCTGGTTGAACGGGATCTCCTTCTCAGGCCCGCGGTTGCCCCTCAGCATGGTCTGCAGCTTCTTGCGCTGCTCGGTGCTCATGACGTCGAGCTCGATCTGGACGCCGGTCACGCCTTCGACCTTGGAGACGGCGTTCGTCACGTCGCGCCGGATGGTGTCTTTCATCGGACATCCGGACACGGTGAGGTAGACGCCCACACGCACCGCCCCATCGGGAGCGATCTCGATGCTCTTGACCATCTCGAGGTCCGTGATCGGGCGACGGATCTCGGGGTCGATGACGGTGGACAGGGCCGCCGTCACCAGTTCCTGGGTTGGTGCCATCGAAGTCTCGGCACGAAGGAGTGCCGTACCTCCTTAGTCGGCTATGTCGATATATGGGTGACAGGCGCTGGACGCCAGCGAGGATGCCCCTCAATGGTATGAACCGGAGGCTGCGCTGGATTAATCCGTGCTGTTAGATGTCTGTGCAACAACGTCTTAAGGTTACTCCGTGACTCTCCTGCGCGACGACGGCCTGACCGTCGAGGAGCTGACGGTCTGGCGGCTGCTGCAGCGTGCCCAGGTGCGCATCACCCGCCACCTGGAGGCGGAGCTGCTCGTCGCCCACGATCTGCCGCTGGCCTCCTACGAGGTGCTCATGCAGCTGGCCGAGGCGCCAGAGCGGCGGCTGCGCATGAACGATCTCGCGGACCGCGTGCTGCTCTCCCGCAGCGGCCTGACCAGGCTCATCGACCGGCTGCAACGTGACGGGCTGGTGTCGCGGGAGGCGTGCGCGGACGACGCCCGCGGGCTGTTCGCGGTGCTGACGGACGCCGGCGCCGCCCGGCTGGCCGAGGCGACGCCGACCTACCTGCGCGGCATCAGGGCCCAGTTCCTCGACATGCTCGGCGCCGGCGAGATCGCCCAGATCCGGGCCATGCTCGGCAAGCTGAACATCAGCGGCGCGGCTCCTTGAGCTCGTCCAGCAGCCGGCCGAGCTCCGCGCGCAGGTAGTCGCGGGTGGCGACCTCGTTGATCGCCATGCGCAGCCCGGCGATCTCGCGGGTCAAGTACTCGATCTCGGCCTGGTTACGATCGGCGACCTCGCGGTCGTGCTCGTACTGGATACGGTCCCGGTCGGCCTGCCGGTTCTGGGCCAGCAGGATGAGCGGCGCGGCGTAGCTGGCCTGCAGCGACAGCATGAGCGTGAGGAAGATGAACGGGTACGGGTCGAACCTGAGGTTCGGGGGTGCAACGAAGTTCCAGCTCACCCAGACCGTCACGAACACGGTCATGTAGACGAGGAACCTGGCCGTGCCGAGGAAGCGGGCGATCCGCTCCGACAGGCGGCCGAAAACCTCCGGGTCGTAGTGCGGCCGCAGCGAGCGGCGCAGCGCACGGGGCTGGTCCAGTCGTTCGGCGGTCATGACGGGGCCTCCTCGCGCCAGTCCTCGGGTAGCAGGTGGTCCAGGACGTCGTCCACGGTCACCGCGCCGACGAGCCTGCCGAGCTCGTCCACGACCGGGGCCGCGACGAGGTTGTAGTGCGCCAAGTAGGCGGTGACCTCGATCAGCGTGAACGCCGGCCTGATCGGGTCGATCGACGGGTCGAGCACCGCGCCGAGCAGCGTGGACGGCGGCTCGCGCAGCAGCCGCTGGAAGTGCGAGACGCCCAGGTACGTCCCCGTCGGCGTCTCGGTGGGCGGCCGGGTCACGTAGACCTGGGCCGCGACGGCGGGCGTCAGGTCCTGCTGCCTGATGTTCGCAAGCGCCTCGGCCACCGTGGCGGTGGGCGGCAGGATCACCGGCTCGCTGGTCATCACGCCGCCCGCGCTGTCCTCCGGATAGGTCAGCAGCCGCCGCACCGGGTCCGCCTCGTCCGGCTCCATCAGCGCCAGCAGCCTGGCCGCCTGCTCGTCGGGCAGGTCGTGCAGCAGGTCGGCGGCGTCGTCGGGGCCCATCTCCTCCAGGACGTCGGCCGCCCGCTCCGGCTCCAGCGTGCCGAGGATGACGATCTGGTCGTCGGGCGGCAGCTCCTCCAGCACGTCGGCCAGCCGGTCGTCGTTGAGCGCGCGGGCAATCTCCACGCGCCGCTTGCTCGGCAGCTCGTGCAGGGCGCTGGCCATGTCGGCGGCGCGCATCGACTCGAACGCCGCGATCAGCCCCGCCGCCCCCTGGTCCTTCTGGAGCTTGTCGAACCCCGACACCTCGCTCCAGTCCACGATGCGCGGCTCGCGCCGCCTGCCCTTGTAGACGGCGACCTCGGTGATCTCCCAGGTGGACGGCTTGATCTCCTCCATGGCCAGGTCGTAGACCGTCATGGGCTCGTCCTCGACGCGTACGGCCAGGTCCAGCATCTCGCCGACGACCAGCGTCTCGGTGCCGCGCTGCTCGAACCTGCGCATGTTGATGCGGCCGGTGAAGACGACGGCGCCCGGCTCGATGCGGCGTACGCGGGTGATGGGCAGGAACACCCGGCGGCGCGGCTGCACCTCCACCACCAGGCCGTGCACGGTGGGCCGGCGGCCGATGCGCAGGCCGACCACGACGTCCCTGACCCGGCCGATCTGATCCCCTGCCGGGTCGAAGACCGGGGTCCCCGGCAGCCGGGCCACGAAGATCTTCACGTGGCCAGGCTAACAGCGACGCCCCGTTGCGCCCGGGACGCCCGGCGTGTCAGTATCAAACCTGGTTAACGGTCATTACGTAGCAGGTGGTGTGCGATGAGGTATGCGGGGCTGGCGCTCGCGTTCGTGTCTTCGTGGTGTTTCGCGTTCTCGGGTCCCATGGCCAAATACCTCATCACCGCCGGACTGGCGCCGATCGAGGCTGTCTGGACGCGGATGGCGGGCGCGGGGCTGCTGCTGCTCGCCGTGCTGGCCGTGGTGCGGCCGCAGGCGCTGCGGATCCCGCGGTCGAGGTTGCCGTTCTTCGCGCTGTACGCGGTCATGGCGGTGGCCGGGGTGCAGGCGCTGTACTTCGTCGCGATCACGCGGCTGCCCGTGGGAATCGCGTTGCTGCTGGAGTTCATGGCTCCGGTGATGGTGGTGGCGTGGGTACGGGTGGTGCGGAAGATCCGGCTCGCGCGGGCCGCCTACGTGGGCGCGGTCGTCGCGGTCGTGGGCCTCGGGATCGTCGTGGAGGCGTGGCAGGGGTTGCGGCTGGACGCGCTGGGCCTGCTGCTGGGGCTGCTGGCCGGGGCGTGCTGTGCCGGATATTTCATCATGAGCGATAGTTTCGGCGACGACGTGGATCCGCTCGGGCTGATCGCCTGGGGGATGGCGGGGGCGGCGGTGGTGCTGATCCCGTTCGCGCGTCCTTGGAACATCCCGTGGGACGCCTTCACCGCCTCGGCCACGCCGTCGGGGGACGGGCTGACGTTGCCGGTGCTCGCCGCGTACCTGTGGATGGTGCTGATCGCCACCGTGACCGCGTACATCCTGGGGGTGAACGCCGTGCGGCGGCTGTCGGCCGCGGTGGGCGCCACAGTCGCGTCCCTTGAGGTCATCGGCGGGGCGCTGGTGGCCTGGGCGCTGCTCGGCGAGACGCTCGGCCTCTTCCAGATCGTCGGCGGCCTGATCGTCCTGTCCGGCGCCCTCCTGGCCCAGACCGCCACCGCCTCCCCTCAGCCGTCCCCGGCCGCGCCGGCCGAGGAGCCCGTGACCGTCCGGGCCTAACGCCCCGGAGTCGTCGCGGAGGTCTCGGCGGTCTCGCCGATGTCGGGGGTGAGGCGCAGGACGACGGACTCGCCGGCCCAGCGCTCGGTGAGGTGCTCGCTGTCGAGGGCGTTGAGCCGCTCCTTGGCCAGCACCGCAACGGCGTCGGCCGCCGCGGCCTGATCGACCACCGACACCGCCGCGTCGAACTCCACCAGCCGGGCGCCGTTGTCCTTGCTCCGCAGAGTCACGTGAACCCGCTCGAGGGCCTCCAGACCCGGCAGCCGCTGCTCCTCACCGCCGGTCACCAGGTAGATCGCCCCGTCGTGCCAGGCATGCCAGGCCAGGCGGGGCCGGTCAAGGGTGAGCCAGAGGATGCTGGACTTCTTGGCGCCTTCCTCGATGGCCGCGGTGATGTCGCTCACACTCAGAACTTTACTCGCGGCCTGGCCGTCAGGTCGCTTCCGAGTCGTAGGGCGGAAGCTCACCGTAACCCAGCTCGTCCACGACCGGGTCCGGCGTGTACGGGGCCGTCGTGGCGGGCTCCAGCTCCTTCGGCTTGTCGTTCCAGTCTTCCTCGATGTCGTCGAGGAGGTGCTTGCGGACGAAGTTACGCGGGTTGAGGTCGGCCGGGTCGAAGTTCTGGAACTCCGGGCCCAGGCCGGCGCGCAGGTCGTCGCGGGCGTTGTTGGCCATCCGGCGCAGATTGCGCAGCGTCCTGCCTGCCTGTGCGGCGGCCTGAGGCAGTTTTTCGGGACCGAAGACGAGCAGCGCCAGCACGATCAGCGCCCCGATCTCCGCCCACCCGAGTCCGAACACCGTGAGCTCCTACAGCCGTCCAACCATTCCGAGGACAACCCCGGCCTACCCACAGACTAAGGGCTCCCAGCCATAGCTCGACCGCCCCTCCCCAGCTTCCTTCGCCAGCGCACCAAACCCCCGCTTTCCGTACGGACGCCGCCCGTAGAGTTCACGGCCACAGCCAGCCACGATGGGGCCGGCTCATGCACAGGCGCACAGGCGACCGGCGACGAGTTAGGGGCCGCACGAGTCCTAGGAGCGCTGGAGCGCCGGGTCGGCGGGGTGGTGTGCGGTGGGGCTCGGCGCAAAGGGACGGCGCCCAGGATGGGCCCGAAGACGCCGGTGCCCGGACGCCGTAACGGCGGCCCGCCGGTGAAGCTGGTAACCGTCCCCCCTGGAGGGCCGGCCACCAGCGTCGACGCTTGGAGCCAACGTGGCCCCGCCGTAAAGGAACTAAATTGTCCTTAAGAAGGCGACGGCGTCGGCTCGTCCTCGGCAACCACGACCAGCGTGGCGGTGCGTTCCTGGCCGTCGCGTTGGTACTTGATGGTGATCTTGGACCCCGGCTCTTTGCTCCGGATCAGCGCGATGAGCTCGTTCCCGTCCTGCAACGCCAGCCCGTCGATCTCCAGGATGATGTCACCGGCCTTGAGCCCGGCCTTGTCTGCGGGCCCGCCGGCGTCCACCGGCTGCCGCCCCGCGGCGGGCTCGGACGCGATCTTCACGCCCTGCCCCCGATAGTCCTTGTCCAGCACGATGCCGATCTTCGGACGCTTGGCACGCCCAGTGCTGATCAGCTCCTCCGCCACCCGCCGCGTCTGGTTGACCGGGATCGCGAAGCCCAGCCCGATGCTGCCGCTCTGGCTGTTCACCGACCGGCCGAGAGTGGCGATGGCCGAGTTCACGCCGACGACCTCGCCCCGGCTGTTGACCAGCGGCCCACCCGAGTTGCCTGGGTTGATGGCGGCGTCCGTCTGGATGGCGCTGATGTACGCGGGCTCCTCGTTGCCGGTGCCGGTCTCGTCACCGGCGATGACCGGGCGGTTGAGCGAGCTGACGATGCCCGTGGTGACCGTGCCCGTCAGGCCCAGCGGCGAGCCGATGGCGATCACCGGGTCGCCGACCACCACCTGGTCGGAGTTGCCCAGAGTGATCTCCGGGGTGCCGAACGTCTCCTCCGGCTTGACCACGGCCAGGTCGGAGCCCGGGTCACGGCCGACGATGCGGCCCGAGGTGGTCTTCCGGTTGCTGAACATGATCTGGATCTCGCCACCCTGCGCGGCCAGGGAGACCACGTGGTTGTTCGTGACCACGTACCCGTTCTTGATCAGGAACCCGGACCCGGACGCGCCCTCGGTGCTGGAGCCGTTGCCGACCTCGAGCGAGACCACGCTGGGCAGCACCCGCGCGGCCACGCCCGCCACCGAGTCAGGCGCGCGGTTGGTGGCGCCGGTCGGCAGCGGTCCGAGGCTGTAGGAGGGGTCGTTGCCGCTGCTCGGCTTGGTGAGCACGTA
Organism: Nonomuraea sp. 3N208; assembly: GCF_052245935.1. NCBI lineage: Bacteria > Bacillati > Actinomycetota > Actinomycetes > Streptosporangiales > Streptosporangiaceae > Nonomuraea > Nonomuraea sp. 3N208. The sequence continues at coordinate 279,868 of NZ_JBQQBR010000009.1, read as the reverse complement.
CGTGCCGACGCTGCCGAGCGCGGAGGCCAGGAGGGCGATGGTCACGGCGATCGCGACCAGGACGCCGAGGCCCGGACCACGCCGGGCCGTCGCGCCCGGTCCCTGCCCGCCCGGAGGCGGCGGCCCCCACCCGGGGCCCATGCCGAGCGGGCGCGGTGGCGGAGGCGGCGGTGCGCCACCGCCACCGAACGGCGGGTTGTCATAAGACCGCCCCCCGCTGTCCGGTCCGCCGAACGAAGGACCACCGTCGGGTCGACCGAACGAAGGACCACTGTCCGACCCGCCGAACGAAGGAGCACCGTCGGGCCGGCCGAACACAGGAGCACCGTCGGGCCGACCGAACGAAGGACCACTGTCCGACCCGCCGAGCACAGGAGCACCGTCGGGTGCACCGAACGAAGGACCGCTGTCCGACCGGTCGAACGCGGGACCGCCGTCGGGTGCACCGAACGATGGACCGCTGTCCGACCGGTCGAAGGACGGACCGCCGTAGGAGGAACTGCCGTAGGACGGGCCACCGTCGGGAGGGCCGAATGAAGGACTCTCGTATGACCGGGTGCCGCCGTCAGAAGGCCCGCCGAAGGACGGGCTCTCGTACGACCGCGTGCCGTTGTCCGGCCCGCCATACGAAGAGGGGCCGTCGTACGAAGAGGCGCCGTCGTAGGAAGACGTCCCGCCGTACGGGTTGTCGGTGGAGCCGTAGGGGTTGTCGGTGGAGAAGGATGGGCTGCCGTAGGAAGGCCGGGGGGCGGCGTCGTACGAGCGACTCTCGTACGGCGGCGCGCCGGCGACCTCGGAACGCCCTGACGGGTCGCCCCATGACGCGCCGAACGAGGCGGGTGGTTCCGGCCGCTGGCCCGGCTGATCGGCCGGATGCTCCGCGGGCAGGAACTCCGGCCGCCCCAGTGGTTCGGGGTAGTCCGACGGCGTGCGTCCTTCGGTGGGGCGCGTCTCGTCGGTCATCTAAGTCTCACCACTCCTTGGCTCGGCCACCGCAATCCTCACTCTTGCGGCATACGAGGGTTATAAAGCAGATCGTTCCGCCCAGACGTAACAAATCCCGAACCCAGATCGTATGCCCTTAGAGTCGGCAACTACGCCAATAGGAGTCATCACCGGCATATCCGGACGTTACGGAGTGGCGATCGATGGCGAGTTGGTCGGCGACTGCTGCACCTTCCACAACTCGACCGGCGGCGTCCTGGGATCCTGCCCCGTGCCGGAGACGGCGAAGAACGTCCCGAGCGCCACGGCGGCCGAGACCACGCCGACCGCGACGTAGCCGCTCCGCCGCCTACCAGCGCGTCCAGGGCCCGCAGCCCCACCAGTCGCGTCCCTGCGCGGGCGGTTGTCCAGGGGAGCGATGCTGTGCGGCCCAGGGATGGGCACTCCCCCGAACGTACGCGCCGGGAAAGGGCGCTCCCTCGGCGGCAGCGGACCACCCGGCTCCGCCATCCGGAGCAGGGACATCGTCAGGTCGGCGGGCATCGCCGGGGTGTCGAGCGAGCGCAGGCGCGACTTCAGCGCCCGCATCGACTCGACCTCGTGCCGGCAGTCAGCGCAGAAGGTCAGATGCGCCAGCGCGCGCTCGCGTTCGTGGTGGTTGAGCTCCCCATCGACGAGCGCGGAAAGACGTTCTCCAAGATGAGCCATGTCAGACTTCCTCCCCACGGATCACGGTCGGGGGGAGTTGAGAATTGCGCGGGGCCCGATGCTCGAGCGCCTCCCGCAACTGCGCCCGGCCACGGTGAATACGGCTTCGGACCGTACCCAGCTTGACGCCGAGCGTGGCCGCGATCTCCTCATAGGACAGGCCCTCGATGTCGCACAACACGATCGCGGCCCGGAACTCGGGTGCGAGTGCATCGAGGGCTGCTTGGATGTCGGGCTCCAGGTGGGCGTCGTCGAACGCCTGCGCCGGTGACGGCTCCCGGCCGCGCAGCCGCTCGGCGGCGTCGTCGGCCAGTCCCTCGAACCTGATGCGCTGCTTGCGCCGCGCCATGTCGAGGAACAGGTTCGTCGTGATCCGGTGCAGCCACCCCTCGAACGTGCCGGGGGTGTAGCTTGACAGCGACCTGAAAACCCGGACGAAGACCTCCTGAGTGAGGTCCTCGGCATCGTGAACGTTGCCGGTCAGCCGGTACGCAAGCCGATACACGCGTGCGGAATGGGTCCGCACGACTTCCTCCCACGTAGGAGGCGTCCAGTCAGACGACACGGGAGCATTCGTCTGGTGGTCGCTTTCGTCCACCAGAACTCCTCTCTCTGGGACCACCGCTATCGCCATAGTGCCTGGTTTCGTCCCTTCGTGCGCACTGCCTGCCCTGCGGACCGGCAAAGCCCGTTTAAACCTGCAACGCCTCGGGACCCTCCTGAGTTCCCGTCCCGGCGTGTCTCCCCTAGGCTGCGATCGGTGCCAATCACCTGTATGACCCTTTGCGACCAATCGCACGAAAGTGGGGGGAGGCGGCCGATGACCAGTCAGGTGGAGGCCACTCTGGCCTATGCGGAGCAGTTTCATCACGAGGATGAGATCATCCACGCGGCGCGGCAGCGCGGGCTGGAGATGGGGGCCACACCCATCCTTCCCGGTGGCGGGGCGGCATTGTGCTTCCTCGCCACGGCTGTCAACGCCAAGTCGGTCGTGGAGATCGGCACGGGATGCGGCGTCTCCGGTCTGTGGCTGCTGCGCGGCATGCGGGCCGACGGCACGCTGACGAGTGTCGACGTCGAGCCCGAGCACCAGAGGCTGGCCCGGCAGGCGTTCGCGGAGGCGGGATTCTCCGGGGGGCGGGTGCGGCTCATCTCGGGGCGGGCGCTCGACGTGCTGCCGCGACTGTCAGACGGTGGCTATGACATGGTGTTCGCCGACGGCGCGAAGCAGGAGTACGCCGACTACCTCGCCGAGGCGGTCCGGCTGCTGCGGGTGGGCGGGATCGTGGCCTTCGACAACATGTTGTGGCACAACCGTGTGGCCGATCCCGCGCAACGCGACCCGGAGACGGTGACGCTGCGCGAGGTGGGCAAGCTGGTGCAGTCGGACGACCGCCTGCGCTCGGTGCTCATGCCCCTGGGCGACGGCCTGCTCGCCGCCGTCAAGGTCTCCGACTAGCCTCGTCCACGCACTTCGGCACCGGTCCCTCTGGGAGACCCGAAGGGGACCGGCGGGTCTCTCCGGCGAGAGCCGGTGGTCAGGAACGGGTGAGCCACTCCAAGAGGACCCGTACGCCGAAGCCCGTGGCCCCCTTGCTGAGCGTGCCCTCGTCCACAGTGCTGCGCCCGACCCCGGCGATGTCGAGATGCGCCCACGGCCGCCGGCCCGCGAACTCCCGCAGGAACAACGCCGCCGTGATGGACCCGGCCCCGAACCTCGACCCCACCTCCACGTTGGCCAGGTCGGCGATCGACGACTCCAGCGCGGGCGTGTAGTCCTCGATCAGCGGCATCCGCCACAGCAGGTCGTCACTGGTCTGCCCGGCGTCCACGAGCTCCTTGGCCAGCACGTCGTCGGTGGCGTAGACGGCGCCCACGTTGCGGCCGAGCGCCACGCTGATCGCCCCGGTGAGCGTGGCGATGTCCACGACCGCGTCGGGGTCGAGCGCCGCGTCGGCGTAGGCGAGCGCGTCGGCCAGCACGAGCCGCCCCTCGGCGTCGGTGTTGAGCACCTCGACCGTGCGGCCGCCGTAGTGCTTGATGACGTCGGTGGGCCGCTGAGCGGTGCCCGACGGCATGTTCTCGGCGGCGGCGATCAGCCCGGTGACCCGTACGGGCGCGCCCAGCCGCGCCAGCGCGCCCAGGACGGCGATCACGACGGCCCCGCCCGCCATGTCGGTCTTCTGGGTCTTCATGTTGTCGGTGGGCTTGAGCGACAACCCGCCGGAGTCGAACGTGATCCCCTTGCCCACGAGCACCACGTGGCGGTCGGACGGCTCGGCGGGCGTATAGGAGATCTGGATGAGCCTGGGCGGGCTGGCCGAGCCCCGCCCGACGGCCAGGATGCCGCCGAACCCGTCAGCCTGCAGCTGCTCCTCGTCCCAGACCCGCACCGGCAGGTCGCTCTCGGCGGCGCGCTCGGCGAGCCAGGCGGGGTTCTTGACCGAGGACGGCGTGTTGGCCAGGTCGCGGGCCAGCGCCACCGCCTGGGCCACGGTCTGCGCGCGGCCCACGGCGGCCTCGTCGGCCCCGGCGAGCGCCAGTGCCCGCACGGGCTTCTTGCCCTCGTTACCGATCTTGAACGAGTACGCCGCCAGCAGCGCCGCCTCGGCGAACGCCGCCACGTCGCCCTCCGGCGCCACCACGGACAGCGTGTCCCTGCCCTTGACCCTGCGGACCAGTGCGGCTCCCGCCCTGCGCAGGGCACGCGGCGACCCGTCGCCGACGCCGTAGAACAGGACCCGGCCCACGCCGCCGGCCCGGGCCACCGGCACCTCGACGATCTCCCCGGCCTCCCCCTTGGCCTCGTAGTGGGACAGCAGGTCGCGCACCGGCACGTGGAGCTCGACCACATGAGCGGGGTCGAGATCGGAGGCATAAGGGACGGCCAGCAGATCGGCGTCGTCGGAAACCTCGGCGACCACCGAGGCAGTGGTCTCAATGGGCACGGAAGATCTCTCCTTGAACGTCAGCGACCCTGGCGCCGGACTACGCCAGGGTCGTGGATCAGGTGGTCTCTCGGGAGCGCTCAGCCGACGACGTTCTTCAACGCCTCACCGAGCGCCTTTGCCTCGTCGGCGGAGATCTCCACGACGAGCCGGCCGCCACCCTCCAGGGGGACCCGCATGACAATGCCGCGCCCTTCCTTGGTGACCTCGAGCGGACCATCGCCGGTCCGCGGCTTCATCGCCGCCATGCGTGCATCCCTTCCTGCCTTGGGCTCCCGCGGCCCCGCGATTCCGACCTCCCGAGGGGGTGGTCGGCGCATTCACGTCTTCTGTGATGTCCCATTCTCCCGCATCGAGAGCGCTCATGGGTAACGATCTCCTCCCAGAATGCGTTGTCGCGGAGTGCAAGGACGTCCAAACTGGACTGCGTGCACGCTCGCGCCGCCCTCTTCGATCTCTACGGAGACCACCTGATCTCGCGCGGCGGACAGGCGTCCGTCGCCGCGCTCGTCCGGCTCATGAAACCCCTGGAAATAGCGGCTCCCGCCGTCCGCACGGCCGTCTCGCGCATGGTGCGGCAAGGCTGGCTGCGGCCGATCAGGCTCACTCAAGGCGCCGGGTACGGGCTCACGCCGAAATGCGTCAGGCGGCTCGATGAGGCGGCCTTGAGAATTTACCGAGCCGGGACCCTCACCTGGCACGGCCGCTGGCACATGATCGTCCTGGAGGCGGTCAAGGAGCGGCCGCGCAGAGAGCGGCTGCGGGCCGACCTGACGTTCCTTGGCTACGCGGCGCTGTCGGAGACGACCTGGATCGGTCCACGCTCGTCGATCGAGCTGGACAACCTGCTGGAGAGCGAGCGCGTGCGGGCCGACAGGTTCGACGCGGCGCTGGAGGGCGACCCGCGCGAGCTGGTGGCGCGGGCGTGGGATCTGACGGCCATCGGCGAGGCGTACGAGCAGTGGCACGCCGAGGCTGTCACGCTGATCAGCACGCTGCCCGAATCGGCCCAGGACGACCAGGTGTTCGCGGCCAGGAGCAGGCTCGTGCACGGATGGCGCAACTTCCTGTTCCGCGATCCCGGCCTGCCACCCGAGCTGCTGCCCGCCGGCTGGCCGGGTGAGAAGGCCAGGGCCTATTTCGAGCAGGAGGCCGCCCGGCTGCTTCCCGCAGCCGCCGCGTTCGTCGACAGGGAGTTGATTTGATCCGCTACGACATGGCCGACGCCGTCGCCGTCATCACGCTCGACCGTCCCGACGCGATGAACTCGCTGACCGCCGAGCTCAAGGACGCCCTGCTCGACGCGGTGCGCCGGGCCGCGGGCGACCCCGCGATCAGGGCCGTTCTGCTCACCGGCGCGGGACGGGCCTTCTGCGCGGGCCAGGACCTGCGCGAGCACGCCGACAACCTGGAGGCGGGCCGCGGTCTGGCCGGCACCGTTCACCGGCACTACAACCCGATCGTGGAGCTGATCACCACCATGCCCAAGCCGGTGGTGGCCGCGGTCAACGGCGTGGCCGCCGGCGCGGGCGCGTCCCTGGCGTTCGCCTGCGACCTGCGGGTCGCCTCGGAGAAGGCCAAGTTCGCGCTGGCGTTCGCCGGGATCGGCCTGGCGCCGGACTCGGGCGCGTCGTGGACGCTGCAGCGCCTGGTGGGGCCCGGCCGCGCCGCCGAGCTGATGTTGCTGGGCGAGCCGCTCGACGCGTCCCGCGCGCTGGAGCTGGGGCTGGTCACGCGCGTGGTGCCCGCGGACGACGTGCTGAAGACGGCACACGAGCTGGCGGCGCGCCTCGCGCAGGGCCCAACCCTGGCGTACGCGGCGACCAAGCGAGCGCTGGCCTACTCGGCGACGCACTCGCTGCCGGACTCACTGGCCGTGGAAGCCGAACTCCAGGACAAATGCGCCGCCACCCGAGACCATCTGAACGCCACCCGCGCCTTCCTCGCCAAGGAACGCCCCACGTTCCGCGGCGAGTGACGCGACCATCGGATGCACGACTTCGACGCACTCAGGGCGACCGCGCTCGACCTGCTCACCGGCGGCGACATCGACGCCTCCGATCCCGTCTACGCCGCTCCCCTGGCCAGGCTCAGCGAGCGGGCCAGTGGCTGGGTGGCCGCGATGACACCCGGCTTGACCTGGCCGGATCTCCCGCTGGACGGCAGTCCGGGCAACGTGACCGGCAGCTACGGCCGCCTGCGGCGGATCGCGACGGCCTGGGCCACGCCGGGCACCGCGCAGCACGGCGACGACGCCGTCGCGGCACGCGTGGTGGCCGCGCTCGACCTGCTCCACGAGCGCCACTACAACGAGCGGCTCCCGGAGACGGGCAACTGGTGGTTCTGGGAGATCGGCACGCCTGCGGAGCTGAGCCGGACATGCGTGCTGCTCGGGGACCGGCTCGACGCCGGCAGGCGGGCGGCGTACCTGGGGGCGATCGACCGGTTCTGCCCTGACGCCGGCCACCGCGCGGGCAACCCCGCGGCGTGCGAGGCCGGGGCGAACCTGGCGGACAAGGCGTTCATCGTCGCTTTGCGCGGCGTGGCCGGGCACAGCGCCGCCAAGCTGGCGGCGGCCCGCGACGGGCTGTCCGACGTGCGGGGCGGCGTGTTCCACTACGTCGAGTCCGGCGACGGCTTCTACCGCGACGGGTCATTCATCCAGCACGAGGACGTGGCCTACACAGGCTCGTACGGGTTGTCCCTGCTCATCGCGGTCGCCGGCACGCTGGCGCTGCTCCACGGATCGCCCTGGGAGGTGAGCGATCCCGGGCGGGCGGTGGTGCTCGACGCGGTCGAGCGGTCCTTCGCCCCGTTCATGCACGACGGGCTGCTGATGGACACCGTGAGGGGGCGGGCGGTCACCCGCCAGAGGTTCTCCGACCGCGTGGCCGGGCACGCCGCGATCGGCGCCGTGCTGCTGCTCGCGCGCTGCGCGCCGGAGCCGTACCGGGGCCGGTTCGCGGAGCTGGCCAAGGGCTGGATCGAGCGCGGCGGCAACCGGCCCTACCTGGAGCAGGCGGACGTGCCGGAGACGCGGCGCGCGGTCGCGGTGCTGGACGACACGACGATCGACGCCGCGGCGGGGCCGGTGGGGCACTTCGTGTTCCCGTCGATGGACCGGGTGGTGCACCGGCGGCCCGGCTGGTCGTTCGCGATCAGCCTGTCGTCGCGGCGGATCGCCGCCTACGAGGCGATCAACGGGGAGAACCTGCACGGGTGGTACACCGGCGACGGCATGACCTACCTCTACACGGGCGAGCTGGGCCAGTACGGCGAGGAATTCTGGCCGACGGTGAACCCGTACCGGCTGCCGGGCACCACGGTGGACACGCGCGAGCGCGAGGACCTGTCGTTCCGCGCCTACCGCCCGGACAACGCGTGGGCCGGCGGCGCGGTGCTCGAGGGCCGGTACGGCGCCGCCGCCATGGAGCTGGCCGGCGACGGGAGCGGCCTGCGGGCACGCAAGTCCTGGTTCTGCCTGGACACGGCCGTAGTGGCGCTGGGCAGCGGCATCACAGGCTCCGGCGGCCACGGCGTCGAGACCGTGGTGGAGAACCGCGCCACGGACGCGGAGCCGTACCTGGGGGACGGCTGGGCGCACCTGCCAGGGGTCGGCGGCTACGTGCTGGACGGGGCGCTGACCCTGGTGGAGAAGCGGACGGCCAGGTGGCGCGAGATCAACAAGGGCGAGGACACACGCGGCGCATCCCACCCCGTCACGCGACGCTACGTGACCTTCTGGTTCGACCACGGCATCGACCCCGTGGACGCCTCCTACGCCTACGTGCTGCTGCCCAACGCCTCACGCGAGCGCACGCGCGCCTTCCGCGGGTCGCGTCCCATCCGGGTGGTGGCCAACTCGCCGCAGGTCCAGGCCGTGCGCATGCGCGGGTTACTGGCGGCCACGTTCTGGGCGGCGGGCGAGGTCGACGGCGTCCGCGTGGACGCGCCCTGCGCGCTGCTCGTACGGCGGACCAGCGGGCGGATCCTGGTGGCCGTGGCCGATCCGAGCAGGACGGTGGACGCCGTGACCGTGACGCTCGACCGCCCGGCGCGCGGCGTCGCCCGGGCCGACGACACCGTCTCGGTACGGCCGGGAGCACATCCGGCCGTCACCGTCGCGCTCGGCGGCTCGCTCGGGCGCACCCACACGGCCGAGCTCACCGTGTACGCGCCACGCAATCCTCGAGATGATCGTTGACCAGGCCGATGGCCTGCATCAGCGCGTAGGCCGTGGTCGGGCCGACGAACCTGAAGCCGTGCTTCTTCAGCTCCTTGGCCAGCGCCTTGGAGCCGGGCGTGGTGGCGGGCACGTCGGCCATCGACTTCGGCACCGGCGCGTCCGGGTCGGCGAAGCGCCACACCAGCTCCGACAGGCCGTCGGGGAGGTCGAGCGCGGCCCTGGCGTTGTGGACAGCCGCTTCGATCTTGGCGCGGTTGCGTACGATGCCCACGTCGCCGAGCAGCCGCTCCACGTCCCGCTCGGAATAGGCGGCCACCTTGGCGATGGCGAAGCCGTCGAACGCGGCGCGGAAGTTCTCCCGCTTACGCAGGATCGTCAGCCACGACAGACCCGACTGGAACGCCTCCAGCGCGACCCGCTCGAAGACCGAGTCGTCGCCTTTGACCGGGCGGCCCCACTCCTCGTCGTGGTAGGTCAGGTACATCGGGTCGGACATGCCCGTCCAGCTGCAGCGGATGGGCTCGGTCACGGACGCTCGTCCCCGTCCTTGCCCAGCGTGGCGCGTACGCGCTGCTCGGCGGCCCCGGTCTCGCCCTCCGGCTCGTCCGATGCGCCGGCCTCGTCCCCGGGCTTCGCCTCGTCCGGCTCGTCATCCAGGTCGTCCGGCTTGTCATCCAGGTCGCCCGGCTTGTGGTCCAGGTCGTCCGGCCGGTCGGCGGCCTCTTCCCCAGAGGACGGCTCCTCAGCGGGGGAGGCCGCGCCGTTGCCCGTGTGCAGTCGCCACTCCGGGCTTTCCGGCGCGTGCGCCGCATTCGCGCCCTCGTCCCAGGACACCGTCGTCCCGCTCGCCGACATGGGATCGCCCGACTCCGGCAGCTCCCTGGCGACGGCCGGCGCCTCGGGCGAGTGGTCGGTACGCAGAGCGCCGCCCGGTGCCGCGTACACCTCCTGGCGCGCGTGCAGCCGGCTGGACAGCAGCTCGGAGACCCGCTGCTCCAGCACCGCGATCCTGGTGTCGCGGGCACTGATCGCGTTGGCGGCCCGGCGCAGGGTCTCATCGACGCTCGCCGTGTGGTAGCCGACGAGGTTGACCGGCAGTTGGAGCGCCATGAAGTCGACCGCCGTGAGCTGCCCCGGCTCGGGCAGGTCGAGCGGCGGCACGTCCGGCGGGAACTCGGTCAGCTCTCCGCCCCTGCCGAGGGAGACCAGGACCACGCAGGCCAAGATGGCGATGGCGGCGATGGCGAGTATGACCAGCACATTGGCATCGTACTCATACCATCGGGGCATGAGGTCCGCACTTGCCTCAGCCCGTACCTGTCCGGGCGGACAGTGCGCTGGTCAGCCGGTGGACTCGCCGAGCTCGGCGACGCTCGGCCGGACCGGCCGGAGGCGGGCCTCCAGGCGGGCGAGCGCCTCCTCGACCGTGGTGGTCCAGGAGATCGCGTCGAAGACCGCGGCCCGGGTGAAGCCCTCGTCGTACATGTTGCTGACCAGCTGCTTGAGCGGCTCGTACAGGCCCCAGGGGTCGAGGACGACCAGGGGGCGGTCGTGGATGCCGAGCGTGCGCGCGGTCCAGATCTCGAAAAGCTCCTCCAGCGTGCCGATGCCGCCGGGCAGCACGAGGAACGCGTCGGAACGGGCGTCCATGAGGCCCTTGCGCTCGCGCATGCCGGCCGTGACGATCAGCTCGTCCGACTCCTCGTCCGCGATCTCGATGTCCACCAGGACCTGCGGGATCACGCCGATCGTGCGCCCGCCGGCCGCACGGGCCGCCGAGGTGACGGCGCCCATGCAGGAGACGGTGGCGCCGCCGCTCACGAGGGTGTGCCCGCGCTTGGCGAGTTCGGTGCCCACCTGCCCGGCCAGCTCGATGTACTTGTCGTCGATGCGGAGGCTGGAGGCGCAGAAGACGCAGATGTTCACGGGGATGAAGCCTATTGGGGCTCCGCGGTCTGCACGTGGGCGGCCTCGAATTCTTCCTCGCGCTGCTGGGAGCGGGCCAGGTCGGCGTCCACGATGATGCGCACGGCCTCGTCGGGGTCGTCGGTGACGCTGATCAGGTCGAGATCGTGGGAGGCGATCTTGCCACTGCCGAGCAGGGTGCCCTTGATCCACTCCAGCAGCCCGCCCCAGAACTCGGAGCCCATCAGCACCACGGGGAAGGACGTGACCTTGTGGGTCTGCACCAGTGTCAGCGCCTCGAACAGCTCATCCAGCGTGCCGAAGCCGCCGGGCAGGGCGATGAAGCCGCACGAGTACTTCACGAACATCGTCTTGCGCACGAAGAAGTAGCGGAACTCGATGCCGAGGTCCACGTAGTCGTTCATGCGCTGCTCGAACGGCAGCTCGATGCCGAGCCCGACCGAGATCGCGCCGTCCACGTCTTTCGCGCCCCGGTTGGCCGACTCCATGACACCGGGCCCGCCGCCGGTGATCACGGCGTAGCCGGCCTCGGCCAGCGCCCGCCCGAGGGCCCGGCCCATCCCGTAGTCGGGCGACTCGGGGCCGGTGCGTGCCGAGCCGAAGACCGTGACCGCCGGCGGCAGCTCGGCCAGCTGCCCGAAGCCCTCCACGAACTCCGACTGGATGCGCATCACCCGCCACGGGTCCATGTGGACCCAGTCGGAGGGTCCCTGGCGGGCGAGCAGCCGCTGGTCGTGCGTGGAGCTGGGGACGAGGTTGCCGCGGACCACGGCCTGGCCCTGGCGGCGTTCTCGACGTATTTGTTCCATGTGGATCACGCTAGTCCCTCTCGCCTGCGGCCGCGTCCAGGCCCGCGCTCCTACCCGTTCAGCGGCCTAGACTGCCCCCTGTGGGCGAAACCCCAGGTAAGCGGGGTAGAACAATCGCAGAAAAAATCTTGAAAAAACGAGGGAACCGGATTTCGGCTTACCCGCGTCTAATCGTCGAGGGTGCTGCTCGGGACTGAAAGTGGTCTTCCCCGCCAAATGGCCGGCGAGGAGGGCCACTTTCATTTTGTCAGCCAGTCCTGCATGGCCAGCTCGCTCTCGACGATCTTCGAGAGCGAGACGTACTCGCCCTGCTGGTGCGCGAGGTTCGGATCGCCGGGCCCGTAGTTCACGGCCGGCACACCCAGCGCGGAGAACCGGGCGACGTCCGTCCACCCCAGCTTGGCCCGCGGCGTGCCGCCGACGGCCGCGGTGAACGCCGCCGCCACCGGATGCGTCAGCCCCGGCCTGGCCCCGGGCGCCGCGTCCACGAAGCTCACCTCGAATCCGTCGAACACCTCCCGTACGTGCTCCTGCGCCTGCTCGATCGACAGGTCGGGCGCGAACCGGTAGTTGACCGTCACCACGCACTCGTCGGGGATGACGTTGCCGGCCACGCCGCCCCGCACGCCGACCGCGTTGAGTCCCTCGTGGTATTCGAGCGCGTCCACGACCGGCCGGCGCGGCTCGTAGGCGTTCAGCCGGGCCAGCACCGGCTCGATCCCGTGAATGGCGTTGACCCCGAACCACGACCTGGCGCTGTGCGCCCGCTTGCCCGTCACCGTGATGTCGGCACGCAAGGTGCCCTGGCAGCCGCCCTCGATCACGCCGTCGGTCGGCTCCATCAGCACCGCGAAGTCGGCCAGCAGCCAGTCGGCATGGTCCCTGGCCACCCGGGTGAGGCCGTTGCGCTCGGCCTCGACCTCCTCGCAGTCGTAGAAGACGTAGGTCACGTCCTTGTTGGGCGCGGGGACGGTGGCCGCCAGCTTGAGCGCGACCGCCACGCCGGCCTTCATGTCGGAGGTGCCGCACCCGTACAGCAGATCGCCGTCCACCCGGCTGGGCAGGTTGGCGGCCACGGGCACGGTGTCGAGGTGCCCGGCGATCAGCACGCGCTCGGCGTGTCCCAGATGGGTGCGGGCCACGACGGTCTCCCCCGACCGGTCCACCTTCAGGTGCGGCAGCGCGGACAGGGCCCGCTCGACTGCGTCGGCCAGCGCCCGCTCGCCGCCGCTCACCGACTCGATGTCCACGATCGCGGCGGTGAGCGCGCGTACGTCCTGCGTCAGGTCCAGCATCAGGTGTTCACTCCGTGTTCTCGCAGCACCTCGTTGAGCGCCGCTTTGTCGTGCCGCTGCCCCGGCTTCAGCCGCTTGATCACCAGCACGCACGGCAGCCCGAACGTGCCTCCGGGGTATTCCTTCTGCCTGGTGCCCCCGACCGCCACGCACCAGTCGGGGATGCGGCCGCGGGCCAGCTCCTCGCCCGTCTCCACGTCGATCACCGGGATCGTGCCCGACAGGATCGTGCCTGCTCCGACGACCGCGCCCTGCCCCACCCGGGCACCCTCGACGATCATCGACCGGCTGCCGATGAGCGCTTCGTCCTCGATGACGACCGGCACGGCGTTGGGCGGCTCCAGCACGCCTCCGATGCCGACGCCGCCCGAAAGGTGCACGTTCTGTCCGATCTGGGCGCAGGAGCCTACCGTTGCCCAGGTGTCGACCATCGTCCCGGCGTCCACGTACGCGCCGATGTTGGTGAACGACGGCATCAGCACCACCCCGGGCGCCAGGTAGGCGCCCCAGCGGGCGATCGCGCCCGGCACCACCCGCACCCCGTCGAACGAGCTCTTCAACGGAACCCTGTCGTGGTGATGGAAGTCACCCACCTGCGAACGCGCCATGCCCAGCACCTTGAAGGCGAGCAGGATCGCCCGTTTGGCGCGCTCGTCCACCACAACCTCGCCGTCCACCAGCCGGGCCGCCCTGGCCTCGCCCTTGTCGAGCAGGTCCACCGCGCCCACGACCAGGTGGCGCGCGTCGACGTCGGCGGGCGACAGCTCCGCGCGGCGCTCCCACAACTGGTCTATGGCTGGGGATATCGGTGTGGAGGTGCTCACGTCACTCATGGCCACGGAGCTTATCCACGCCGGGTAGGTTTTTCAGGGTGCGCATGCGCTTCTCCCGTGGAGTCATCACTATCGCGATCATCGTGATCGTGCTCGCCGTGGGCATTTCCGTAGGCGTCTACCACCTGCTGAAGAGGGCCACCCCCCTGGCGGTGCCCGAGGCCTACTGCAACGCGCGCACCCCTAACGGCCTCATTTCGCTCCAGCCGGAGCAGGCTCAGATCTCCGCCACGATCGCGGCCGTCGCGGCGCGCCGCAAGCTGCCCGAGCGGGCCGTGGTCATCGCGTACGCGACCGCGATCCAGGAGTCGAAGCTCCGCAACCTCGAGTACGGGGACCGTGACTCGGTCGGCGTGTTCCAGCAGCGCGAATCGCAGGGCTGGGGCACCAAGGAGCAGCTCATGGATCCCGTCTACGCCACGAACAAGTTCTTCGCCGCCCTGGTCAAGGTGAAGAACTATCGCAAGATCCCGCTCGCGGAGGCGGCCCAGGCGGTGCAGCGCTCGGCGGGCGGCTATGCCTATGCGCCGCACGAGGCGGACGCCAAGATCCTTGCCGCCGCCTTCACCGGGCGGGTGCCGCAGGCCGTGCACTGCTGGTATCCGGCGAGCAAGACCCCGGCGCCGCGGCCCAAGACGGCCGAGGCACGCAAACACCTCTCCCGGGCGCTCGGCAGCACCGCGATCACCACCAGGAAACGCGGGTGGCTGATCGCCGCCTGGTCGGTGGCCCACGCCGAGAAGTACGCGCTGAGCCGGGTCCGCTACAGCGGCGCCACCTGGTCCAACGACATCAAGGTGGAGGGCTGGAAGCCGGGCGAGGCGTCCGGCGCCACCCAGGTCGAGCTCTCCTAGCCCAGTCGCGCGTCAGGCCAGGTCGAGCTCTCCTAGCCCAGCCGCGCGTCAGGAGGCGCGGCGGACGATGGAGATGGAGCCGGGCGGCAGAGGCTGGGCGTAGCTGGCCGTCCAGGCGCTGCCCTGAATGCGTTCGAAGGACAGCAGCCGCCCATCCGAGGCACGGTAGTCGGCGAAGTCGAGCAAGCCCCGATCGGGGTTACCGGTGTCCCCCTCGCTCCGGAACGCCGCCGTGCCCCGCTCGATCGGGAAGAACTCCACGCCTTCCATGATCAGCATGCTCTTGGCCGGAATCATGCCCTGCGTGGGCACGTCGTTCCAGAGCAACACTTCCAAATGCGGCGGATCCCCGGCACGCACCTCGACCGAAAGCCACTGAAGGCGCCGGGAGGCATCCCGCAGCAGATATTCGGTCCACTGATGCCCCTGCCACGAAATGTGCATGGCGCCCAGCACACGCGCGGGCGACCCGTGCACCTCGATCCGGTCCCCCACCCGGATCGTGCGCGGGTCGGTGTAGTCGGTGCCGGCATGCCCGGGCACGCTCACAGGGGCCGGCATGGGGGTCTCGATGGGAGCGACCTCGACCGCCGGCGGCGGCGTGCTCGTACGGCCCTTCCTGTCTTGCCGCAAGGTGGCCAAGAAGGCTCCCAGCAGCAGGAGGACCAGGGCGATGCTCAGCCCGAGTACGACCATGGAGGTCACGCTCATCGATCAGCTCGCTCCACTCGCGGTCTGCCTCGGCGTAAGCCCTTATCGATTTATTGGCTTGCTTTTGACGGGCGATCCTACTGGAGGCGGCGCACCGCCGCACTGATGCGTTCGTCAGTGGCGGTGACGGCGATGCGGATGTGCCGCCCACCTGCCGCTCCGTAGAACTCGCCGGGCGCGACCAAAATGCCGATTTCGGAAAGCTTGCTCACCTGGTCCCAGGCGTTCTGCCCGTTCGATGCCCAGAAGTACAGTCCTGCCGTTGAATGGTCGATATGCCAGCCCGCCTGCTCCAGCGCGGGCCGCAGCAGGGCGCGGCGGGCGGCGTAGAGCTCGCGTTGGGCGTCGGCGTGCGCGTCGTCCGCCAGCGCGGCCGTCACCGCGGCCTGTACGGGGCCCGGCATCATCATGCCCGCGTGCTTGCGGATCTCCAGCAGCCGCTTGACCAGGACGGGATCGCCCGTCACGAACCCGGCGCGGTAGCCGGCCAGGTTGGAGCGCTTGGAGAGCGAGTGAACCGCGAGCAGCCCCTCGTGGGAGCCGCCGCAGACGTCGGGATGAAGGATCGAGACCGGCTCCTCTTCCCAGCCGAGCTCGATGTAGCACTCGTCGGAGGCGACGATCGTGCCGCGCTCGCGCGCCCAGGAGACGACCTTGCGCAGGTGCTCGGCGGGCAGCACCCGGCCGGTGGGGTTGCCGGGCGAGTTGACCCAGAGCAGGTCCACGTGCTCAGGGCCGAGCGCGAGCGTGCTGTCGGAGGCCGTGGCCACCGCCCCGGCCAGTCGGGCGCCCACGTCGTAGGTGGGGTAGGCCAGCTCGGGGAAGACCACGCGCCTGGCGCCGAGGTATGTGGGCAGCCAGGCGACGAACTCCTTGGAGCCGATCAGCGGGAGCACGTCCTGCTGATCGACGGTGACGCCGTGCCTGCGCCGCAGCCACCCGGCCGCGGCCTCGCGCAGCGCCTTGATGCCGTGGGTGAAGGGGTAGCCGGGGCTGTCGGCGGCCTGGACGAGGGCGTTCATGACGACCTCGGGCACGGAGTCGATCGGCGTGCCGATCGAGAGGTCGACGATGCCGTCGGGATGTGCGAGCGCGCGCTCCTTGTACGGCTCCAGCCGGTCCCAGGGGAAGTCGGGCAGGTTGTTCACGGTTCTCCAGGGTGTCGCATTGCCGTACGAAAAGCACACGCCGCGAGGGCGCATCCAGCCCGGGATGCCCCCTCGCGAGGCGTATCAGAACCGGCTAGTGGTCCTCAGCCTGCGGCGGCAGAGCGGCCACCACCGGGTGGTCCTTGTCGATCTTCCCGACCTTGGAGGCACCACCGGGCGAGCCGAGGTCTTCGAAGAAGTCCACGTTCGCCTTGTAGTAGTCCTTCCACTGCTCGGGAAGGTCGTCCTCATAGAAAATCGCCTCGACGGGGCATACAGGCTCACACGCGCCGCAGTCCACGCACTCGTCGGGGTGGATGTAAAGCATGCGCTCGCCCTCGTAGATGCAATCGACGGGGCATTCCTCGATGCACGCCTTGTCCAGGACGTCCACGCAAGGCTGCGCGATGACGTAGGTCACCTCGAGCTCCTTCTTCTCCGCACCATGGCATGAGTCTGACCGCGGTTTGCTACGCCCTAGTATTGCCGTGCTTGCCAGCTGGCCGAAACGGAGGGTGGCAAACTCGTGCCCGCACGCCTCGTCATCGCGATCACAAGTCAGGACACAGGTAAACGGATCACCACGCGCAGGCGCGTATCTGGAGGGTATCGCGATGCGGTCGGGATCCTCGAGTCCTGGGAGGAGGGAGTGCTGAGACTTCGTAAAAAAGACGGCACGCTGGTGGAGATTCTTGAGGAAACGCTGGTGGCGGCCAAGGTCGTTCCCGCCGCGCCTCCTCGACCTGGGCAGGTGTAACGGTAAGTATTCCTTGTGTGACTGTACGTACCTGCGCCGCCGCAGCAGCCATCCTCGCCAGCGCCGGATGCGGCGCGTCGTCCACAGAATCGTCAACGCCGGCTGAGAACCTGCCGCCGGTCAACGTGCAGGCGGGCTCGCTGAAGTCCGGCTTCACCACCATGGAGCGGCTCGCCGAGGCCGCCAAGCGCGAGGGCGAGCTCAATGTGATCGCGCTGCCCCGCGACTGGGTCAACTACGGCGAGGTCATCGACACCTTCGCCGACAAGTACGGGCTCAAGGTCAACCAACTCGAGCCCGGCGCCAGCAGCCGGCGCCAGATCGACGCGGCCGCGCAGCTCAAGCCCGACGTGTTCGACCTGACCCTGGACGTCGCGGTGCGCGAGGCGGCCAAGTTCGCGCCGTACAAGGTGCAGGGCTGGCAGGACCTGCCCGACGACGTGAAGGATCCGTCCGGCGCCTGGTACGCCGCCTACGGCGGCTACATGTCCATCGGGTACGACCCGCGCGCGGTCAAGCCCCCCGCCTCCTTCGCCGACCTGCTCAAGCCCGGCTACCGGGTAGCGCTCGACGGGGACCCGCTGCACTCGGCGTCGGCCTTCGGCGGCGTGATGGCGGCCTCCATGCGGTCCGGGGTGCCGCGGCCCGAGCAAGGGGTGGGGCTGTTCGCCAAGCTCAAGCAGGCCGGCCAGCTCACCGACCTGGCCAAGGCCAACGTGATCGTCGCCTGGGACCACCTGAACGCCGCCCGCAGCGCCGGCCAACCCGACGCGTGGCAGGCGACGATTCCGCGGGACGCGGCGCTCGGCGGCTACCACGTGCAGGCGATCAACAAGGCCGCCCCGCACCCGGCCGCCGCCCGCCTGTGGCAGGAGTTCCTGTTCTCGGACGAGGGCCAGAACCTGCTCCAGAAAGGCTGGGCCCGGCCGGCGCGCGGCGAGGCCATGCTCATGAAGGGCACGCTCGACGCCGCGCAGGCGGCCAAACTGCCCAAGGCGCCTGGGCCGCCCATCCTCATGACGATCCCCCAGGCAGACGCGGCGAAGGCGTACCTGAAGAAGGAATGGGCGAAGAGCGTGGGATGAGTCCGAAGTGACTTGATATGTCGTAGGGACGTTCAGGCTCTAAAGTGAACAGACAGCACGGCCACGGGGGCCCGATGTCTGACGAATGTGAGCTGATCGTCTTGCGATACGACACACCGAGTTTGGAGCGGTGGAACAGTCGCGCCTACGACAGCAGCTTCGGCTACGTCTCCACGCAGGGCGCGCCACTGGTCGACCTGCTGGATCCGCGGCCCGGCGAGCGCGTGCTCGACCTCGGATGCGGCACGGGCGTGCTCACCGCGCAGCTCGCCTTCAGGGGTGCGGACGTCCTCGGCATCGACGGCTCGACCGCCATGATCGAGAAGGCTCTGGCGCAGTACCCGGGCATCAACTTCATCGTCGGAGACGGGCACGACTTCACCGTGGTGGACCGGTACGACGCGGTCTTCTCCAATGCGGCCCTGCACTGGATGAGCCGGGATCCCGCCACCGTGATCGCCAACGTCCGCGAGGCGCTCACGCCCGGCGGGCGCTTCGTCGCCGAGATGGGCGGCGCGGGCAACTGCGCCGAGCTGACCGCCGCGATGCTGACCGCCTGGCGCGAGTACGGCCTGCAGGAACCCGACCTGCCGTGGTACTTTCCCACGCCTGCCGAGTACGCCCGCCGGCTCGAGCAGGAGGGGTTCGTCGTCAGGTTGCTCGAATACTTCGACCGGCCGACCCCTCTTGACGAGTGCCCTGGCGGGGCGGCCGATTGGGTACGCATGTTCGCCGCGTCGGCGCTCAAGGGGCTCGCACCGGAGATCGTGGAGCCCCTGCTTCGTCGTGTCAATGAGCTGGCAGCGCCCGCGCTTCGCAGGGAGACTGGCTGGATGGCCGATTATGTGCGACTGCGCTTTGCCGCCGTTCGGCGCTGATGCGTAGTGCATGATGCGTAGGGCTGTTTTGCCGGACTATGGTCTGTTCCGTGGGCGGCGAGATTATGGCTGCACCGCTGCGGCGGCGTGAGGGGCTGGTGAACGGAACGGGATGAACTTCTGCCTGAGCGACCTCGTACCACCGTTGAGGTGGAGCGACGCGTCGACGATCACGCTACTCACCGGGCAGCCGGACCTGCCGGATGCGTGGTGGCGCAGTCTGCCCATGCCGCATGTCCTCGCCGCCATCGGCCCAGAGTCCCTGGGCGAGCTGCTGACGGAGATCGCCCTCGAGCGGTGGCCGGCTGCGGCCCTGGGTGACGTGCTGCCCGCCCTGCACGTGCTCGACCCGGATGACGCCGACGAGCCCGCCGTCGCGATCGCGCTCGACCGGGCCGGGTCGTGGCCCGGACTGCTGGGGCTGACCAGCCGGGAGCTGGTCGACCAGCCCTTCATCCAAGCGCGCCCGGTGCTCAACACGCTGTTCTCGGCCGTGTTCGCCCGCCTGGCGTCCCCCCAGGCCGCGCCGACGGCGGCGGCGCCCCCGTCGGACGCGGCGGCCGCGTCAGCCGCAGTGGTCCCGTCGCCCGCGGCGGTGCCCGCGCCGCGGGTCGAGCCGCACGGCCTGCCGGAGCCCGCCGAATCCACACCCGCGCCAGAAGCCGAGCCCGCGCCGGACCCGGTGACCGCCGAGTCCGCGCCGGATCCCGTAACCGCCGAGTCCGCATCTACGCCGGACACGGTGACCGCGGAAGAGCCTGAGGCCGTCGCTGAGGGGCCGCAGCCGGCGTCCGCGGCCGAGGAGCCCGCCGCCGAGGCGGTCGCGGCGGAGGACGAGGCTGAGCCGATCGCCGAGGTGGCGGCAGAGGACGCGGCTGAGCCGGTCGCCGAGGCCGCGCGGCCCGAGGCCGAGGCTGAGCAGCCCGAGCCACACGCCGCCCTCGCCTTTCACGAGGGCGCCCCCGGGCGGCCGGACGCCACCCGGGGTGAGGACGGGGCCGCCGCGACTGACGAAGGCGACCTCGAGCCCGCCGCAGCAGGCGAGGTCGTCCCAGAGGGCGCGATCTCCCCCGAGGCGGCGTCTCAGGAGAATGTGCCCGAGGAAGGCGCGCCGGAAGGCGGCGAGCCGGTGCTGGACGCCGACGCCGAGCCCGTCGTCGAGGCAGGCGATGGGCCCGAGCCCGTGCTGCACGCGGACGAGGACCCCGCCCCCGAGCCGGCGGCCGAAGCAGCGGCCGCGTTGGCGGAAGCGCGCCGGAGCTCGCCCGAAGGCGGGAGCCACCCGGAGGACAGCGCCGAGGCCGAGGGTGCTCCGGAGGACAGCGCGGAAGCCCAGGGCGCCCCGGAGGACAGCGCGGAGGCCCAAGGCGCCCCGGAGGAGAGCACCGAGGCCGAGCAGGCCGACGAGGAACAGCAGCCGGAGCCGGTCGCGGCCGAAGCTCACGAGCAGGAGCTCCCCCAGCTCATCGAGGCCGCGTTCGCCGGGCTGGACGACAAGAGCTGGGCGGTGGCGCAGAACCGGGTGTTCACCGACGAGCCCTCGGCCGTGGATCAGCTGGCCAAGCTGTTCGCCGTCCCACCGGCCGAGATCTCCGCCACCGAGGACGAGTTCCGCGGCCGCCTGAACCGCTGGCTGGCCAGCGAGGAGGCGGCCCCGTACCGGGCGCATCTGGACGAGCTTCGTAGAACGCTCGGCCCCGCAGCGCCCAAGGAGCAGCTGATCGGCGCGGCCGACTGGCACAGAGTGGAGATCCGCGCGCTGGAGGTGCCCGCCTGGCAGTTCGTGCTGGCGACACTTCCTGGCCAGGCCCAGCCCTTGGCCCAGCAGCCCCAGACCGACCTGCCGCCACGGCCGCAGCCGCCGATGGACCTGCCTGCGCAGTCGGCGTTCGGCCCCGTGCCGATGCCGCCCCCCGGCCCGCCGCAGTTCCAGGCGTTCACCCCGGGCGCGCCCCCGCCGGGCGAGTCCAACGGCGGGTCGGGCGAGCAGAAGCCCTACCAGCCGCTGAAGGACGTCTCCCAGACCAGGCGCTGCTTCCGGCAGCCGGACGGCCGGTGGTGGTTGCGCATCGACGTGACCGCCGAGCAACTGGCGGGCGGCGAGTGCGCGCTGCCGACCGGCTTCGCCTCCTACCTGGGCTTGTCGCCGGGTGAGAGCAGGACGGTCAGGAGCGCCGCGGGCGAGCTGACCATGACCTGGCACGGCAGGCCCGTGCTCGAGTCCATCGAACGCCTCCTCGTGGACGTCGGCGCGCGTGAGGGCGGGCACCTGTTCCTGACGCTGTCGGACGAGGGCGTGCTGCGGGCCAGGCACCTGCCGGTCGCCGCGCAGGGCGCCGAGACGATCACCAAGGCGCTCCGCCTGGTCGGGTACACGGCTCCGGGCGGGACCCGGGATCAGGCGGCTCGAGTGATCGCCACGAGGATCGGCATGACGGGACCGGTGAGCCTGCCGGACCTGCTCGTCAGGCTCCGCGAACGCGGAGACCGCGATCTGCTAGCCCTCTTGGACTGAGCCGGTGCCGCGGCTCGCGATCGGCCCTGAGTTTCCCAGGGAGCTCGGCGCACTGGCTCAGCCGGTGCGCAGGGACGCCGTGGTCGCGCTGCGCCGGTTCCTGCTGAACGTGGCCGGCGCGCCGCACCCCCAGCGGGTGCGGGGCGCCAGGGATCCGCGGGTCGCCACGCTGCGGCTGGCCGAGGGGCATCGCGGGGTGGTGGTACGCCAGCGGGACGTTTATTGGCTGCGTACGGTCCTGCCCGACCCCGAGGCCTGGTCGTACGCGCAACGCCACAGGTACGGCGTCAACCCCGTGGTCGGCGTCGTCGAGGAGTGGGACGCCGAGGCCCTGGAGCGGGTGGAGCCCGCGCTACGCAGGTCGGCCAGGGCGTCGCGGCTGTTCGCCCCGATCTGCGACGGCGACCTGCTGGCGCTCGGCCTGGACGGGCATGCCCTGCCGCTGTTCCGGCTCATCACGACCGAGGCGGACGTGGCCGCGCTCGAACCGCTGCTGCCGCCCACCCAGCACCTCCCGCTCGCCGTACTGGCTCGCGGCGGCTCACTGGCGGAGGCCTGGCGCGAGCTGGACGCCTGGCGCGCCTCGGACGCGGGCACCGGGCCGATCGACCCCGACGACCTGCACGCGGCGCTGCGGCGCAGCCCGGACCGGGCGGCGTTCGCGACCGACAAGGTGGCGCTCGACCGGGTGCTCGGGGCGCCGGAGTGGTGCACGTTTCCC
Organism: Nonomuraea sp. 3N208; assembly: GCF_052245935.1. Lineage (NCBI taxonomy): Bacteria > Bacillati > Actinomycetota > Actinomycetes > Streptosporangiales > Streptosporangiaceae > Nonomuraea > Nonomuraea sp. 3N208. The sequence continues at coordinate 257,549 of NZ_JBQQBR010000009.1, read as the reverse complement.
CATCCCACGCAGCACCGGCTGGCCAGGGCGGCCCGCTACGGGCATCCGGTGCTGGTGGTCGGCGGCGCGGGCACCGGCAAGACCGTCATCGCTCTGCACCGGGCCGCCCACCTGGCCGCGAACGGCAGCGGCCCGGTCCTGCTCATCACATTCTCGCAGAGCCTCGCCGAAGAGCTGTCGGCCAAGCTGGACGTGCTGATCGAGGACGAGGTCCTCCGCAAGCGGGTCGAAGTGGACAACGCCGAACGCCTGGCCATGCGCATCGTGGCCGACGCGGAGGGCCGCCGCCCACCGCTGGTCGGCCCGGAGGCGCGGACGCTGGCCCAGCTGACGGACGAGGCACTCAGGCTGCTGTCGCTCACAACCGGCGACCTGCTCGACGACGTGGAGCCGGAGCGCAAGCCGTACCGTCACATCGTGGTGGACGAGGCGCAGGACATCAGCTCGGCGCAGTGGCGGCTGCTGAGGGCGGCGGTGCCGCGCGCGCACGACGACCTGTTCATCGTGGGCGATCCGCACCAGCGGGTCACCGACACGCGGGTGGCGCTCGGCACCCTCGGCATCCCCGCCGAGCAGCACTTGTTGAAGGTCTCCTACCGGCTGCCGCAGGAGCTGCTGTCCTTCGTGGTCCGGCTGCGCGGCGGCGGCCCCGCGCCCGGCCTGGTCAAGGGCGCGACCGAGATGTACGGCTACCGCGCCACACACAACGGTGAACGCCCCATGATCAGGGCGTACGACTCGCCCGAGTCGGAGCTGGCCGGGCTGCGGGCCACGATCGAGTCGTGGCTGGCAGACGGCGTGCCCGCCGGCGAGATCGCCGTCGGCGCCCGCACCACCCGGCTCGTCCGGCAGGCCAAGAAGGCGCTGACGGGCCTGAACGTGCGGGCCTCGACCTTCCAGCATCTGAAGGGGCTGGAGTTCGAGCGGGTGGCGCTCATCGGCGTGGCGGAGGGCGTGGTGCCCGAGCCGCCGCCGGAAGAACCTGGCGCGAGGGCTCGAGCCTTGCAGCGCGAGCGGAGCATACTATTCGTCGCCTGCACGCGAGCGCGGGCGATGCTCTATATCTCCCATTCCGGAAGAGGCAGCCCCTTTATACCCCTCTGATCACATAGTCTGAACTGCGGATACTTCCCATTGCCGGTTGGACCTCAATGAACCTCAGCCTGAGCGACCTCGCGCCACCCGTGCGCTGGACCTCCCCTGGTCAAATCGCGCCGATCGTGGAGGAGCCCCAGCTGCCCGAGGCCTGGTGGCATGCGATCCCCCTCGACCGCGCGTGCGCCATCGTCGGCACCCCAACCGTGGCGGGCCACCTGGCCGACCTGGCCGTGGCCTGCTGGGGACACCTGCTGCTCGGCGACATCCTGCCGCTGGTGCGCTTCTCCGACCCAGCCGAGGCCGAGCGAACGCCGGAGTCGCTGGGCAAGGACGTGGTGCAGAAGCTGTTCACCGGCGTGTTCGAGCGGCTCCTCGAGCCCCCGCCGGACGCGGTGCCCGTGACGGCACGGCCGGACATGCCACTGCCCGAGGTGATCGACGCGCTGTTCGCGGCGCTGGACGAGCGGCAGCGGGCCATCGCCCGCGACCGGCTGTACGCGGCGCAGCGGGCCACGCTCGACGAGCTGGCGCAGCGGTTCTCGGTGACGCGGGAGCGGATCAGGCAGATCGAACGCGACCTGCGCGAGCACGTGGAGGCCTGGCTCGCCGGCGCCGACGCGGTGGCGCTGGTGGCGCACGTGGCGTGGCTGCGTACCCGGCTCGGCTCCGCCGTCCCGGCCGACGACCTGCAGGCCGCCGTGCCGTGGCACGGGACCGAGCTGCGCACGCTGGGGATCCCCGCGTGGCGGTTCGTGCGGACGCTGCTGACCGGCTACGAGCAGTCCGACGGCTGGCTCGTCGCGGGCGGGGCGGACGAGCTGCGCGAGAAGACGCGCCAGCTGTTCGCCGACGGGCCGCGGCCGCTCGGCGAGGCCGTGTCCATGGTTGCCCAGCTCGGCGTGCGCGAGGACGTCGCCGAGCGGTGGATCCTGGCCGTGCCGCAGCTACGCGTTCTGGGCCAGCACGTGGTGCCCTGGCCGCGCAGCATCAACGAGAAGACGGAGGCGGTGCTGGCGGTGGCGGGCGCGCCGCTGTCGCCCGAGGAGATCCAGGAGCGCATCGGCGAGGACTACAGCCTGGTCGGCATCCGCAACCAGCTCACCGCCGACGAACGGTTCCTGCGGGTGGACAGGAACAAGTACGGGCTGGCCCGGTGGGGCGGTGACGAGTACCTGGGGATCAGGGAGATGATCGCCAGGGAGATCGAGCGGGCCGGCGGCGAGGCGTCGGTGAGCACGATCGTGACGAACCTGACCTCCCGGTACGAAGTCAGCGAGAGCTCGGTGCGGGCGTACTCGGGCGGGCCCGGGTTCGAGCGCACGCAGCGGGGCTGGATCCGGGTGGCGGGCACCTCGCCGAGCGGGGAGCCGGAGCCGTACCAGCCGCGCAAGGACGTGTCGGAGACCCGGCGCAGCTTCCGCTCCCGGGACGGGCGCTGGTGGCACCGGGTGGACGTCAACGCCGAGCATCTGCGCGGGTCGGGGTCGCCGCTGCCGACGGGGTTCGCGGCGTACCTGGGCATGGCGCCCGGCGGGCAGCTGACCGCCTCGGCGCCGTCCGGTGACGTGGTGATCAGCTGGCACAACCAGCCGACCATGGGGTCGATCAGGAACGTGCTGGCCGAATACAAGGCGAACGAGGGCGACCACGTCTTCCTCACCGTGTCGGACGGAGGCGAGTTGCTGACCCGCTACCTGCCTGCCGCTCCCGTCGGGATGCCGCCCATCAACCGCGCGCTCTACCTGTTCGGCTACACCGCTCCGGTCAGCTCGGAGATGGAGGGTCTGCGGCTGATCGGGGCCAGGATCGGGCTGCCCGACACGGCCACCCGCGAGGAGATCCTGGGCAGACTGCGCGAGCGCGGCGACCGGGACATCCTCGGCTTCCTGGGCGGGTGAGCCCTGGCCGTCCGGGTTCGGGCTAAGCTCGGGAGATGTTGCGGATCTACGACACGCGGACCAGGCAGGTCGAGGAGCTCGCCGTCGGGCGGGCGGTGCGGATGTACTCCTGCGGGCCGACGGTCTACCGCTACGCGCACGTGGGCAACCTGCGCACCTACCTGCTGTCCGACCTGATCAGGCGGGTGCTCGAGCGGCGGCGGACGCGCGTGCTGGCCTGCCAGAACATCACCGACGTCGGCCACCTGACCGACGCCGGGGTCGACAAGGTCGTGGAGCAGGCACAGGCCGAAGGGCGCTCCGTGCGGGAGCTGGCGCGCTTCTACGAGGACGCCTTCAGGAACGACACCGCCGCGCTCAACCTCCGGCCGCCGGAGCACACGCCGCGCGCGAGCGAGACGATCGAGCTGATGATCGAGCTGATCGCCAAGCTGATCGAGAAGGGGCACGCGTATGTGGTGCCGGACGGGTCGGTGTTCTTTGACGTACGGACATTTCCCACCTACGGCGAAATTTCTGGAAATCGCCTGGACGCACTGAAGCCGGCACAGCGCATGGACGCCGTCGACCCGCGCAAGCGCTTCCACGCCGACTGGGCACTGTGGAAACCCGCCGAAGGCGAACTGACCTGGGAGACTCCGTGGGGCCGGGGGTTCCCGGGTTGGCACGTCGAGTGCTCGGCCATGTCGCTGCGGTACCTCGGGGCGTCCTTCGACATCCACACCGGCGGGATCGACCTGCGCTTCCCCCACCACGAGGACGAACGGGCCCAGTCCAACGCGGCGGCCGGGCAAGAGGTCGTACGGCACTGGGTGCACGGGGAGCACCTGCTGTTCGACGGGCGCAAGATGGCGAAGTCCACGGGGAACGTGGTGCTGCTGTCGGACGTGGTGGCGGACGGGCTCGATCCGCTCGCCGTGCGGATGGCGTTCCTGGAGCACCGGTACCGGCAGCAGATGAACCTGACGTGGGACACGCTGCGGGCGGCCGATCGTACGGTGCGGCGGTGGCGGGCTCGGGTGGCCGAGTGGGCCGAGTCGCCCAGCGCGCCGATGGCGTCCGCGTACGTGGCGCGGGTGGAGGCCGCCTTCGCCGATGACCTGGACACGCCCGAGGCGTTGCGGGTGCTGCGGGAGCTGGAGCGGGACGAGTCGGTGGCCGCGGGGGCCAAGTTCGAATCATTCCTGCACGTGGACCAGCTGCTTGGGCTGGATCTCTCCACGGACATCGGCAAGGTGCGCGTGCTGCCCCCGGGGGCGGGGGAACTCCTGGAGGCGAGGGCCCGGGCGCGCGAGGCGAAGGACTGGATGGAGGCTGATCGCCTGCGGGACGAACTGTCCGCTCTGGGGGTCCGCGTCTCCGATACCCCCGACGGCCAAACCTGGACCTGATCCATCCCACCGCCGCTCGCCGCACCACCGCCCGCCCCTCCGTGCGCCCGCCGGCGCATTGAGCCGGAGCGGCGTTCTCACCTGTTCATGACCCCAACCATCTACGGCGGGTGAGACGTTGGCAGCCTCCTGTGACCGCCACCTCAAAGTCGCCTGCGAAGGACGGTGAAGTCGGCCGGAGGAGTGATCGTGGGCTGCCAGACTTAGTGCCAGTTTCGGCAAGATGGAGGTGTCGGTGAGGCCCTATGCGTGGATGCCGCGGCCGTTGCGGTGGTTCGCTCGGGTGTTGACCGTTCTTCTCGCCCTGGCCCTCGTGCTGGCCGGGGTCCTCGTCTACACCGTGCGGAAGTCGTTCCCACAGGTTGATGGATCGTTGCGACTACCCGGCTTATCCGAAGATGTAGAGGTTTATCGCGATAAGTGGGGAGTCCCCCACATCTATGCCGGCAGCGCCGCCGACCTGTTCATGGCCCAGGGGTTCGTCCACGCCCAGGACCGCTTCTACGAGATGGACTTCCGCCGCCACATGACCGCCGGCCGCCTCTCGGAGCTCTTCGGCGCGTCCACCCTCGGCACCGACAAGGCACTCAGGACCATGGGCTGGCGCAAGGTCGCCGAACAAGAGCTGCCGGAGCTGGCCAAGCAGACCCAGGACCACCTCACTGCGTACTCCAAGGGCGTGAACGCCTGGCTCAGCGCCAACCCCAACGCCTCCGACCGCAGCCTCGAATACTCCGTCCTGAAGCTCCAGAACGGCGGCTACAAGCCGGAGCCGTGGACCGCGCTCGATTCCCTCTCCTGGCTGAAGGCCATGGCCTGGGACCTGCGCTCCAACATGGAAGACGAGATCGACCGCGCGTTGATCGCCGCCAAGCTGCCCAGGGAGCGGATCGAGCAGCTCTACCCCCGCTACCCGTACGACCGCCACTCCCCGATCGTCACCGAGGGCACCATCGATGAGGACCGCTTCAACCAGCGGGCCGAGCCCCGGCTGCGTGCCGGCCTCGGCGCTCTGACCCAGGCGGCCAAGACCCTGGCCGCCGTGCCGAGCACGATGGGCACCGAGGACCGCGAGGGCGTCGGGTCGAACTCGTGGGTGATCTCCGGCGAGCACACCGCAAGCGGCAAGCCGCTGCTGGCCAACGACCCGCACCTGTCCCCGCAGATGCCGTCCGTCTGGTACCAGGCGGGGCTGCACTGCAGGAAGATCTCCGACGAGTGCCCGTACGACGTCACGGGGTTCACGTTCTCCGGCGTTCCCGGCGTGATCATCGGACACACTGACAAGATCGCGTGGGGTTTCACGAACCTGGGTCCCGACGTGGCGGACCTGTTCCTGGAGAAGGTGGACGGCGACACGTACCTGCACAAGGGTGAGCAGGTGAAGCTGGAGACCCGGCAGGAGCAGATCAAGGTGGCCGGCGGCTCCCCCGTCACGATCACCGTGCGGAGCACCGTGCACGGCCCGCTGATCAACGAGGTGATCGGCGACGCCAAGCCCACCGGCGAGGCGAACGCGGTGGCGCTGCAGTGGACGGCGCTGACTCCTGGCAAAAGCGCCGACGCGATCTTCGCGTTGAACAAGGCCGCCGACTGGCAGGAGTTCAAGGCCGCGGCGGCGCTGTTCGAGGTGCCCGCACAGAACCTGGTGTACGCCGACACCACGGGCAAGATCGGCTACCAGGCGCCAGGCCGCATCCCCGTACGCCAGAGAGGCGACGGCACCTGGCCGGTCCCCGGGTGGACAGGTGAGTACGACTGGAGGGCCGCCCCCATCCCGTACGACCAGCTGCCGTCGGTGGAGGACCCGGCGGACGGCTTCATCGTGACGGCGAACAACGCGGTCATCGACCCCAGGCGGTACCGGCCGCTGCTGACCGAGGACTGGGCGTACGGCTACCGCTCCGAGCGTATCCGCGACCTCGTCAAGGACGCGATCGAGAAGGGCAAGGTCGACGCGGCGACCATGTCCAGGATCCAGCAGGACACCCACAACGGCTTCGCGGAGACGCTGGTTCCGGCGCTGATGGAGGTGGACCTGGCGGGCCCGAGCGCCCAGGCCAGGCAACTGCTCCAATCGTGGGACGGCACGCAGAGCGCCGATTCCGCCCCCGCCGCGTACTTCAACGCGGTCTGGCGACAGTTGCTCGTGCTGACGTTCAACGACGAGCTGCCGGAGGGTGCCAGGCCGGCCGGAGGCGACCGCTGGTACGAGGTGATCAGGCGCCTGCTCCAACTCCCGGACGACCCCTTCTGGGATGACGTGACCACGAAGGACCACACGGAGACACGTGACGACATCCTGCGGCAGGCGATGGCGTCGGCGTACCACGAGCTGTCGCAACGGCTCGGGGCGGACGCCCGCGGGTGGCGGTGGGGCGACCTGCACCAGCTGGCGCTGGTCAACGGCTCGCTGGGGACCTCGGGGATCGCGCCGGTCGAGTGGTTGTTCAACCGCGGCCCGGTTGCGGTGTCCGGCAGCAAGGACGCGCTGAACGCCACGGGCTGGAACGTTCAGCGGGACTACACGGTCAGCGCCGTGCCGTCGATGCGCATGGTCGTCGACCTGTCCGACCTGGACGGCTCCCAATGGATCAATCTGACGGGCGCCTCCGGGCACGCCTTCCACGCCAATTACTGGGATCAGGCGGAGGTGTGGGCCAGGGGCGACTTGCTGCCGATGCGCTCCACACCGGAGTCGGTCAAGAAGGCGGCCGCGCACACCCTCAGACTGACGCGCTGAACGTACGACCGGGGTCGTAGTCACGATCCAAACCGTGGGCCGACGCGCGCGGCGGGGTCCGGCTGCCAGCATGGCGCGCATGAATCGCCTGTGGTATCTCGTTGGGCTCCTGCTAGTGCTCGCAGGTCTCGTCCACCTGGGCGTCTTCGTCGTGGACGGCGGGCCGTGGGAGGGCGCGGTGTCGTGGCGCAAGCCGTTCACGTTCGGCGTGTCGTTCGGGCTGAGCGTCCTGACGCTGACCTGGGTCTCCCAGTTCATACGTCTCCGCGCCCACCACCTCTGGCTGGGCGCCTTCGCTGCTGCCTCCACAGTGGAGGTGGCTTTGATCACCGTCCAGGCGTGGCGCGGCGTCCCATCCCATTTCAACCTGGAGACCGTCGTCGACTCGGCCATCGCGAGAGCCCTGGCGGGCGGCGGCGGCGTGCTCGTCGCCATCGCGATCATCATGACCGGCGCCGCGTTCCGGGCCAACCCTGATCTCGCGCCCAGCATGCGCCTCGCCGTGCGCGCGGGCTTCGCCACGTTACTGGCGGCCATGGCCTTCGGCGCCGTCATGATCGCTCGTGGAGTCGTCGAGGTGGTGACGGGCAACCAGCAGCTCGCCTACACGGTGGCCGTCACGCTGAAGTCGGCCCACGCCGTCTTCATGCACGGTGTCCTGCTCCTGCCCGCGCTGGCCTGGCTCCTGGCCCGCACACCGCACCCCGAGGACGTCCGCCTGTGCCTGGTACGCCTGGCGACCTGGACGTACCTCGTGTTCGCCGCGGCCGTCTCCGCCCTCGCCCTGATCGGCATCACGTTCGTGAGCCCGTCGACCGCGTCGATGCTCTGCGCCGGCGCGATCTCCGGCCTGGCCCTCGCCGTCCTCGCGCTCGGGCGGCTCAAGCGTTGGCGGGCCGACGACGCCGACCGTAGCCTCATGACGTCTGACGGTCCGGCAGGCGGCTCGACTGGCTCACGAAGCAACGCCGAGCTCGGCGGCCCGAGCCATCAATCTGACTGAAGCTTGTCAACCTGGGCTGCCGCCACTCCTCCTCCACCACAGCGGCGCGCGGGGGTAACCACCATCCTCAAGATCGGCCAGACGCTCAAAAATGTTGTAGGTGGCCTGGTGCCCACACAGCATGACCGAAACCAGCATGGCCAGGAGGTAGAGCGGCAACATGGGCAGCCCGACGCACCATGCCCACTGCGTGGCGTGTCGCCCTTCATGCAGGACGAGCCGGTCACTCAGCGAATCCCACCTGGTCAGGACGACGTTCCCTACGGTGAACGCCCCCGCGATGGGGAAGCGGTAGCGGTAGCCGAAGGCGAGGATGAGGCCGTCGGGGCCGGGTCGGCGGGTGGCGCCACCGATGATCGAGATCAGCAAACCGAGCGGAGTGGCGAGATTGATGAAGTTCGCCACGCGCCGGAACCGAAAGCGCTTGTCCATGCGTCTCAGTCTTGACCAATCTTGACATCTCGGAATAATGACCAGGGTCCTGAAATCTCCTACAAGAGCAGGATTATGAGATTCTCCATCCTGGGCGCGCTGCTCGGCACCGTCGCACTGGCAGGAGCCGGTTCCGTCGCGATCACCCAGACGTCAGCGTCCGATCCCCTACGATTCTCTGACACCGCTGCCGACGGGCGGGTGGCTTTAGCCGCCGCCACTCCGACCGCTTCTCCCACGGAGACGCCACCACCCCCCACTCCCACTGAGACGCCGCCACCGCCCACTCCCACTGAGACGCCGACCGCCACTCCCACGGAGGCACCGCCCGCCGAGGACTACGTCGTCACGACGGCGGTGGTCAAGAGGAGAGGCACCTCCTTCCTAGACGTCTCCATCGAGTACACCGGTGCCGCCATCTTCAGCGTCAAACAGAGGGTGTGCAAGCGAAGGTCGTGCAAGACCGCGAGCGCGGACATCCCGGTGACCGAAGGAACAGCACAATCCATCAGGAGACTGGGCTGGGGCACGTACAAGAAGCGTGGTGAGCCCGCCGTCACCGTGACGCCTCTGCCGACCGTGACGGTCACGGTGCCCGGCCCCACGGTCACGGTCACCGAGCCCGGTCCGACAGTGACGGTCACCTGCCAGCCCGCACCGACGGACACCGTCACGCCGACGGATGTCCCCACGGAGACGCCGACGGCGACCGTGACCCCGACCGAGCCGCCCACGACCACGCCGACCGAGACCGTGACCCCGACCCCGACCGTGACTCCGACGGAGACGGTGACGACGACTCCCACGGACACACCCACAGAAACGCCGACCGGAACCCCGACGGACACCGTGTCGCCGACGGTACCTCCCACGGAGATCCCCATCTGCCCAGCGCCGGAGGAGCCCACGGAGGCCCCGACGGACACGGCACCGCCGACGGAGACCCCGACCGCCGTCCCGACGGAAACGCCCACCACGACACCGACGGAAACGGCCACGACTCCCACCCAGTGACAGTGGAGCCACGACCGGCCGTCTGATCGGGCCAGGCCTATGCGCCTGGCCCGACTCATGCCCGGACACCACGATCCAACCCGGCACGCCCGAACGGCCCCGTAGCCGGCCGCGCCCCGACAGCCCGGCACGTCCACAGGTCAGCACGCCTAAAGCCGCTTGTAGCGCCCCTCGTGATACATGAGCGGCATCTCCTCGGACGGCGTGCCCATCGCGGTCACCGCGCCCACCACGATCGAATGGTCGCCGCCCTCATGGACATCCGTCGTCGTGCACTCCAGCGTGGCGATCGCCTCGTCGAACAACGCCACCCCCGACTCGCCCCGATGGTGCGCCCACCGGGTGAGCTGCCCGTTCAACGGCCGCCCCCGATGCGCGAAGAACCGTGAGGCGTCCTCCATCGAGGCAGGCAGCACGGACACTCCCCATATCCCCGCCTCCAGCACCGCATCGTGGAAGCGGGCCACCTTCTCGGCGCAGAACAACACGAGCAGCGGTTCGAGCGAAACGGACGTGAAGGAATTCACCGTCATCGCGTGATCGATGCCGCCGAACCTGGTCGTGACGATCGCGACTCCGGTGGCGAAGCGGCCGACGACCTTGCGATATGCCTCCGGGTCCACAGGCCGCTCTATCGAATGCACGAAGTCACTTTATGCCGCTACATCGGATTCTTCGGAGAATACCCCCGCAGAAGCCACGATCCCCCACCCGAAGAGGGCGAAAGCAAGTAGGCCACGACAAGAGCCACGAGCCCCCCGTACAGGTAGATGTAGCCGGCCGCGCCCTGCGCGATGACGAGATCACCGGATCCCAGCTCCAGCGTGAACGGCATCGTCACCAGCAACCACCCGACTGCCGTCACGACGGCCCCGAGCCGTGCGCGCATCAGCTTGCCCGCCCCCAGGCACACCCCGAACAGCGCCAGCACCCAGACGACGGCCGCGACCGGAACCGGGCCGACCTGCCACACCGGATCCGGGTGCGTGAACCCGCCCACGACCCCCATGACGACCCCCAGCACGAACAGCATGCCGTAGGCCGCCCCACCCAGCGCCGACTCGGCCTGGCTGCGATGCTCCATGTCGACTGAGGTTAGTGGATGCCCGCGAAGAGATCGTTCTCGCGGTTGTGCGGCTCACCGAGGCCGCCTGCCTCGACCGGCGGCCCGGGCACCGGCCGGCCGGGCACCCCGATGGCCAGGATGTAGTGCTCGACGCCCAGCACCTCCTGGCCGATGTTGTTGGACAGGGCGAACCACGTGTCCTGGACGCTGATCTGGGTGGCGTGCGCGCTCATGGCCTCGATCTTGTTGCCGATCCACGGGCGCGCGTCGATCTCGGTGGTGATGTCCTCGTCCCGGTTGCCGAACGGCATGTCGTCGACGTTCTCGGTGATGAAGTCCACATCGGCCTCGCGCAGCGCTTCCGCCGTGCGTCCCATGACCGACCTGGGCAGGGCCGTGTGGTAAAACTTCGCGATCTGCCACGGCTCGCCCTCGCCGAAGTCCGGTTTCGCGGCCAGCTCGAACGCTCTGCGCGAAACGCGGTGGGCCTGGATGTGGTCGGGGTGGCCGTAGAAGCCGTTGTCGTCGTACGTGACGAGCACCTGCGGGCGTACCTCGCGGATGACCTTGACCAGCTCGCCCGCGGCCTCGTCGAGGTCGGCGCCCCAGAACGCCCGGGGGTGGTCGTTGGACGCCACGCCCATCATCCCCGAGTCCCGCCACCGCCCAGGCTCGCCCAGGAAGCGGTGGTCCTCGACGCCGAGCGCCTGGCAGGCGGCGGCGAGCTCGCCGATCCGGTACGGGCCGAGCGCGTCGTCCTGGTCGGCGGCCAGGTGGGCGAGATCGCCGGGAATGATCTCCCCTTCCTCGCCCAGCGTGCAGGTCACGAGCGTGACATGGGCGCCCTCGGCGACGTATTTGGCCATGGTCGCGCCGGTGCCGATCGACTCGTCGTCCGGGTGGGCGTGCACGAGCAGGAGCCGTCGATCAGTCATGGCCACGAGCGTACCGACCAGGGTCCTGCTCATCAGACTCCGGCCCGGCCATGGGCCCGGCGGTGGCAGGATTGGGACCATGAGCGAGAGCTTTCCGCGTCTGTCTGCCAGAACCCGCCGGTTCACCCTCGGGGTGCCCAGGGGCTTCACGATCTCGCCTGACGGCGGCCGCGTGGTGTTCCTGCGGACGCGATCGGGCACCGACCCGGTGACGTGCTTGTGGGAGCTCGACACGGAAACGCACGTCGAACGCCTGGTCGTCGACCCTCGGACGATCCACGGCGACGAGGAGGACCTGCCGCCCGAGGAGCGGGCCAGGCGCGAGCGCAGCCGCGAGGCGGCGGGCGGCGTGGTCGCCTACGCCACCGACACCGACGTGACGACTGCCTGCTTCGCCCTGTCCGGCGGCCTCTACGTCGTCGACCTCGCCACCGGCCAGGCCCGCAAGCTGGAGACGGCGGGCGCGGTCATCGACCCCCGGCTGTCCCCCGACGGACGACGTGTCGCCTACGTGACCGGGGGCGCGCTCCGCGTCCAGGATCTGCTGGCGGGCGAGGACCGCGCGCTGGCCACGCCGGAGTCGGAGACGGTGACGTACGGGCTGGCCGAGTTCATCGCCGCTGAGGAGATGGACAGGATGCGCGGCTACTGGTGGGCGCCGTCGGGCGACGCGCTGCTGGTGGAGCGGGCGGACGAGGCCCCGGTACGCACCTGGCACATCGCCGACCCGGCCAATCCCGACCGGCCCGCGACCGCTCAGCGCTACCCTGCCGCCGGCACGTCCAACGCGATCACCGAACTCTACGTGCTGGGGCTCGACGGGTCGCGGGTCACGGTGCCGTACGCGGAGGAATACCTGACGACAGCCGCCTGGGACGCCCACGCGCTGTCGATCGTGACGCTGACCCGCGACCAGAAGACGATGCGGCTGTTCACGGTCGACCCGGCGACCGGCGCCTCCACCCTCATCCGCCAGGACAACGACCCTGCCTGGGTCGACATCGTCACCGGCGTGCCCGCCCACCTCGACGACGGTTCGCTGGTCTGGGTGGCCGGCTCCGATGGCGGTCACCGCCTCTTCGTGGGCGACCGCGCCGTCACGCCGCCGACGCTCCAGGTGCGGGCCGTGCTCGACGTCGATCACGACAGCGTGTTGTTCAGCGCGAGCGGCGACCCGACCGAGATCCAGCTGTGGACGTGGGACGGGCACTCTCTGCTGCCGGTCTCGACCCGCTCGGGGGTGTTCTCGGGGCGGATGGCAGGCGGGGTGGGCGTGCTCACCGAGCAGAGCCTCGACACCGAGGGAGTGTCTACCACGGTCGTCCGCCGCGACGGCATGGCCGTGCCGATCCCGTCCTTCGCCGAACGCCCCGGACTCGACCTACGGGTCTCGATCGGTCGCTCGGGCCGCAGGGAGCTGGCCACCGCCGTGGTGCTGCCCTCATGGCACGAACAGGGCTCGGGCAAGCTGCCCGTCCTCATGGACCCGTACGGCGGCCCGCACGCGCAGCGGGTGCTCAACCGGCGCGGCGCGTTCCTGGAGAGCCAGTGGTTCGCCGAACAAGGCTTCGCCGTCGTCGTCGCCGACGGCCGCGGCACCCCCGGCAGGGGCACCGATTTCGAGCGGGCTGTGCTCAACGACCTGGCGACCCCGGCGCTCGAGGACCAGATCGACGCCCTGCAGGGTGTGACCGAGCAATACGCCGACGACCTCGACCTGACAAGGGTGGCCATTCGCGGCTGGTCGTTCGGCGGCTTCCTGGCCGCGCTCGCGGTGCTGCGACGCCCCGACGTGTTCCACGCGGCCGTGGCAGGGGCGCCGGTGACGGACTGGCGGCTGTACGACACCTGCTACACCGAGCGATACCTGGGCCATCCGGACGAACAGCCCGAGGTGTACGAGAAGTCGTCGTTGTTCGCGGACGCCGACAAGCTCGATCGGCCGCTGCTGCTGATCCACGGCCTGGCCGACGACAACGTCGTGGCCGCGCACACGCTCCGCCTGTCGTCGGCTCTGCTCGCGGCCGGTCGCCAGCACAGCGTGCTCCCGCTCTCCGGCGTCACGCACATGACGCCCCAGGAGGTCGTGGCGGAGAACCTGCTGCTGCTCCAGGTCGACTTCCTGAAGAAGTCACTGGGCGTGACCTCCTGACCGGCCGCCGCCACGATCGCCTGGCGCCGGCTGGGTCTGACAACCCGTGGTAGGACTCTGCGCCCGGCAAAACCAAACCCTGGTCTGACGCGCCCGCGGCTGCCGGTCCGAGATCGTGGACGCCATGCTGAAGCCCATCCTCATCACCCTTTCCGTGCTCACCGTGAGCGTCCCGACGGCCACGGCGGCACAGGCCGGACCTCGCTCGGTGAGCCCGGGCGAGACGGCGACCACCATCCAGGACTGGAGTCCCTGTCCCAACGACAAGATCGGCATGGAGTGTGCCGACCTGCGAGTCCCGGCCGACTGGAAAAAACCCGAGGGCCGCACGATCACCCTCAAACTGGGGCGGCTCAGATCCACCGGCACCTCGGAAGGCTCTGTCCTGGTGGCCTACGGCGGCCCCGGCGGCCCGGGCATCGCCCTCACCCAGTCAGCCGCCTCGACTTGGTGGACCGATCTCCGCAAGCGCATGGACATCGTCACCTGGGACACCCGCGGCTACGGCGAGCAGTTCCAGGGTCTCAGCACCGGCCTGCCCTGCGTCTGGACCCGCATTCCCCTCCCCGACCTCCCCCGGGACGACGCCGACTTCGGCCGCCTGTCCGACACCAACCGCGGCTACGCCGAGGCATGCCGGCTCAAGGACCCCGAGCTGTTCGCCAACATGAGCTCAGCGGACCAGGCCAGAGACATGGAGGCGATCAGAAAGGCCCTGGGCGACCGGCCGCTCAACTACTACGGCGCTTCTTACGCCGGCTTCTACGGCCAGGCATACGCCCGCCTCTTCCCCGGCCGGATCCGCACGATGGTCCTCGACGGCACCTGGAACCACAGCGCCGCCGACTGGACCGGCGAGCTGGAGGAAATGGCGAAGTCCAACGAGCAGGCCATGCGGCGCTTCTTCACCTGGTGCGCCGCGAACGGCTGCGATGACGTCCCCGGCCTCTGGCGTGAGCTGATCGCCCGAGCCGACCGGACGCCCATCCCCACCACGACCGCCAACGTGGCCTACAAGGCCCGCGACCTGCAGTCCTTCGCCCTGTCCCACGCCCGTCAGGGCTCCACGGCCTGGCCTGGACTGGCCGAGGCCATCCGCAAGGCCGCCAAGGGCGATGCCTCGGACTTCGTTCCGTCTCGCGGCTCCCGCTACCCCGACCAGGCCACCGGTGTGACGGAATGCGCAGACTGGCCCCGCTTCGCCAACCTCAAGGAAGCCGTCGCCACGACCCGCCGTCTGCTCCACCTCGCTCCCAACACCGGCACCGCCAACACCCTGGCCTCGGCGACGCTGGGCTGCATCGGCTGGCCACAGCCGGTGAGCAACCCGCCCGCCCCGCTCCCCAAGGGCCTGCCGCCCATGCTGGGCGCGGGCGCGTGGGGCGAGTCGGACGCGGTGGCCCGCGTCCTGTCCCAGGTCCCGGGCAGCGTCAACATCTACCATGACGGCCCGGGCCACACGCTCTACGGCAACAACGCGTGCGCCCGCACCCACGTCAACCGCTACTTCACCGACCGCACCCTGCCCTCCCACCCGGCAGAGTGCTGACCACCGACCCACCGTCATCGTCCAGGACCAGTCAGTGCCCGCGCCTCACGGGCCGCTGTCCTCAGGATCGGGCGACCGTCGATGTCCCGTGCCAGCTGGACCACAGCGCGGCATAGGACCCGCCCTCGGCGACCAGCTCATCATGCGAACCCAGCTCGCTGATCCGCCCGTCCTCCACGACCGCCACCCGATCGGCATCGTGCGCCGTATACAGCCGGTGCGCGATCGCGATCACCGTACGCCCGTCCAGCACGGCGGCCAGGGAGCGCTCCAGATGCCTGGCCGCCCGAGGGTCGATGAGGGAGGTGGCCTCGTCCAGGACCAGGGTGTGCGGGTCGGCGAGCACCAGCCTGGCCAGTGCCAGCTGCTGGGCGTGGGCCGGCGAGATGGCCAGCCCGCCGGACCCGACCTGCGTCTCCAGCCCGGAAGGCAGCCCTTGCACCCAGTCGAGCGCGTCCACCGCCTCCAGCGCCTTGCGCACCGCCGCGTCGTCGGCATGGGGCCGGGCGATCAGGAGGTTGTCGCGCACGGTGCCCTTGAACACGTGATGCTCCTGGGTGACCAGCGCGACGTGCCCCCGCAGATCGTTCAGCGTCAGGTCCACGAGCGGCACGCCGCCCACGCTCACCGAGCCGGTGCGCGGCCCGTGGATGCCCGCCAGCAACCGGCCCAGCGTGGACTTGCCCGCTCCGGAAGGCCCGACCATGGCCAGCCGTTCGCCGGGCTGGACGGTCAGCGACACGCCGTGCAGCACGTCGCGGCCCTCACGGTAGGCGTACCTGACGTCGGAGGCCTCCAGCCGTTCTCCCGAGGGCCGTGCGGAGGAGGGCACCCGGTCTTCGGGCACGTTGGCCACGCCGAGGAGCCGCGCCATGGCGGCACCGCCCACCTGCAGCTCGTCGATCCACATCAGGAACCTGTCGAGCGGATCGATCAGCTGCTGGGCGTAGAGCGCGGCGGCGGTCACCTGGGCGAGCGTCACCCAGCCGTTGGTGTAGAACAGCCCGCCGACCAGCAGCGCGCTCACCACGGGGATGACGTAGCCCAGCTCGACGGCGGGATACCACTTGACGCGCAGCCCGAGCGTGTACCGCTCGGCCGCGTACGAGCTCCGGATGTCGCCGTCGGTACGCGCCCGGCGGCGTTCCTGGAGGCCCAGCGCCTCTACGGCCCTGGCGCCTTCGACGGTCTCGGCCAGTCCTTCGGTCATGTCGGCGTACGCGGCGTTCTCGCGCAGGTAGCCGTCGCGCGCCCGCTTCAGATACCAGCGGGTGGCCACCCAGAGGATCGGCCCCGCGATCAGCATCGGAAGCATGAGCAGCGGACTGACCAGCACCAGCGCGCCCACGGTGATCAGAAAGGTGACCATCGCGATCAGCGTCTCCGGCACGGCGTGCCGGACGGTGCGCGACAGGGAGTCCACGTCACGGGAGGTTCTGGTGATCAGGTCCCCGGACCCGGCCCGCTCGACCGTGGAGAGCGGCAGGGCGAGCACCTGGTTCACGAATTCCTCACGCAGCTCGGCCAGCACCTTCTCGCCGAGTTTGGCGGAGGCCAGGACGGCGTACCGCATGAGCACGCCTTGCAGCAGCAGGAACCCGCCGATGGCGGCGGCCACGACGGCGACGTTGACCTCGGCGCCGCGCTCGACGTCCTCGACCAGGTCGCCGAGCTGCCACGGCACGACCAGCCCGGCGACGGCGGCCAGGCCATGCAGGAGGAGGGCCACCGTGAGCCGGCGCGGGTATTTGAGCGTCAGCCGCCGGGCATAGGCGCGCACCTGCTTCCGGTCGGCGACCGGCAGGATTTCACGTGCCACGGATCAGTCCTCTCCACGGGTGACGGTCGCCGCGTATTCAGGCGAGTTGTCCAGCAGCTGCCGGTGCGTGCCCTCGGCGAGCACCCGGCCGTCCTCGACGTAGATCACGTGGTCCGTGCGGTCGAGCACCAGCGGGCTGGTCGTGCAGATCAGCGTCGTCTTGCCGACGCGGCTCCCGGCCAGGCGCTCGGCGATGCGGGCCTCGCTGTGGGCGTCGACAGCGCTGGTGGGCTCGACCAGGATGAGCACTTCGGGGTCGGCCAGCAGCGCCCTGACCAGCCGCAGCCGCTGCTGCTGTCCACCGGAGAACTCCCGCCCCGCCTCGGCCACCCACGTGTCGAGCCCATCGGGCAGGGCTTCGATGATGTCGTCCGCACAAGCCGCGTAGAGCGCCTCGCGCATCCGCTCATCGTCGGCGCCCTCGCTGTCCCGCACCTTCCACCCTCCGTCGACCAACTCGCCATCGATCAGCCGCCCATCGATCAGCGGCCCGTCGGCCGGCCCTCCACCGATCAGCCACTCATCGGTCGGCCCTTCATCGATCAGCCGTCCATCGGCCGGCCCTCCGTCGGTCGGCTCCCCATCGGATGCCAACTTGCCCCCTGTGTGGTGAAGCGCGTCCTTGGAGGCGCCGCCTTCCGACCCGCCGGTGCCTGGCCGACCGCCCCATCCCGCAGCGGTGCCGGCCGGAACGAGCGCGTCCAACCGGTCGGCGGTTCCCGGGCTGGTGCGGATGGTCAGTTCGTCCCGGAGACGGCCGATGAAGAGGCGGGCGGCGTTGTCGGCGACGAGGATGCGGCGGCGTACCTCGCCCAGCGGCAACGTGCTGAGGTCGGCCGTCCCGAACGTGACGTCCCCAATGGTGTAGCGGCCGAGCCGGTCGGCGATGGCGATGGCGTCCTCGGGCGCGCTGGCGGCCACCGCCGTGAGCATGCCCGGCTGCACCGTGACCCCGCTGTACGAGTCCCGCAGCACCCCGCCCGCGCTGCTCCCCTGACCGCCCTTGACCTCGGGCTCCATGGAGAGGATGTGGATCACCCGTCCGGCCGCCACATGACCCTTGGTGAGCTTGTCCGCCATCTCGGTGAGCGTCCGCATGGGGCCGATGAGGAACACCGCGTAGAGGTAGAACGCGACGAGTTGCCCAGTAGGGATCTCCCCGGCCACGGCGAAGGAGGCGCCGACGCCGGTGACGATCGCAATGAGCAGGCCGGGCAGCAGGATCTGGGCGCCTTCCAGCACCGACTCGACACGGGCCACACGCACGCCGGCCTGCCGCACGAGCTGCGACTCCTCCCGGTAGCGCTCGGCGAACACCTGCTCGCCACCGATGCCGCGCAGCACCCGCAGCCCGGCCACGATGTCGGCGGCCCTGGTGGACAGCTCGCCGGTCAGCTCGCGTTGACTGGCCTGCCGCCGGTGCAGGGGCCTGAGCAGCGGTCCGACGGCGACGGCCATGAGCGGCACGCCGAACAGCACGAGCAGCCCGAGCGGCAGCGAGGTCGAGATGAGGATCACGGTGACGGTGATGATCGCCACGACGGAGCCGATGCCACGCAGCAGGATGTCCATGGAGCTGCCGATGTGGGCGATGTCGGAGTTGCCGACGCTGACGACCTCGCCGGTCGAGAGCCGTTTGGGGAGAGTGGCGCCGAGCCTGGCGGCCTGCCTGGCCGTGAGCTGCACGGTGCGGTACGCGGCGGCCAGCCAGTTGTAGACGGCCAGCCGGTGCCGCATGACTCCGCTGAACGCCTGCAGCAACCCCAGCCCGAACAGGATGGACGACCAGGTCAGCAGTGCCCCCGTGTCCTTGGCGGTCACGGCCTCGATGCCCTGCCCGAGCACGGCCGGCATCAATGCCTGCACCAGCCACCACAGGGTCGCGTACCCGATGCCCGCGAGCAGGGATGGCGTCTGCCGCCGCGCGGTCCACCACAGATAGCGGAGCGGGCTGCGGATGTCGGGCACGCCGGGATCGGCCTCAGGAAGGGAGCGCATAGGGAGTCAAGGTTGACAAGGCGTCCCCTGGCCCGGCAAACGATTTTCGCGCTGCCAGGGTCGCCGCCGACGTCCGCTCCGAGCCGTCCCGTGGTCAGAGCGCACGGAATGCCCGCCATGTGTACGCCAACGCGACCAAGGCCGTAACCGTCAGCAGCACATACCCGATCGTGTACGCGCCGGTGGCGGCGTAGACAGCCCCCATGACGAGCGGCGGGAAGTATCCGCCCAGCCCGCCGGCCGCGCCCACGAGCCCGGTCACCGTGCCCACTTTGGAGGCCTCGACCAGCCTGGCCACCAGCGCGAACACACCGCCCGTGCCGAGCCCCAGGAAGAAGGCCATGAGCACGAAGCTCACCCCGGCAGGCACCTCGAGAGGCGGCCGCGACGCCAGGACGACCGCCATGACCGCGACCCCGGCGAACGCGATCAGCAACACCCGCACGGCCCCGATCCGGTCGGAGAGCGTGCCGCCCAGCGGCCTGGACAGCACGGCCGCGATCGAGAACCCGGCCGTACGCAGTCCGGCATCCGTCTGGACGAACCGGTAAACGTTCTCCAGCAACGTTGGCAGGTAGGTGGAGAACGCCACGAACCCGCCGAACGCGACCGCGTACAGGAAGGCGCACTGCCAGGTCGCTTTGATGCGCAGCGCCTCCCGGGCGGCCGGCACGGATGCGGCGGCGGGCGACCAGCGGGGCGAGTCGCGGCTCCCGCCCAGCATGATCACCCCGGTCAGCGCCAGCAGCGCCGCCATCAGCACGTGGGCAGGCGCCCGCCCGAAGGCCTCCACCAGGCGCGGCGTGCAGAACGCCGACAGCGCGGTCCCGCCCATGCCCGCCCCGAACACGCCGGTCGCGAAGCCCCGGCGGGCGGGCTCGTACCAGGCGTTCACGAAGGGGATGCCGATCGCGAACGACGTGCCGGGAATGCCGAGCAGGAACCCCCAGAACAGCAGCCATCCGTACGAGTCAGACCATCCGACGAACAACACGGGCACGATCGAGACGAAGCAGACGACGGCGAACATGCGCCGCCCGCCGAGCCGGTCGGCCAGCATCCCCGTCGGGATCCGCCCCAGAGCACCGACCAGAACCGGGATCGCGACCAGCAGCGACGTCTGCGTCGGCGACAGTCCGAGTCGCCTGCTGTAGCTGCCCGCCAGCGGCCCGATCAGGTTCCACGCCCAGAACGTGACCGCGAACGCCATCGTGGCCAGCACCAGGTTCCGCACCTGACCTTTACGAAGCTCAGACATATACCCTGTGTAACAGAGGGCTACCGTCTGTGATGAAGTGGGGGTATGAGCGCGGAGGACGTCCTACTGAAGATGGGCCGGTTCCTACGCAGGTCGGCCACGAGCCCGGACTTGCGGGCCGTCTACCTGACTGGCGGCACCGAAGGCGACGCCTACTACCGGGACCGGTGGAGCCACGACAAAGTGGTCCGCTCCACGCATGGGGTGAACTGCACGGGATCGTGCTCGTGGAAGGTCTTCGTCAAGGACGGCATCATCACGTGGGAGGCCCAGCAGACCGACTACCCGAGCGTGGGCCCCGACCGCCCCGAGTACGAGCCGCGCGGCTGCCCGCGCGGTGCCGCCTTCTCCTGGTACACCTACTCGCCGACCCGGATCCGCTATCCATACGCCCGGCGCGTCCTGCTCGACATGTACATGGATGCCCGGCAACGCCTGGGCGACCCGGTAGCCGCCTGGGCCGAAATCACGACAAATCCGGAAAAACGGGAAAAGTACCAGAAGGCCCGCGGCCACGGCGGCCTCGTCCGCGTCACCTGGGACCTGGCCACCGAGATGATCGCCGCCGCCCACGTCCACACCATCAAGGCCTACGGCCCGGACCGCATCGCCGGCTTCTCCCCCATCCCCGCCATGTCGATGGTCTCCCACGCGATCGGCTCCAGGTTCGTGTCGCTGATCGGCGGCACCATGCTGTCCTTCTACGACTGGTACGCCGACCTGCCGGTGGCCTCCCCCCAGGTGTTCGGCGACCAGACCGACGTGCCGGAGTCCGCGGACTGGTGGGACGCCGCGTACCTGCTGATGTGGGGCGCGAACGTCCCCGTCACCCGCACCCCGGACACCCACTGGATGGCCGAGGCCCGCTACCGCGGCCAGAAGGTCGTGGTCGTGAGCCCCGATTACAACGACGCCGCCACGTTCGCCGACGAGTTCCTGAGCGTGCGACCGGGCACGGACGGCGCGCTGGCCATGGCCATGGGGCACGTCCTGCTCAAGGAGTTCTTCGTCGACCGCGAGACGCCGTTCTTCACCGACTACGTCAAGCGTTTCACCGACCTGCCCTTCCTGGTGCGGCTGGACGTGCACGACGGCGCCTGCGTGCCCGGCAAGTTCCTCACGGCGCGGGACCTGGGCTCCCCCGAGGAGGCGGCCGAGTGGAAGACCGTCCTCATGTCGCGGGACGGCGTGCCGGTGGTGCCGAACGGCTCGATCGGATTCCGCTGGACGGAGTCGGGCAAGGGCCGCTGGAACCTGAACCTCGACACGGACCCCGAGCTCACCCTCCTCGGCCGCGGGCAGACCACGGAGGTGCTGCTGCCCCGCTTCGACGGCGGCGCCGCGACCCACCGGGGCGTGCCGGTGGCGCGGGTCGGGGACCATCTCGTCACCACGGTGTTCGACCTGCTGCTCGCCCAGTACGGCGTCCAGCGGGAGGGGCTGCCCGGCGATTGGCCGACCGGCTACGAGGACGCCGCGCAGCCGTACACGCCGGCCTGGCAGGAGCCGATCACGGGCGTCCCCGCCGACCGCGCCATCAGGATCGCCAGGGAGTTCGCCAGGACGGCGGAGGTGTCGAAGGGCCGCTGCATGATCATCCTGGGAGCGGGCACCACGCAGTGGTTCCACGGCGACACGATCTACCGCGCGTTCCTGTCGCTGCTCCTGCTGACCGGCTGCCAGGGCCGCAACGGCGGCGGCTGGGCGCACTACGTGGGTCAGGAGAAATGCCGCCCGCAGACGGGATCGGCGCTGCTGGCAGGCGCCACGGACTGGTCGCGGCCGCCCCGGCAGGCCCCGGGCACGCCGTTCTGGTATCTGCACACCGACCAGTGGCGCTACGACCGCTTCGACGCCGGCGAGCTGACCTCGCCTCTGGCCCGCGGCACCTTCCGCGGCAAACACACCGCCGACCTCATCACGGAGGCCGTGCGGAACGGCTGGATGCCGATGTCCCCGATGTTCGACCGCAACCCGCTGGACCTCGGCGACGCGGCGGACCCGATCGCCCACACCCGCGCCGAGCTGCAGGCGGGCAGGCTGGGGTACGCCGTCGAGCACCCGGACGACCCGCGTAACTGGCCGCGCGTGCTCACCCTCTGGCGCTCGAACCTGCTCGGCTCTTCGGCCAAGGGCGACGAGTACTTCCTGCACCACCTCCTGGGCACGGCCTCCAACCTGGAGCACCCCGACGAGCAGGCGGCGACGGGCAAGCTGGATCTCCTCCTCACTCTCGACTTCCGGATGACGTCCTCGACGGTCTTCTCCGACATCGTGCTCCCGGCCGCGACCTGGTACGAGAAGCACGACCTGTCGTCCACGGACATGCACCCGTTCGTGCACGCGTTCAACCCGGCGATCACCCCGCCCTGGCAGACGAAGACGGATTTCGCCGCCTTCCACCTCATCGCCCGCGCCTTCAGCGACCTCGCCAGAGAGCACCTGGGCGTGCGCCGCGACGTGGTCGCGACGGCACACCAGCACGACACCCCGGGCGAGCTGGCCCGGGACACCGGACCGGACCTCAAGCTGGTCGAACGCGACTACGGCGCGATCGCCGAGAAACTCGCCGCGCTCGGCCCGCTGACGGAGAAGCTCGGCCTCCCGGTCAAGGGCGTGACCTTCCTGCCCGACGAGGAGGTCGCCTGGCTGGGCCAGCGCTGCGGCCTCGTTCCGCGCGGCGTGGCCAAGGGCAGGCCGGAGCTGGACACCGACTCCAAGGCCTGCGAGGCCATCCTCGCCCTGTCGGGAGTCAGCAACGGCCGCCTTGCCGTCCAGGGGTTCCGGCAACTCGCCGCACGGACCGGCACCGACCTCGACGGCCTGGCCCACGAGGGGCACCGCATCGTCTTCTCCGACACCCAGGCCAGGCCGGTGCACGTCGCCGCCAGCCCCGAGTGGTCGGGCAAGGAGGCGCACAACCGCCGCTACTCGCCCTTCACGATCAACGTCGAGAACGGCAAGCCCTGGCACACCCTCACCGGCCGCATGCACTTCTTCCTCGACCACGACTGGATGCACGAGTACGGGGAGGCCCTGCCGATCTACCGCCCCCCGCTGGACCTGGCCGCCCTGCTGGGCGAGACCGGAACGCTACGGTTCCTGACCCCGCACAGCAAGTGGTCGATCCACTCCGAGTACCAGGACAACCTGCTCATGTTGTCGCTCTCCCGCGGCGGCCCCACGATCTGGATGTCCGTCGAGGACGCGGCCAGGATCGGGGTGGCCGACAACGACTGGGTCGAGGCGGTCAACCGCAACGGCGTGGTGGTGGCGCGGGCGATCGTCTCCCACCGCATGCCGGCGGGCACGGTCTACATGCACCACGCCCAGGACCGTTTGATCGACGTGCCGAAGTCGGAGGCGACCGGCCACCGCGGCGGCATCCACAACGCGCTGACCAGGATCCTCATCAAGCCGACGCACATGATCGGTGGTTACGCCCAGCTCTCGTACGGCTTCAACTACCTCGGCCCCACCGGCAACCAGCGCGACGAGCTGACCACCATTCGTCGCAGATCCCAGGAGGTACGGTACTGATGCGGATCATGGCCCAGATCGCCATGGTGATGAACCTGGACAAGTGCATCGGGTGCCACACCTGCTCGGTCACGTGCAAGCAGACCTGGACCAACCGGCCGGGCGTCGAGTACGTCTGGTTCAACAACGTCGAGACCCGCCCCGGCCAGGGCTACCCCAGACGCTACGAGGACCAGGACCGCTGGCACGGCGGCTGGACCCTGAACCGCAAGGGCAAACTCGAACTCCGCGCGGGGGGCCGCCTGCGCAAGCTGCTCACCATCTTCGCCAACCCGCTCATGCCGTCCATCCAGGACTACTACGAGCCCTGGACCTACGACTACGAGAACCTCACGAACGCGCCTCTCTCCGACGACGTCCCCGTCGCGCCGCCCAGGTCGCTGATCAGCAATGAGCCCACCAAGATCCGCTGGAGCGCCAACTGGGATGACAGCCTCGGCGGCGATCCCACGCCCGACCCCGTGCTGGCCCAGGTGTCGGAGCAGATCAAGCTGTCGTTCGAAGAAGCGTTCATGTTCTACCTGCCGCGCATCTGCGAGCACTGCCTCAACCCGTCGTGCGTGGCCTCCTGCCCCTCGGGCGCGCTGTACAAGCGCGAGGAGGACGGCATCGTGCTGGTGGACCAGGACCGCTGCCGCGGCTGGCGCATGTGCGTGACCGGCTGCCCGTACAAGAAGATGTATTTCAACCACAAGACCGGCAAGGCCGAGAAGTGCACGTTCTGCTATCCGCGAGTCGAGGTCGGCCTGCCGACCGTCTGCTCGGAGACGTGCGTCGGCCGCCTGCGCTATCTCGGAGTCCTGCTGTACGACGCCGACCGCGTCTCGGCGGCGGCTTCGGTCCCCAACGAGCGCGACCTGTACGAGGCCCAGCTGGACGTCTTCGTCGACCCCGACGACCCGGCCGTCGCCAGTGCCGGTCTGCCCCCCGACTGGGTGGAGGCTGCCCGCAGATCGCCCGTGTACCAGCTGATCAAGAAATACCGGATCGCGCTCCCCCTGCACCCGGAGTACCGGACCCTGCCCATGGTCTGGTACGTCCCGCCGCTCTCCCCCGTCGTGGACGCGCTCGCCGGCACCGGCCACGACGGCGAGGACGCGGTCAACCTGTTCGCCGCCATCGAGGCGTTGCGCATCCCCGTCGGCTACCTGGCCGAGCTGTTCACCGCGGGAGACCCCGCGCCGGTGAACACCGCGCTGCGCCGCCTGGCCGCGATGCGCTCGTACATGCGGGCGGTCAACCTGGGCGAGCCGCACCCAGTCCCGCCCGACGCGGGCCTGACGGAGGACGAGCTGCACGCCATGTACCGGCTGCTGGCGCTCGCCAAGTACGACGAGCGATACGTGATCCCGACCGCGTACGGCAACCCGCCGGGGATCGTGGAGGAAGGGGCGTGCAGCCTCGACTACGACGGCGGGCCCGGCATGCAGCCGCCGTTCGGCGAGGCGTCGGGCCGCCCGGTGCCGATCTCGATCGAGAGCTTCCACGGCCTGAAGGAGCGCCAGACCAGCGACGAGATCACCCACGACCGGGTGAACCTCCTCAACTGGGACGGCCGGGGCACTCCGGCCGGGCTGTTCCCCCCGCGGAGGAAGAAATCATGACCGAGCCCGTGCTCTGGCAGGCCGCCGCGCATCTGCTGGCCTACCCCGACGAACGGTTCTGGCGCCGGCTGCCGCTGATCAGGGAGGCGGCGGAGCCGTACTTCGCCGAGTTCCTCGCCCGGGCCGCGGAGCTGGGTCCCGGCGAGCTGGCGGCGCACTACGTGGAGACGTTTGACCTGAACCGGCGCTGCTGCCTCTACCTGACCTACTACGCCGACGGCGACACCCGCCGACGGGGCGAGTCGCTGGCCGCGCTGAAACGCCGCTACCGCGCCGCGGGATGGGAGCTGATGGACGACGAGCTGCCGGACTTCCTGCCGGTCGTGCTGGAGTTCGCCGCACTCGACCCCTCCGGGGCCGCGCTGCTCGCCGAGCACCGCGTGGGGCTGGAACTCCTGCTGGCCGCCCTGGCGGCACGCGAGTCGCCGTACGCGCACGTGATCGGCGCCGTGTGCGCCGCGCTCCCGCGGCTCACCGCCGCCCAGCGGGCCGCGGCTGGCCGGCTTGCCGCGGGCGGGCCGCCTGCCGAGACCGTGGGGAGGCACGCATGAGGTGGGGCGAGAGCCTGGCGTGGGTCGTGGCGCCGTACATCACGATCGTGATCTTCGTCGGCGGCCTGATCTGGCGCTACCGATACGACAAGTTCGGCTGGACCACGCGTTCCTCCCAGCTCTACGAGAGCCGGCTGCTGCGCCTGGCCAGCCCGCTGTTCCACTACGCGCTGCTCGTCGTGATCGTCGGCCACATCACTGGGCTGCTCATCCCGAGGACCTGGACCGACGCCATCGGCGTGAGCAACTACGCCTACCACGTGAACGCGCTCACCTGGGGCGGGATCGCCGGCCTTGCCACGCTGGTGGCGGTGGGCCTGCTGATCTACCGCCGCCGCACCACCGGCCCGGTGTTCATGGCGACCACGAAGAACGACAAGACCATGTACGCGGTGCTGACGCTGGCGATCTTCTCGGGGGTGGTGACGACGGTGGCGGGGTTCGTGCCCAGCGAGGTGAGTTACCGGACCACGGTCGGACCCTGGTTCCGCGGCGTGCTCACCCTCCAGCCGGACGTGATGGCGATGGGGCAAGCGAGCGGCCTTTACAAGGTGCACACTTTGATCGGGATGGTGCTGATCGTACTTTTCCCGTTCAGCCGCTTGGTGCACGCGCTTTCCGCCCCGTTGGGCTATTTGTTCCGTCCTTACATCGTGTATCGGAGGCGGCCGAGGTAGCGTGCCACGGCTCCCAGGAGTGGTCTGCGTACGCCAGAATCGACCCTTGTGAAGCACGGGTACACCAACAGCACAGTCGGCGACGGCGCCCTGGTCGTGAAGTGCTACCAGGGTCCTGAGGCGGCGTTCAGGCTGCGTACGGAGAGCAGATACCTGCGCCGGCTGCGCGGCCGCGTCCCGGTCCCGCGCGTTCACCAGATCACCGCGACGAGCCTGACCACCCGCTTCGTCTCCGGCGCCCACGGCCAGGACCTCCTGGACGAGGGCCGCGCGGTGGAGGTGCTCACGGAGTGCGGCCGGATCCTGGGCGGCATTCATCGGCTGGGCATCGTGCACGGCGACTTCGGCCCGCAGAACATGTTGTTCGACCCGGCCACGTTCGAGACGACCGCCATCCTGGACTGGGAGTGGGCCCACCCCGGGCGGCCGGTCGAGGACCTCGCGTGGTGCGAGTGGATCATCCGCAGCCACCATCCCGAGCACGTGCCGCTGCTCCCGCACTTCTTCGCCGCCTACGACGGGCCCGTTCCCGGATGGCCGGAGCGGCAGGCGGCCATGGTGGCCCGCTGCCGTGACCTGCTCGACTTCTGCGCCCGGTGGGAGCCGGGCGGGGATGGCGAGAAGCTCTGGCACCGCCGCCTCGACACCACGGCCTCCTGGACCGAATGACGATCAATCCCGGGTGGCGTGCATCTCCTGCTCGAACTCCCACTCGCCGCCCTCGACCGCGACCCACCCCCGCCACACGAACGACGTGTCCGTGACATCGGAGAACGCCCACCGCGCCCGCGTCCCGTCCTGCGCCGTCCCTTCCTGGATCATCCCGTCCCCGTCCGGGCGCCCGATCTGGCTGACGTAGTTGCGGTGGTACGGGTCCTGCCAGGTGACGTGCCACACCTTCGCCGTACGGTCGTAACAGCGGACGGTGGTCCCCCGCGGCCCTTCCTCCGGCGTGTAAAGCACGTCCTGGATCGCGAGCCCGCCGAGCACCCAGCCGAAGCACCACCGCTCCCGCACGGTCCGCCATGCACCGTCCGCCGCGCGATAACGGTTGTGCACACTCCAGTCGCCGACGAGGCGCCCGTACAACATGAGCTCGTCGACGTGCTCCGGGTGGGGCCCGCCGGCGCCGAGGATGTCCAACATCGAGGTCATGGACGACCACTCCTTGTCACTGATGGTCCGACCCGCCCAGCGTGACAACCGAGCCCCTCGAAAAGCTTGAACTTCCTTGCGCCCCCGGCCCGATGCTCACGCTCAACGCGCTGCAGGATGCTGCGGGCTGCCTTTGACGGTTCTGTCGGTGGCGTTTGCTTGACTCGGGGCATGGCTCAGCATGCGATCCTTGTTCTCGGCGCGACCGGCTCCACCGGCCGTCGGGTGGCCAGCCTGCTGCGTGCCTCCGGGCACGCCGTACGGGCGGCGTCCAGGAGCGGCGAGACCACCTTCGACTGGTCCGAGCCGGGCACCTGGGAGCCCGCGGTGGCAGGCGCTTCCGCCGTCTATCTCATGGCACCAGACGGCATCCCGGTCGATCCACGGTTCGTGTCGCTGGCCGTCGAGCGGGGCGTCCGGCGCATCGTGCTGCTGTCCAGCACGGCCATCGAGACCATGGGCGACGAGCGCCTGATGTCCGCCGAGCGCACCGTGCGCGGCTCGGGCGCCGAGTGGACGATCCTGCGGCCGAGCTGGTTCGACCAGAACTTCGACGAGGGCTTCTTCCAGTCCGCGATCATCACGGGCGAGGTAGTGGTGCCGCTGAGGGACGTGCGGCAGGCGTTCGTGGACGCCGGAGACATCGCGGCCGTCGCCGCCGCGGCCCTCACAGAGGACGGCCACGCGGAGCGGACCTACGAGGTCACCGGCCCCGGCTCGCTGACGTTCGGGGAGGCCGTGGAGATCATCGCCCGGGCGGCCGGCCGCGAGGTCCGCTACCGGGGAGGCGACGAGGACTACCTGACGGCGATGGGCTTCTCGGAGCAGGCGATGGCCGAGGTCAAGGCATTCGCCGCACTCCGCGATCTCGGCGACCAGCCGGTCTCGGAGGCAGTGTCCCAGGTGACGGGCCGTCCGCCCAAACCCTTCGAGACCTACGCCACGGAAGCCGCCGCCCAGGGTGCCTGGCGCCCTTGAAGCTCAACCGGCCTGCAGTTCCTTGATCAGGCTCCTCGCCGCGTCGATCAGCCCCACCTCCCGCGCGGAAAGCGACCGGTCCGCGGCCCGCCTGACCTTGGCCTGCTCCAACCCATCGCCATAGTCCATCGCGCCGCCGAGCTCGCCAAGCAACGCGACGAGCATCTCGCGCGCCGGCACCACGAACTCGCTGTCCTCGTCCACCGCGACCTGCGCGATGATCACCGCCGACATCGCGCAGTCCACCCCGGGCCGCCCTTCCCTACTGTTGCACCAGTCGATCACGAAGGGCCCGCCCGGCGTCAGCATGACGTTGTCCGGATGCAAATCCATGTGCAGCACCCGATCCCGTGGATCACCCGACACCTGGGCCGGGATCGTGTGCAACTGCCGGAGCAGCCGGGCCGTGACCCGCCCCGCCTCTTCAGGTGCGATCTTTCCGTCGATCAGCGCCCGTAACATCGTCGGCCCCGACAGCCGCCGCATCACCAGATCGGTGGCACGCCCTTCGCCCACGCCGGGATAGACATCGGGCACCGGGAATCCGTGGCGCGCCACGTGCGCCATGACGGCCGCCTCCCGCCGCGCGTCCACCGATTCGCGGTAACGGCGCAGCACCCGGTCACCGTCAATGGCGTACACGTGCGCGCTGCGCCCCGACCCCAGCAGCTCACCGATCTCCATGCGCCCCAACCTACCGACCGGCCGACCTACCCCTTGATGCAGATGAGCTGCCGCAGGTGGGCCACGACCTCCACCAGGTCGATCTGAGCGGCCATCACGGACTCTAGATCCTTGTACGCGCCCGGGATCTCGTCGATCACCCCGGAGTCCTTGCGGCACTCCACGCCCAGCGTCTGCTGCTCCAGGTCCTTGACCGTGAACGTCTTCTTGGCCTTGGTCCTGCTCATCTTCCGCCCCGCCCCGTGCGAGGCAGAGTTGAACGCCAGACTGTTGCCCAGGCCCTTGACGATGTAGGTGCCGGTGGCCATCGAGCCCGGGATGATGCCCAGCTCACCGGAGCCGGCCCGGATGGCGCCCTTCCTGGTGACAAGGACGTCCATGCCGTCGTACCGCTCCTCCGCCACGTAGTTGTGGTGGCAGGAGATCGGCTGCTCGAACGTGATGTTCGGCAGGTGCCGACGCAGCACGTCGCACACGAGCCCCATCATCAGCGAACGGTTGCGCCGCGCGTAGTCCTGAGCCCAGAACAGATCGCGCCGGTAGGCGTCCATCTGCGGCGTGTGCGCGATGAACACCGCCAGATCGCGATCCACCAGCCCCTGATTGTGCGACAACCCGTGCGCGACATCGATGTGGTGCTCTGCCAGCTCCTTGCCGATGTTGCGCGACCCGGAGTGCAACACCACCCAGACCACACCCTCGTCGTCGGCGCACACCTCCAGGAAGTGGTTACCGCCACCGAGCGTGCCCATCTGCACCTTGGCCCGCTCCTGCAGCCTGCGCACGGTAGGCGCCAGCTGGTCGAAGTCCTTCCAGAACTCCGCCCACCCGGCCGTCTTCATCCCAGAGACCTTCTCGGGATCGACCGGCCGCTTGTGGTGGTGGAACCCGACCGGCACCGCCTGCTCCAGCTTCCCCCGCAGGTAGGCCAGGTTGTCCGGCAGCTGCGAAACCTTGTAGGACGTCTTGACGGCCGTCATCCCGCAGCCGATGTCCACGCCCACCGCGGCCGGCGACACGGCGTCCCGCATGGCGATGACCGACCCCACCGTCGCGCCCTTGCCGTGGTGCACGTCGGGCATGACGGCGACCCCGTGCACCCACGGCAGGTTCGCCACATTACGCAGCTGCTGCATCGCCTGCGGATCGACCGTCTCCGGCTCGGCCCACATCCTGATGGGATGCCGGGTCCCGGTCACCTCGTGGTACGTCATTTCGTGTCGCCTCCTTCCCGGACGCCGAACTCGAACGTGATCTATCTGGCCAGAGGTCTCATACCCAGCGCAACCGAATAGCGCGAGTTGTCGACCCCCGCCAAGCAGTGAGGCCCGGCAGTGAATTCTTCATGATCCACAGTGAAGATCTCCCGAGATGGTAGAAATAGGCCGAAAGTGTGTCCTGATGGTAGGGGCGATGGATGATCCGGGTTCTGCTCGCCGAGGACATGCACATGGTCCGAGGGGCACTGGTCGCACTGCTCGAGCTCGAACCCGACATCAAGGTCGTCGCGGAGGCGGCGACGGGCGACGAGATCGTGCCCATGGCGCTGGAGCATGCGCCGGACGTGGCGGTGATCGACGTCGAGCTGCCCAACGTCGACGGGCTCACCGCCACGGCCGAGCTGCGCAGGCGGTTGCCGCGATGCCGGGTGCTGATCGTGACGAGCTTCGGCCGCCCGGGAAGCGTCCGGAAGGCCTTCGCCGCCCAGGCCTCCGGATTCGTGGTCAAGGACGCCCCGCCGGATCAGCTTGCCGATGCGATCAGGAGGGTCGCGGCAGGTGAGCGGGTGATCGATCCCCAGCTCGCCGTGGCCGCGCTGGAGGTGGTCGAGAGCCCGCTCAAGCCGCGTGAGCTGGAGGTGCTCCGGAGGTTCTCTGACGGCGAGGACGTGGAGCAGATCGCCGAGGCGCTGTTCCTGTCCGTGGGCACCGTACGCAACTACCTCACTGGGATCGTTGCCAAGCTGCACGCCCGCAACCGGCTGCACGCTGTCCGGATCGCCCAGGACGCCGGTTGGCTCTGAGCCCGGCCCGCCTGCTCGCCGGCTTCATCTGCGTGATGTGCCTGCTACGGGTGAGCTTCCACCTCGGCGAGGCCTCGGCCGGGCCGTTGACCGTGGCGAGCATCATCGGGGTCGCCACGCTCCAGCTGCCCATCTCGCTGCCGGGCCGGCGGCGCCTGTCCGCCGTGCTCTTCCCGGTGCAGGCGGTACTGAACTACCTGCCCTTGCTGGCCGAGGCCGACAGCTGGCGGGCGGGCGGCTCGGGCTTCGTCGCCGCCTCGGCCCTCCTCGTGGTGCACGGTCCCTCCGCCTGGCTGATCTTCGGGCTGATCGCGGTCGCCGAGGGCGCCATAGCGTCCGCGCTGGTCCTCGCTCCCGTGTACGTCTATTACGCAGTCGTCGCCCCCCTCACTGTCGGCCTGATGTTGTACGGCCTCAGCCGGCTCGCCGACCTGCTGGACCGGGTCCAGCGGGAGCGGTCCGAGCTGGCCGCCAGGGCGGGCGAGGTCGAACGGCTACGGCTGTGGGGGCACGTACACCGCCTGGTCGTGAGCAGCGTGTCCGCCGTCGAACGGCTGGCGCGGCGCGCTCGGCGCCAGGGCGACACGGAGGCGGTGCAAACAGCGATCTCCCGGGCTGTCGCCGTCGCGCGGGAGGCGCTGGAGCAGGTACGGTCCCTGCCGCCCGCCGGAGCGGCGATCCCGGTCCCGCCTCGCGATGACGACACGCGGATCCTCCGACTGGCCACGCCGATCCTCGTCGTCACGCACGTCCTGTTCATCGGGCAGTCGCTGTTCAACTTCGCCGCCGACGAGACGCTCGATCCCGGTTCTGGGGACGTCGGCTACCTGGCCCTGCTGCCCGTGACCTTCGGCCTGCAGTTCTGGCACCTGGCCGCCCTGCGCACGCGTACCCGGCCCAAGGGCCTGGCCTGGACCTTGACCGCTCAGGCGCTCACCATCTACGCACCGCTGGTGCAAGGCGAAGCGTCCGGGCTCCTCGTGTCGGGGTTCTTCGCCGGTGTCGTCCTGCTCTACGTACGGGCGCCGCTGTCGTGGCCGCTGTGCGTGGCGATCTGCGGCCTCCCCGCCGTCGAGGCCTGGCACGCCTGGGGCCCGATCGCTTCCGCCTACCGATCCTTCAGTACCCTGTCCACCGCCCTGGCGGTCTACGGCCTGACCCGGCTGGTCGCTCTCGTCACCGAGCTCAAGCAGACCCGGGCCGAGCTCGTCGAGGTGGCGGCCCTGCGCGAACGGCTGAAGGTGGGCAGGGACGTACACGACCTGCTCGGCCGCGGGCTCACCACGATCGTCCTGCACGGGGAGCTCACGCTGCGGCTGCTGGAGGCGGACCCGAGCCGGGCGATGGGGCAACTCGAGCGGGTGACGCAGGCGGCGCGGGCCGCGCTCGCCGACACCGCCCGGCTGAGCACACCGGACCGGCGCCTGTCGCTCGCCGCCGAGGTCGACTCCGCCAAGGCCGTACTGGAATCAGCGGGAGCGGCCGTACGGATCGACGCCGCGACCGTGCCCGGGCCGGTGGAGCCCGTGCTCGCGGTGGTGCTGCGCGAGGCGGTCACCAACGTGCTGAGGCACAGCACGCCGGGCGAGTGC
The DNA here is from genome assembly GCF_052245935.1 of Nonomuraea sp. 3N208. Taxonomy (NCBI): domain Bacteria; kingdom Bacillati; phylum Actinomycetota; class Actinomycetes; order Streptosporangiales; family Streptosporangiaceae; genus Nonomuraea; species Nonomuraea sp. 3N208. The sequence continues at coordinate 224,389 of NZ_JBQQBR010000009.1, read as the reverse complement.
CTGATCGAGATCGCCGTCGAGGACGGCCGCGTACGGCTGCGCGTGGCCAACGACGGAGCCGCCCCCGCCTCCGACGAGCCCGGCACGGGGCTGCGGAGCCTGCGTGCCCGCCTGGCCGCCGTCGGCGGCGAGCTCACCACCGCCCGGACCGGCGACCGCTTCGAGCTCCTCGCCCGCACGCCAGTCGATCATGAGGATCTCACGCCCACGAGGTGAATCCGGCGACTGTGCCTGGGAGCGCCCGGTGTCTCAGAGTTAGTTCGCCACATTGACACGAAAGATCAACCGGGGACCATGAATCGTCGACAGTTCCTCGCGTCCGCCGCGCTCTCCGGCCTCGCCTCAGCCTGCGGCTCCGGCGCCGCAGGCGCCCGCGCCCCGCGCGATCCGGCCGCCTTCCGCACCGAGCTGCGCGTGCCGCCGCTGCTCGAGCCCGAGGTGGACAAGGACGGGACGCGGAGATACGTACTGACGATGCAGCGGGGCCGCAGCGAGATCCTGGCCGGAAAGCCGGTCGAGACCTGGGGGTTCAACGGCCCGCACCTAGGGCCGACGATCCGGGCGGCACGCGGCGACAGGGTCCAGATGACGGTCACCAACCGGCTGGACGAGGCGAGCACCGTGCACTGGCACGGAATACGGCTGCCCGCGAAGATGGACGGCGGGCCGCACCAGATGATCGAACCGGGCGCCACGTGGAGTCCGCACTGGACCATCGACCAGCCCGCCGCCACGTCCTGGTATCACCCGCACCCACATGGCAAGACCGCCACGCAGGTCTACCGCGGCCTCGCCGGCATGTTCATCATCGATGACCGGACCACAGCGGAGCTCCCCGCCACGTACGGGATCGACGACGTCCCCCTCATCCTGCAGGACAAGAGCCTCGCCGAGGACGGCTCGCCGACGGGCGACCCGTTGAAAGGCACTTTCGGCATCCTGGGCGACCACATCCTGGTGAACGGCACATACGCCCCTTTCGTCAACGTCCGCACCGAGCGGGTGCGCTTTCGGGTCCTCAACGGATCGAATGCCCGGATGTACCACCTCACGTTCGCCGACGGCCGCGCGTTCCACGTTGTCGGCAACGACGCCGGCCTGCTGCCGGCGCCGGTCCAGGTCGACCAGGTCTCCCTCACACCGGGCGAGCGCGTGGAGGTCGTCGTGACCTTCGCGGCGGGCGAGCAGGTGCTCCTGCGCACGGTCTCGGGGTCCGACGACATCGACGAGGGAGACTTCGACCTTCTGAAGATCGTCGCGGCGCCGCGGCTCGCCGCCTCCCCTCACCTGCCGGCCCGCCTGACCACCCCAACTCCGATCGTGGTCCCCCTGAACGCCAAGGTCCGCCGGTTCCGGCTCAACGGCCACGACGCCATCAATGGCAAGGAAATGGACCTGTCGCGAATCGACGAGGTGATCCCCGCCGGTGCCACGGAAATCTGGGAGATCGAGAACACCGTCTACGCCCACAACTTCCACATCCACGAGGTGGCGTTCCAGGTGCTCGCCGTGGACGGGGAGAAACCTCCCGCGTACGCGAGCGGCCACAAGGACACCGTCTACGTGCCGCCGAAGAGCACGGTACGGCTCGCCGTCCAGTTCGGCCGGTTCACCGATCCGGCGACGCCGTACATGTACCACTGCCACATCCTGCGGCACGAGGACTCCGGCATGATGGGGCAGTTCGTGGTCGTGGAGCCGGGCACTGAGAGCCAGGTGCCCCGCACGATAACCGCACACCACATGTAGCGCCGCCGGCGGCACGGAGCGAGACCTCGGCACGCTCACGGGGGCTGCAACCGGCACCGCCGGCTGCAGGTCAGTTGCCGTATTGCCGGGTCTCGGCCCGCTCCACCAGCAGCACGTGAGCGGGCTCGTCCGCAACCGGCCGGTGCCGCAGTCCCTTGGGCACGACGAAGACGTCGCCCGCCACCATAGTGACCGGGTCGCGACCCTCGATCTCGATCCGGAACGTGCCGTCCCAGCACAGGAACAGCTCGTCCTCGTCGTGATCGTGCCAGGGGAACTCGCCGTGCAGCTGGGCCAGTCGCACCACTGCGTCGTTCGCCCGAGCCAGCTCCCGCTGCTGGAAGGGGCCCGGGAGCGTGCCGATGACCTGCGGGATCGACGCGGCGGCAGGCTGTTCGATCTTCATGACGTCCTCCTCGAAAGTCCAGGACTCCATCGAACCGTCCACCACGGGCCCTTTCCCAGAGCCAATCCTCCCGAATTGGACTGTTTATCGGACCAATTGCCGCCGAGCGGCACGGTGCACTTTCACCGTCGCCGGGCCAGGACGAACCCAACACGCCTTAGGAATCATGGCGACAAGAGCCATTGTCGATGGTAGGCAAGGGATATAGTCTGCCGCGTGTGGTGGAACGAGACGACTACGCGGCCATCCGCGATCGGATCATCAGGCTCTCCCACCTCCATGGCTTGCGCTGCGACTGGGCGGAAACAACGAAGCGGCAGCGATTCCTCTTGCTATGGGATGCCGAGGGCCGCGTGGCGGCCCGCGCGATCGTCCCGCTGTACCCTCGGGAGACCCCTCAACAGGTGGACTCCCTCGAACAAGGGCTCGCGCACCTGTTCGGCGACAACTGGCTAGAGGACTGACGACCTGGTTGGAGAGACCGATGACCGCCGCAGACCGCGTCGACGTCCACGTCACCATGGCAGGCAACCTCTGGCTGGCCCAGGTGGACGGCGTGGCCGGCGGCATGTCGGCACGTACGCTGAAGGAACTCCAGGGGGACGTCGCCGCGGGGCTGCCGTTCCTGTTCGCCGACCGCGCCCAGCCGCCGACGCCCGTCTACCACTACGCGCTGCCCGGCCTGTCCGAGCAGGACCTGGACGACTTCGCCGCACTCCAGCGCCAGGCCGCCGCCATCGCCGAGGACTACACGCGCACGCTCAAGAAGCGGGTCAAGCACATGCATGAGCTGGGCCTGTCGGACGGGGACATCGGCGAGTTGCTCGGCCTCACCAAGCAACGCATCCAGCAGATCCGCACCAACGCCAACGACGAAGCCCGCCAGACCGGGTAGTCACCGGTCCGGCGGGCCGTCTACGACCGGTTCGTCACGGCTTGTCGTCGGTCCAGCCGGCCTCCAGCACGGCGGTGGAGGCGAACACCTCCCCGGGCTCGAAACCCGCCTGCAAGCCGCCGGGCTTCACAACGACGTTCTCGTTGGCGAGGGCCCGGCCGGTCGACTCGTCGAAGATCAGCCGGTTCTCCAGGACGGCGCCGCCCTTGACCCGCTCCTCGATCGAGACGGCGGTGCCCTGGCGGTCTTCGGCGTCGGTGACGTTCTCGGCGACCTTGACGGTGTCGAGCTCGGCCAGCATACGGAACGCCGCACCCCGTACCCGCGGCGTCACCGGCATGTCCGTGATCAGGCCCGCACTGACCTTGAACAGCCAGACGTCGGACGCCATCGGCGTGCTCGAGGACTCCGTGTCATGCCCGTCATACGAACGCAGCAGCCACTTCTTGAGGTCGTCCGGGTCGCTCGGCAGCCCGCGCAGATCCTTCATCGTCACGTTCCGGCCCAGCCAGAACACCTTGTCCCCGTCCACCAGCGGGCTGTGACTGGTCCGCACTTTGCCCGGCTCCGTCTCGGCCACCAGGGCCAGCGAACCGCGCTTGCCCGGCATCGCCACCTCGACCTTCGCCGGAGACCCGGCCGCTTCCCACGCCTTTCTGTCCTCCTCAGTGGCCGGCCGCGCGCCGAGCGACTGACTGCGGCTCCACTGCTCGCCACCGGTGGCGCTGGGCGTCCACATCTCGTCCCGGCTCTGCGTCACCATGTCGTAGCCGCCCTTCGCCACGGTGAGCAGCGTCCGGCTCACCGACGCGGTGTGCCAGTAGGCGCCGGTGCCTTCGGGCTGCCGGTCGGCGTTCGCGGCGGCGGCCAGCAGCACGTCCCGCGCCGACAACGTGACCCGCGGCGCGGCAGTGCCGTCCGGATTCGCCGCCGTCGTGCCGCTGCCGTCCGGCGTGTCCGTGGCGGTGGCGGCTCCGTTTCCGCCGTCGGGGGCGCGCGGGGTCGGCACCGTCCCGTTCCCCGCCATGACCACGGCCACCGCCGCCGCGGCCGCCACCGCCCCTGCCAGCCCGAGTCCCCACACCGGCCGCACGACCTTGCGCCGCCGTCGCGCCTGCCTCGGCCCGGACATGGCGTAGGCAAGCTCGGCGGCCCTGGTGCGCTCGTCCACCGGCCGGTCGCCGAGGTGAGCGGGCCGCACGGCCCGAAGCTCGTCGATCGGGTTCATGACCACTCCTCGCTGTAGTTCCGGACGTGCGGCAGTGACGGCCGCGCCACCTGACCGCGGCCCCGTACGTGGACAGGCGCTTGGCCCTCGATGTCCTCCATCGCCTGCTTGAGCCGCTTGCGAGCCCGATGGAGGCGGACCCGGAACGCCGCGGACGAGCACCCGATCACCTGGGCGGCCTCCTTCGGCGACAGCCCGTGCCACGCGACCAGCACGAGGATCTCCCGATCGTCCTCGGGCAACGCGGCCAGCGCCCGCAGCACCCCGATCCGCTCGGTCACCTGCTCGGCCACGTCGCCCTCGGTCCAGGCCCGCAACTCCGCGGCCAGCGCATCCCTGCGTGCCTCGGCCCGTACGTTGTCGCGCAGGACGTTCCTCGCCACGCCGAGCAGCCACGGCAGAGCCGGCTCGGGCACGTCGTCGAGCCGCCGCCAGGCGATCGCGAACGTCTCGCTCACCACCTCGTCCGCGACCTGCCGCCCCGCGCGACTGACCACGTAGGCCCACACACGTTGTCGGCATTGGTCGTACATGCCGGTGAACCGGTCCGCATCATCCGCCACCGCCCAGCCCCTTCGTTCGGCTGCGTTCTTCTGACACCAGGAAGTGGTCTGAGCCCCCTCGTTGTTACGCCACTTCTCCGTTCATCGAGCGCCAGGGACGACCACGGGATCGCCGGCATCGGCGAGGGCGGGCAAGCCGACCAGCAGAACATTCCCTCTGCGCCGTGCGGTGCTGACCAGGTCCGGCTGGAAACCCTCCATCGAGAACAGGGCCAGGACCGCCGACCCAGTGTCATGCCCGTGCTCGGCCAGCAACTCTTTGAGCCGATCGAGACGGTCGAGATCAGCCGCACTCCGCCGGGTCGCCGTTGCCTTCGCCTCTCCGATGAGCCGGATCTCCGCCCTTCCCGCCCGCTTGTCCAGTGCCACGACGTCGATCTCGTTCTTGGCCTGTCCCTTCCGGTCGTTGACGACGGTTCCCGTCACAACGCTGGTGTGTCCTCGCAGAGCCGGGTCTGCCTGTCCACGGAGCCACGCTCTGGCACAGCTCTCGAAGTGAGGTCCCAGAACGCGAGCGACGAATGTAGGTCGCGACCGCCGCCATGCCTCCGTAGACTGTCCCGTCTCCACGAGGTCGCGCTGCGGCACAGTGATCAGATTGTGGAACCGCACGATTGGATCAGCCACCGTGATCACTGACCGCCTTTCCCACAGCGGATCGGTGTCGTACGACAGGTACCCCGCGCTCACCAGAGCTTCAATGGGCCGGGTCAACGACGAGCGCGGCTGCTCCAGCAATCCGCCGATCTTCGCCGGACTGGTGGCGCCGTTCGCGACCGCATTGATGATCGCGTAGTGCAATGTGCTTCCCGTGAACTTGGGATCCTCCCGCAGCAGGTACTCCGCTTCGCTACCGGAGAAGAGCGCCTGCCGGGGATCCAGCACGGTGGCAGGGGCCCAGTCGTCCAACTCGTCGGTCGACTGGGGAGGGTCCACGTTGGCGAGATTGCGATAGCCCGGGGCTCCGCCGAGGATGGCATGCACCCGCAGAGCGGCCGCTGGGTCGCCGATCCCCCAGTGTCGTGCCGTGGTGGCCAGGTCGAACGGGTGGAGACAAAGATCAATCGCCGCCCGCCCACGGAGCGCCTTCGTACCGGAAAGCAGGTTGTTCATCACCGACATGGCCGAGCCACAGACGATCACTCGTCCACCCGTCACACCCTGTCCGGACTGAGACTGGTCGTACAACAACTGGAGCAGACCAGGCAGTTCCGGGGAATGTGCCATCCAGTAAGGCAACTCGTCGATGACGAACACTCCTCCGCGGCGGCGCGCCGTCAACTCGATCGCGGTGGACAGGAGAGATTCCCAGCTCGCGTCTGCTATCAACTCTGGGCCGATACCCGCATAGCCTGCTATCTCCGCGGCCAATCGGCGCCGCGCCGCGCAGTGTCGAACAGCTACCGACCGAAATTTCCCACCAGAGCCTCCACCCGGTCCCGCTTGGAGTACAGCTCCCAGAAGCTCTCCGCGAAAACGTCCGGATGGATGACCTCCGGCTCGAATCCGAGCGGCTCCTGGGACGACGCGATGGCCTGGTGCGGCACGCTTCCCTCGATCAGCGCACCGACGTTGACCGCCCCGACATAGACGCCCTTGTCGGCAAGGACGGCGTTGAGCGTGTGGAAGTAGTTGCGCAGCGCGGCCTGAGCCATGCCCACGTTCCCGAGGAACGGGACCGGGTGGATGCCGGACTGTCCCGCCGTGAAGAGGATGCCGCCGTCGCCGCGCTCGACCATGTCGGGAAGCACCTGCCGCACCAGGGTGATCGCGGAGAGCAGGAAGCGGTCCAGGATGAGCTGCGTGTTCTCGACGTCGACGTCGAGGGTCGACACGATCCCATCCCCTAGATCCCCGCCGCCGGGGCTGAACTCCGCGACGTCGATCCGCCCATATCTCTCCTTGATCGCCGACACAACGTTCGCGATCTGGTCGCGGTCGTAGACGTCGGCGGTGAAACCGGCCGCCTCGATGCCGTCGCGGGCGAGCTCGGCGACGAGGTGGTCGAGGTTCTTCCTGGTACGGGCGGCGAGCGCGACGCGGAAGCCCTCGCGCCCGAAGCGGCGGGCGACGGACAGCCCCAGGACGGGACCGGCGCCGAAGACGGCGATCGTTTTAGGCATGACAAGCCCTTCCTTAATCGATCCAGCAAAGTTGACGGATCTCCCAACTTTCTGCTGCTCGCAGACTAGCCATAACTTGGGACCATTCTCAAGTTCGGTACGATGTCCGCATGCCGACGCACGCCAAGCCCCTGCGCAGAGACGCACAGCGAAACCGGGACCTGTTGGTGGCGGCCGCCCGCGACCTGTTCGCCACACGGGGCCTAGACGTCGCCCTCGACGAGATCGCCCGTACGGCCGGGGTGAGCAACGGCACCCTCTACAACCACTTCCCGAGCCGCAACGACCTCATCGACACCGTCTTCGCCGACCGGGCGGCCACAGTGGTGCGGATCGCCGAGCATGCCCTGTCGATGGCTGATCCATGGGCCGGACTGGTGCACTTCCTGGAGCGGGTGTGCGAACTGCAGGCCGCCGATCGCGGCTACAACGACCTCGTCTCGCGCCGGGTCCCACAGGTCACGCCCCCACCCTTGGAGAACCTCGCACGGGGGTACGAGCTGATGCAGCGGATCGTGACGCGGGCGCGGGAGGCGGGGGTGCTGCGGGAGGACTGCACGCTGGAGGACATGGCGTTCGTGACGTGGGGGATCGCCCGTACGGTCGAGGCCACGGCCGCCGTCCGTCCCGAGGCGTGGCGGCGGCATCTGGGATTGATCCTTGACGGGTTCCGGGCGTCGGCGGCACATCCGCTGCCGGAGCCACCCATGAGGCCCGATGAGCTCGCACGCATCATGCGGGAATGTTCATGACGGCTCACGGCCGGCGGTGGAATTCGCAGGCATGCGCAGTGCCGCCACTGCCGCACCGTGCAGCCCTTTGGGTTCCGCTGCCCTGAACGCACCGGACTTGCGTCATGCTGCTCTACACACTGCCCGAGGTCGGCTGGTCAGTAGAACAGCGTCGAATGCTGCGAGGTCTGCTTCTCGGCAATGGGGCAACGGGTGGGTGGGCGGGACGGCCTACTTGGCGTTCGCCTTCAGGTAGTCGCTGTTCATCCGGGCGATCGTCTCCAGCGGGATGCCCTTCGGGCACACGGCCGTGCATTCGCCGGTGTTCGTGCAGCCGCCGAAGCCTTCCGCGTCCATCTGGTCCACCATGGCCTTGGCGCGGGACAGGCGTTCCGGCTGGCCCTGCGGGAGCAGGCTCAGGTGGGTGATCTTGGCGGCGGTGAACAACGAGGCCGACCCGTTCGGGCAGGCGGCCACGCAGGCGCCGCAGCCGATGCAGGTGGCCGCGTCGAAGGCGGCGTCCGCATCCTCCTTGCGTACCGGGACGCTGTGGGCGTCCGGGGCCGAGCCGGCCGGGACCGAGACGAAGCCGCCGGCCTGGATGATGCGGTCGAAGGAGCTGCGGTCCACGACCAGGTCCTTGACGACCGGGAACGGGGCCGCGCGCCACGGCTCGATGGTGATCGTGGCGCCGTCCTCGAAGTGGCGCATGTGGAGCTGGCAGGTCGTCGTGGCGCGCTGCTCGCCGTGCGCCACGCCGTTGATGACCATGCCGCACATGCCGCAGATGCCCTCGCGGCAGTCGTGGTCGAAGGCGATCGGGTCGTCGCCCTCGAGGATGAGGCGCTCGTTGAGGACGTCGAGCATCTCCAGGAAGGACATGTCCGGGGACACGTCCTCCACCTTGTACGTCACCATCCGGCCCTCGTCGGAAGGGCCGCTCTGACGCCAAACGCGCAGGGTCAGGTTCACTTGTAACTCCGCTGGGTCATCTTGACGTACTCGTACTCGAGCGCTTCCTTGTGCAGCACCGGCTCGCCGGAAGGAGAGAACTCCCAGGCCGAGACGTGCGCGAAGTTCTCGTCGTCACGCAGGGCCTCGCCGTCGGCGTCCTGGGACTCGGCGCGGAAGTGACCGCCGCAGGACTCGGTGCGGATCAGGGCGTCCAGGCACATGAGCTCGGCCAGGTCGAAGAAGTCGGCGACGCGCCCGGCCCGCTCCAGCACCTGGTTGAGCTCTTCGGCGGTGCCGGAGACCTTGACGTTCTGCCAGAACTCCTCGCGCAGCTCGGGGATGCGCTCCAAGGCCTTGCGCAGCGACTCCTCGGTACGCTCCATGCCGCAGTAGTCCCACATGAGCTTGCCCAGCTCGCGGTGGAAGGAGTCGGGGGTACGGGTGCCGTTCACGGACAGGAGACGCTCGATCTTGTTCCTGACCTTGATCTCGGCTTCGGCGATGGCCTCGTCGTCCACGTCACCGAAGGGGCCGGCGGCCAGGTAGTCGCCGAGGGTGGTGGGGAGGACGAAGTAGCCGTCGGCCAGGCCCTGCATCAGCGCGGAGGCGCCGAGGCGGTTCGCGCCGTGGTCGGAGAAGTTCGCCTCGCCGATGACGAACAGGCCGGGGATCGTGGACTGCAGGTCGTAGTCCACCCACAGGCCGCCCATGGTGTAGTGCACGGCCGGGTAGATGCGCATCGGCACGTCGTACGGGTTCTCGCCGGTGATGCGCTCGTACATCTCGAAGAGGTTGCCGTACTTCTTCTCCACGGCGTCGCGGCCGAGGCGGTTGATGGCGTCCCGGAAGTCCAGGTACACGCCCAGCCCGCCGGGGCCCACCCCACGGCCCTCGTCGCAGACGTTCTTGGCGGCGCGGGAAGCGATGTCGCGGGGGACGAGGTTGCCGAAAGCGGGGTAGATCCGCTCCAGGTAGTAGTCGCGCTCGTCGTCCGGGATGTCCCCGGGGGCGCGGGTGTCGTTCTTGCGCAGCGGCACCCACACGCGGCCGTCGTTACGCAGCGACTCCGACATCAGCGTCAGCTTCGACTGGTACTCGCCCGACACCGGAATGCAGGTCGGGTGGATCTGCGTGTAGCAGGGGTTGGCGAAGTACGCCCCGCGCTCGTGCGCCCGCCAGATCGCCGTCGTGTTGCAGCCCTTGGCGTTCGTGGACAGGAAGAACACGTTGCCGTAGCCGCCGGTGGCCAGCACCACGGCGTCGGCCAGGTGGCGCTCGATCTCGCCGGTCACCATGTCACGCACGATGATGCCGCGCGCCCGCCCGTCGGCGACGATCACGTCGAGCATCTCGTGCCGCGTGTGCATGGTGACGGTCCCGGCCGCGATCTGCCGCTCCAGCGCCTGGTACGCGCCCAGCAGCAGCTGCTGGCCCGTCTGGCCGCGGGCGTAGAACGTACGCGACACCTGGGCGCCGCCGAACGAGCGGGTGTCGAGCAGGCCGCCGTACTCACGGGCGAACGGCACGCCCTGCGCGACGGCCTGGTCGATGATGTTCACCGAGACCTGGGCGAGGCGGTAGACGTTCGACTCGCGGGCGCGGAAGTCGCCGCCCTTCACGGTGTCGTAGAACAGCCGGTAGATGCTGTCGCCGTCACCGCGGTAGTTCTTGGCCGCGTTGATGCCACCCTGCGCGGCGATGGAGTGGGCGCGGCGCGGCGTGTCCTGGTAGCAGAACGACTTGACGTTGTAGCCCAGCTCGCCCAGCGTCGCCGCGGCCGAGCCGCCCGCGAGGCCGGTGCCGACCACGATCACGGTGAGCTTGCGCTTGTTGGCCGGGTTGACCAGCTTGGCGGAGAACTTCCGCTTCTCCCACCGCTCCTCGATCGGGCCGGAAGGAGCCTTGGTGTCGTGAATCTCCGGGCCTTCCGTGTAATTCACTTCACAACTCCGAACATGATCGCGAGGGGCGGGGCCAGGAAGCCGATCACCAGGACCGCGGAGACCAGCGTGGCCGAAGCCTTCAGAACCCGGTAGCGGTTGCGGTTGGCCCAGCCGAGCGTCTGCACGGCGCTCCAGATGCCGTGCCGCAGGTGCAGGCCGACCATGACGACGGCGACGAAGTAGATGAGCGTCACCCACCACCGGGACGGCTCGAAGCCGGCGACCATCCGGTCGGCCGGGGCGGAGTCGAAGCCCTTGGGGTTGACGACGCCGAAGGTCAGGTCGAGGAGGTGCCAGACCACGAAGAGCGCGATCGTCACGCCGCCCCACCGCATGATGTGCGTGGTGTAGCCGTTCGCCTGCGGCTTCTTGGCGACGTACTTGACCGGCCTGGCCTTGCCGGCCCGCCGGGCGAGGGAGATCGCGGCCCACATGTGAAGGACGACTGACGCGACGAGGACGACCTCCAAGATCGTCAGCAGCGTCCGGTAGGGCAGCAACGGCTCGAGCAGCGTGCGCAACGCGTGCGCGTAGTCGTTGAAGGAGTCCTTGCCCAAGAAGATCTTGAGGTTGCCGAGCATGTGGAGGACAAGGAAGAGCACCATCACGGCACCCGTGACGGCCATCACGGCCTTCTTGCCGTTCGACGAGCCCAGGAACCCGCCGGGCTTCCTATGCGTTGGAGTGCTCTTAGGAGCGGGAACCGGCGCGGTGGCGGCACCGCGCTCAATCGTCGCAGTCACGTTTCCACAAGCTAGATACGCAGCGATGATCCGTCCAAGTCATGGCGGGCTTGGTTTCCATAGCCGGAAGCTATGATGCTGGTATGTGCGGCCTTTTCCCGACAATCAGGTGGGCCGATGCGAGGAAAATCACATGCAGCTGCAGCAACTCGCCTCCTTCGTGGCTGTCGCGGAGACCAGGCACTTCACCCAGGCCGCCGAACGCATGCGGGTCGCCCAGCCGTCGCTGAGCAAGCAGATCAAGGCTCTGGAGAGCGACCTCGGAGCGCCTCTGTTCTCGCGGGCGCGCGGCAACGTCACGCTGACCCCGGCCGGGGAGGCCCTGCTGCCGCTCGCGCGCCGCATCCTCGCCGACGCCGACTCCGCCAGGCAGGAGGTGGCCCAGCTGGCGGGGCTCAGACGAGGCAGGGTGCGGCTCGGGGCCACGCCGTCGCTGTGCGCGGGGCTGCTGGCGGACGCGCTGGCCCGCTTCCATCGCACGTACCCGGGGATCGAGCTGCTGGTCGAGGAGGGCGGCTCGCGGGACCTGGTCAGAGCGCTGGCGCGCGGGCAGCTCGACCTGTCACTGATCATCATGCCGCTGCAGAGCGACGACCCTTCGCTGGTGACCGAGGAGATCCTGCGGGAGAACCTCGTGGTCGTCTCGCCTTCCCATGAGGCGTCCAGGCGCCCGTACATCGAGATCGAGGATCTGCGAGGGCGGCCGATGGTGATGTTCCGGCGTGGCTACGACCTGCGGGAGGCTACGCTGGCCGCGTGCCGGCAGGCCGGGTTCGAGCCGAGGTTCGCGGTGCAGGGCGGCGAGATGGACGCGGTGCTGCGGTTCGTGGAGGCGGGCCTGGGGGTGGCCGTGGTGCCCTCCATGGTGCTCGACGGGCGGCCCGGTCTTTCCGGTACGCCGCTCGCGCCGCCGGGGCTCAGCCGTACGATCGCGCTGGCCCACCGCAAGGACGTCGAGCCGACCACGGCCGCGCAGGCGTTCCGGGAGACCCTGCTTACCTTTGTGGTAGAAGCTGGACATGAAGGCACGCTTCCACAAGGGGTAGAGCTCATCGCAGAATGAGCAGCAACATCTCCGATGTCCTGGTGAGGCGATTTGGTGACAGCAAATCTCTCCGAAACGCTGACGCTGCTCCTCCTCGAGGACGACGACGGCGACGCGTTCCTCGTCGAGGAGCTGCTCCAGCAGGCTGTAGCGCCGCCGAAGATCTTCCGGGCGCGGAGCCTCCAGGAGGCCAAGACCAAGCTGACCTCCAAGATCCAGTGCGTGCTCGTCGACCTCTCGCTGCCCGACGCCTCCCGGCTGGAGGCGCTGGAGGAGGTGCTGGCGCTGGCGCCGCACGCGGCTGTGCTGGTGCTCACCGGGCTGCGCGACGTCCACGTGGGCGTCGCCGCCGTGCAGGCCGGGGCGCAGGACTACCTGGTCAAGCAGGACATCGACGCGCGGCTGCTGGCCAGGGCCATCAGGTACGCCATGGAGCGCAAGCGGGCCGACCAGACCCAGCTCAGGCTCGTACAGGCGGAGCTGATCGCCAAGGAGAACGCCAGGATGCAGCGGGGCCTGCTGCCCGTCGCGCTGCTGAGCACCGACGCGATCGAGCACACGACGCGTTACCTGCCGGGCAGCGGCGGCACGCTCGCCGGGGACTTCCTGGACGCGGTGCAGACGCCGGACGGCGCGGTGCACATCGTGGTGGGCGACGTGTGCGGGCACGGTCCCGACGAGGCCGCGCTCGGCGTGGCGCTGCGCATCGCCTGGCGTACGCTGGTGCTGGCGGGGCAGACCGATGACACGTTGCTGCGCACGCTCGACACCCTGCTTCGGGCCGAGCGCAAGGCGCCGGAGATCTTCACGACCCTGTGCATGGCGACGATCACCCCCGACCTGAGCCACGCGATGATGCGCGTGGTCGGGCACCCTCCGCCGGTGCTGGTGCGCGACGGCACCGTCGAGGTGGTGGACGGCGCCCCGTCCGGCCCGCCGCTCGGGATCTTCCCCGACGCGGAATGGTCGATTATCGACGTGCCGCTGGGCGAAAAGTGGTCGATCATGCTCTACACCGACGGCCTGATCGAGGCGGCGGTGGGCGAGCGCAACGAACTGCTGGGCGTGGAGGGCCTGATCGACCTCGTACGCCGGCACGGCGCGATCGACCTCGACCGGCTGATCAGGCATGTGGGCACACTGAGCGACGACCTGGCCGTGGTCCTGGTGAGCAGGAGGAGAGAATGAGCATCCATCCGCTGCCGCCGCCCAAGGAGCCTGTGGGGCTGGGCCGGCTCCCGGTCGCCCGCTGGTTCCTGTTCATCGGCGCGGTGGCCGGCGTGGCCTTCACGGCCGGGGTCGTGGTCACCATGCTGATGCTCAGCCAGGCTCAGGCGCTGAATCCCAAGCCCGACGTGGCCGCCCAGATCGGGCGGCTGAACGCGGCGTTGATCGTGCTGTTCGCGGTGCTGCTCGGCTGCGGCGTCGGACTGGCGATCATCGTCCGCTACGCCGTGCTGAAGCCCATCGACCAGCTCGGCGACCAGGTTCGCAAGGTCGCCGCCGGCGACTTCGACCACACCCTGCACGTGGACCGTCCGGCGGAGCTCGCCGAGCTGTCCAGCCACCTCGACGCCATGCGCGACCGCATCGTGTCGGCCTGGCGCGTGGCCGCCGACCAGGCCGAGGAGCTGCGCAGGTCGAACGGCGAGCTGGAGCAGTTCGCGTACGTGGCCAGCCACGACCTGCAGGAGCCGCTGCGCAAGGTGGCCAGCTTCACCCAGATGCTGGAGCAGCGCTACAGCTCGGAGCTCGACGAGCGGGCCAGGCAGTACATCCACTACGCGGTCGACGGCGCGAAACGTATGCAGCTGCTGATCAACGATCTGCTGGACTTCTCCAGAGTCGGCCGGGCCACCGGCGAGCGCATCGTGACCGACTCGGGCGAGGCGCTGAGCCAGGCGCTGGAGAACCTGTCGGCCACAGTGGAGGACTCCGAGACCACGGTCACCAGGGACGACATGCCGAAGGTCAAGGGCAATCGGCTGCAGCTGACCCAGCTGTTCCAGAACCTGATCGAGAACGCGATCAAATTCCGCTCCGAGGCGCCCCCGCGCATCCACATCGGGGTCGAGCGCTCCGGCGACATGTGGCAGTTCAGCTGCTCGGACAACGGCATCGGGGTCGAGTCCAAGTACGCCGACCGTATCTTCCTCATCTTCCAGCGTCTCCACCCCCGGGACGTGTATCCAGGGACTGGCATCGGCCTGGCACTGTGCCGCAAGATCGTCGAATACCACGGCGGACAAATGTGGCTCGACAACAGGGTGGAGGGCCAGGGTGCGACGTTCCGCTGGACGCTACCCGCGGCTGGAGATGACGATGACTGATTGGCGCCCGATCGAGGTGCTCCTGGTGGAGGACGACCAGGGGGACATCTTGCTGACCAAGGAGGCCTTCGACTTCAACAAGGTACGCAACCGCCTCAACGTGGTGAACGACGGCGAGCAGGCGATGGCGTACCTGCGCCGGGAGGACGGCTACGCGGACGCGCCACGCCCGGACCTCATCCTGCTGGACCTCAACCTGCCGCGGATGAGCGGCATGGAGGTGCTGCAGGAGGTCAAGGCGGACAACACATTGCGGACCATCCCGGTGGTGATCCTGACGACGTCGGAGGCCGAGGAGGACATCCTCCACAGCTACCGGCTGCACGCCAACGCCTATGTGTCGAAACCGGTGGACTTTGAGCAATTCATCCGGGTTGTCCGGCAGATCGATGATTTTTTTGTGACTGTGGTTAAGTTGCCCACGCAGGGGCAGCGCCCTGACGGGCCTACGTGACAGGAATCACAGCCAGTCATCGAAAAAGTGAGTGACCCCGCTCACAAATATCGATGCGGTCGTCGTAACGTATCCCCCACCAACGCGCGCTTGATACGGATACCGCCCGTACGCGCGCCCAGCGAAACGAACCACGGACCCGCCGCGCGAAAGGGTCCGCGGGAGGTGGAGAGGTCCGCGATGACCCAGACGACGCCCGAAGCCCCGCTCCGAAGGCAGCGTGCGCAAGTCAAGGTGCGCACGCTGCGCACGGACAGATGGTGGCTGACCCCGCTGCTGACATTCCTCGGGCTCAGTTCCTTCCTTGTGTACGGTGTATGGGCGATCATCGACACGAGCAACTTCGTCGAGCCGTACGTCGCCCCCTTCGCCTCACCCTGTCTGACGACCCAGGCGGTGTGTGACGGCGCGAGGCTGTTCGGATGGGCGCCGATCGGCGACTGGTACGCCCTGCCGCCGGGGCTGCTCATCCTCGGCCTCCCGGGCGGATTCCGGTTGACGTGCTATTACTACCGCAAGTCGTACTACCGCTCGTTCTGGTTGTCGCCGCCCGCGTGCGCGGTGCAGGAGCCGCACGGCAAGTACACCGGTGAGCGGCGCTTCCCGCTGATCCTGCAGAACGTGCACAGGTACTTCTTCTACGGGGCTATCGTGATCGGCCTCATCCTGGCCTACGACGCCGTCCTGGCGCTCGTCCACAAGCCGCTCGGCCTGGGCACCTGGATCCTGATCGCCAACGCCGTCCTGATCAACCTGTACTCGCTTTCGTGCCACTCCTGCCGGCACATCACGGCGGGCCGGCTCAACCACTTCTCCCGTCACCCGCTGCGTTACCGGGCCTGGACGTTCGTCTCCAAGCTCAACGCCAAGCACCAACCCCTCGCGTGGGCCTCGATGTTCTCCGTCATGGGCGCCGACCTCTATGTCCGCCTGGTGGCCAAGGGCATCATCGCCTTCCCGTACGCGTAAGGACAGCTTTCAGTGGACAACTCGCTTAACACAGAGCGTCACGAATACGACGTCGTCGTCATCGGCGCCGGCGGCGCGGGGCTACGCGCCGCGATCGAGGCCCGCCAGCAGGGCAAGCGGACGGCGATCGTCTGCAAGTCGTTGTTCGGCAAGGCGCACACGGTCA
Source organism: Nonomuraea sp. 3N208 (assembly GCF_052245935.1). Taxonomy (NCBI): domain Bacteria; kingdom Bacillati; phylum Actinomycetota; class Actinomycetes; order Streptosporangiales; family Streptosporangiaceae; genus Nonomuraea; species Nonomuraea sp. 3N208. The sequence continues at coordinate 208,090 of NZ_JBQQBR010000009.1, read as the reverse complement.
TGGCCGAGGGCGGCGCGGCCGCCGCGATGGGCAACGTCAACTCCGCCGACAACTGGATGGTGCACTTCCGCGACACCATGCGGGGCGGCAAGTTCCTCAACAACTGGCGGATGGCCGAGTTGCACGCCAAGGAGGCTCCCGACCGGGTGTGGGAGCTGGAGGCATGGGGCGCGCTGTTCGACCGCACCAAGGACGGCAAGATCAGCCAGCGGAACTTCGGCGGGCACGAGTACCCACGGCTCGCACACGTGGGCGACCGTACCGGGCTGGAGCTGATCCGCACGCTGCAGCAGCGCGTCGTCGCGCTCCAGCAGGAGGACTACGAGAACCACGGCGACTACGAGGCCTACATCAAGGTCTTCTCCGAGTGCACGGTCACCCGGCTGCTCAAGGACGGCGACCGGATCTCGGGCGCGTACGGCTACTGGCGCGAGTCCGGAAATTTCATCCTTTTCGACGCGCCAGCCGTGGTGCTGGCCACCGGCGGCATCGGCAAGTCCTACGTCGTCACCTCCAACTCCTGGGAGTACACCGGCGACGGCCACGCCCTGGCCCTCCTGGCCGGCGCGAAGCTGATCAACATGGAGTTCATCCAGTTCCACCCCACCGGGATGGTCTGGCCGCCGTCGGTGCGCGGCATCCTCGTCACCGAGTCCGTCCGCGGCGACGGCGGCGTGCTGCGTAACTCCGAGGGCAAGCGTTTCATGTTCGACTACATCCCCGAGGTGTTCAAGGACAAGTACGCCACCACCGAGGAGGAGGCCGACCGCTGGTACACCGACCAGGCCAACAACCGGCGCCCTCCGGAGCTGCTGCCGCGTGACGAGGTCGCCCGCGCGATCAACGCCGAGGTGAAGGCCGGGCGCGGATCACCGCAGGGCGGCGTGTTCCTGGACGTCTCCACCCGGCTCCCGGCCGAGGAGATCAAGAAGCGGCTCCCGTCGATGCACCACCAGTTCAAGGAGCTGGCCGACGTCGACATCACCGCCGAGCCCATGCAGGTCGGCCCGACCTGCCACTACATCATGGGCGGCGTCGAGGTGGACGCCGACACCGGCGCGGCGGCCGTACCGGGCCTGTTCGCGGCCGGCGAGGTGTCCGGCGGCATGCACGGCTCCAACCGGCTGGGCGGCAACTCGCTGTCCGACCTGCTGGTGTTCGGGCGCCGGGCGGGCGCCGGCGCGGCGGCGTACGTGGACGGGCTCCCCGCCCGGCCCAAGATCGCGCCCGAGCAGGTCGACGAGGCGCACGCCGAGGCGGTGACGCCGCTGGGCCGCGACGGCGAGAACCCCTACGAGGTCCACCACGAGCTCCAGCGCACGATGAACGACCTCGTCGGCATCATCCGCAAGGCCGAGGAGGTCTCCGAGGCCCTGCAGGTCGTGGAGAAGCTCAAGGAACGTGTGCGCCTGGTCGGGGCGGCCGGCTCGCGCATCTACAACCCCGGCTGGCACCTCGCGATCGACCTGCGCAACATGGTGCTGGTGTCGGAGTGCGTGGCCAAGGCCGCGTTGCTGCGCGAGGAGAGCCGCGGCGGCCACACCCGCGACGACTTCCCTGGGATGAACCCGGACTGGCGCCGCAAGCTGCTCGTCTGCTCCACCGAGGACGGCTCGACGGTCAAGGTCGAGGAGAAGGTCCAGACGCCTATGCGCGACGACCTGATCACCCTGTTCGACCGGGGCGAGCTGAGCAAATACCTCACCGACGGAGAGATGACCGAGTTCGACGGGATAGCGAAGGCATGAGCTACAAGGCAAAGTTCAAGGTCTGGCGTGGTGAGGGCGGCGAGGGCAAGCTCGAGGACTTCACCGTGGAGGTCAACGAGGGCGAGGTCGTCCTCGACATCATCCACCGGCTGCAGGCCACGCAGGCGCCCGACCTCGCGGTGCGGTGGAACTGCAAGGCCGGCAAGTGCGGCTCGTGCAGCATGGAGATCAACGGTAAGCCGCGGCTGGGCTGTATGACCCGCATGTCCACCTTCGAGGAGGACGAGACCATTACGGTCACGCCCATGCGGACGTTCCCCGTCATCAAGGACCTCGTCACTGACGTCTCGTACAACTACCAGAAGGCCAGGGAGGTCCCCTCGTTCACGCCGCCGGCCGAGGTGCGGCCCGGCGAGTATCGGATGAAGCAGGTCGACGTCGAGCGGTCCCAGGAGTTCCGCAAGTGCATCGAGTGCTTCATGTGCAACAACGTCTGCCACGTGATCCGCGACCACGAGGAGAACAAGACCAACTTCTCCGGTCCCCGCTTCCTCATGCGGATCGCCGAGCTGGACATGCACCCGTATGACGTGGCGGACCGGCAGGAGGCGGCCCAGGAGGAGCACGGGCTGGGCTACTGCAACATCACCAAGTGCTGCACCGAGGTCTGCCCGGAGCACATCAAGATCACCGACAACGCGCTGATCCCGATGAAGGAGCGCGTGGCGGACCGCAAGTACGACCCGCTGGTGTGGCTGGGCAGCAAGATCTTCAAGCGCGCCAAGTAAGCCGGCACACGGTTCGGGGGCTGGACGGGTGTCCAGCCCCCTTCTCGTTGTCCAGCGTCTACTCGGAGCGGCGGCGGAAACGCTCGCGCTCGGAGTCCGGCATCTCCTTGGTCGGCTGCGGCTGCGGCTGCGGCTGCACAGCCGTCACGTCCTCGTCGGCAGGCAGGTACGGCGGCGGCTCGTAGTCCTGCGCGGGCCGCTGCGGCGGCTCGAACAGGGACGTGCCCTGCTCCCACGGCTCGGAGTCACCGGGCTCCGCCGCGGAGGCCGGACCAAGCGGATGCTCCTGACCGTCCTCGAACGGGCTGCCACCGCCCGCCGGGATGTCGACCGGGGGAACCAGCGGCTCGAACGGGTCGCGGTACTCCTTGGCCTGGGGCGGCTCGTGGTTGTAGGAGTCGAACTCGTCCGTGACCAGCACCACGGGAGGGGGCTCGGAAGGCGCCGGGGGCGGTGGCTCCTGCGCGTAGCCCTGCGGCGGGTACGGGTGGCCGACGTCCTGGTAGATCTGGCCGCTCGGGTACGTCTGCACCGGCACGAAGCTGATGATCGGCGCGTACGCCGTGCCACTCGGGTATCCCGGACCTGCCGGGAAGCCCGCCGCGGCGTATCCCGGACCGGCCGGGTAACCGCCGGGCGGCATGTCCGGACGCCCGCCCATCTGCGGACCCGCCTTGCGTACGGCGGCCGCGTGGGCCATGCGGCGCAGCCTGCCCTCGAAGATCAGCACGGCGAAGAGCGCGAGCAGGACCAGGACCAGCGCCGGGATGCTGAGCTTCTGCGTGAGCGTCCGCTGGTCGAACTCCGGCGCCGCGCCACGCAACTCCAGCGGCACCTCCTCTGAGGCGGCGGACTGCGTGTCTGTAGGGACCACGGGGGCGGTCGTCGGCGGCGCGGCCGTTGGCATCTCGACGGTCGCCTCAGGTGTGCTCGACGCGGAGGTCGGCGGGGGCTCGACGTTCTGCGAAGGCACCGGCTGCAGGTTGTCCGTGGGAGTGGTCTGCGGCGGGGTGGCCGGGGGCGTGGTGGACTGCGTCGGCGTAGGGGTCTTGCTGGTCTTCTTCGGAGACGCGGTGACGGTCTTGGTGACGGTCGTCTCCGGGTCACCCTCGGGCGTCGGCGTGCTTAAGGTGGTGGTCACCGTGACCGTGGTCTGCGGGTCGGACTCGCACGCCGGGTCGGCGACGTCGCAGGGCTCGACGGGAGGGTCGTACGCCGTCGCGGACGCGCTCTGCACGATGAATGGCGTCGCTCCGGCGCCGGTCAGTCCCAGCGCCAGGACGATCGCGGACACGGCCGTCGCTCGCCTGCGTGCCACCGGTGCCCTCCGCCGTCATCCCGGAACCATGGTCAAGGGAATACTAGTCGGGTCAAAGTAACAGTAAAGACCGGATTACAACACCATTCTACGCGTCCGGCGCTTTTGTACCGTGACAATGAGCCACAGGGCCCCGAGCAGCGTCCCGATACCCCCGATGACCATCGCATGCCCCATGGGCCCTTTCAACGGGTTGCCCTGTCCGGTCGGCCGGGTCGGCTTCGTGGCGGCGGCCATTTCCCACGGCAGGGGCGCGGCCCCCGGCACGGCCTCCGTCCCGGAGAACCCGGCGATCTGGGGAGACGGGGTGGTGCCGGGCGCGGGCGATGCACCGACCGTGGGCACGGCGCCAAGGCCATCTTGCAGTACGCCGGGAAGCTCCTGAGCGGTGGCCTGCGGCAGGGTCAGCTCGAGGTCGGGTGCGCCGGCTTCGGCCGTCCGGCGCGTCTGCGTGTCGGGTGCGCCGGCTTCGGCCGTCCGGCGTGTCTGCGTGTGGGCCACGCCGGTCTCCCGTCCGGCAGCCGGCAGGCTGGGGTCGGCGAGCTTGACCGCGTCACCGCCGATCGGCGGTGCGGTGCCGATGACCCGCATGGCAACGGTTCTGCGCATGGTCGTCAGGCCGTCGTCCGGCTCGGACCGCATTGTGGCCACCGCCGCCAGCACCACCCTCCGCGCCCCCTCCGGCGTCGTGAGCGTCACGTCGACGGATCGTTCGCCGGCGACTTTCCCCAGCCTGCACACGTGCACTCCGAGCAGCGCACCGTCGGGGTGAGCGGGGGTCCCCATGGCGGCCAGCGCCCGTGTCGCCAGCGCCCGCGCGGGCAGTGCCAGGGCGCGGGGGGCGACTGCTGTCGCGGCCGGCCCACTCGGGGCGGGGCTTTGCGCGCCAGCGCCCGCCGACGTGCTCAGCCCGCCCTCACCCGACCCGATGGCCACCGGCCCGCTGGGCATCGGCCCACTGGTCGCCAGCCCACTGGTCGCGAGGCCGCTGGGCGCGAGGCCGCTGGGCGCGGGGACCCCGGTCTCCGAGCCGACGGCCGCAAGACCGCCGGACTCCGGACCAAACGGAGCAGGACTGCCGGACTCCGAACCAAAGGGAGCAGGACCGCCGGACTCCGAACCAAAGGGAGCAGGACCGCCGGACTCCGGACCAAAGGGAGCAGGACCGCCGGACTCCGGACCAAAGGGAGCAGAGCTGGCGGACTCTGGACCAAGGGGAGGAGGGCCGACGGAGGCCGAGCCGAGGGGAGCAGGGCCGACGGAGGCCGAGCCGAGGGGAGCAGGGCCGACGGCGGGCGGGCTGGGGACGGGATGAGAGGCCTGGCCTGCCGACGATACGCAGGCCACCTCCGACAACGCCTCCACCGGGCTGGCGGCCACCGCCACCCTGGCCCCCTTGGCCATCCCGTTCAGCCGCACCCTGAACCGCTGCACGTCCCCGGTCCTGACCCACTTCCCCACACCGTCGTCGTCCCGGCTCATCCGCTCCACCACCATCGAGACCCCGGTCGCGGCCATCGGCACGGACGGCACAGCCGCCAGTATCAGCACACCGGCAAGAATCCAGCCACGACGCATCACTCCCACTCCCCCGCTGCGACACATGACCCGTTACTCACGTCTAGTAATCACTATGTCACAGAGGGTGACATACTCAGTCCGGCGGGATCAGACTCTCCACGGTCTTCATGATCGGCAGATCGGCCCCGAGCCACTCCACGTCGAAATACTCCCCCGGCGCCAGCCACCGCAGCGCCAGATGCTCTCTGGGCTCGGGCGTCCCAGAAGCGATCGAGGCCAGCCAGACCCGCAGCACGTACCCCTTGGACAGCGGCCAGTCACCGCCCACCCGCGCGCCCACCGCGATCTCCACGCCGAGTTCCTCACGGCACTCCCGGATCAGCGCCTGGACCTCGTCCTCGCCGGGGTCCACCTTGCCGCCGGGGAACTCCCAGCCACCGGCGAGCGCCACCGGCGCCGCGCGCTGGGCGGCCAGTACCCGGCCGCCCTCGGCGACGATCACCGCCGCCACGACCACTACGACCTCGCTCATACGTTGCGATTCCTCATAGGGAAGGATCCTGCAATTTCTTCAGCTGTTCGAGCACGTCGGAGTTCTGCAGGGGGCGGGTGAATCCGACGCGGTTGCCGCGGGACTCGTAGCTGGTGACCTTGATCGGCCCGCACAGCCGGCACCTGGCCTCGAGCATCTTGCCCTTCGACACCACCAGCCCGACGTGTCCGGGGTTGTCGGCCGAGGTGCCCGGCCCCGCGTTGAAGAACACCAGATCGCCCGGCTGCTCCTCACCCTCTAACACCTTCACCCCGAACGGCCACTGCAGGAACGTCGTCCGCGGGATCGTCAGCCCTGCCTCCCGGTAGGCCGCGTAGATGACGCCGGAGCAGTCGTACGCGTCCGGCCCCGTTCCACCCCACAGGTACGGCTTGCCGCGCTGGGCCAGCGCATACTGCAGGATCTTGGCCACGACGTCGTTCGGCGCGGCCTCCACCAGCGAGTCGTCGCACTCCTCCTCGGCCTGCGGCGGCACCTTCACATCCCCGGACTTGGCGTATTTCCTGGCGATCTCCTCGACCTGGTCGACGTACCACCAGGCGCGGTTGTAGACGAACAACGCCTGCCGCACGTTCTCGGGCGCCCCATTGCGCTTGAGCATCTTCGCGGCGCCGAGGATCGCGTCGGCTGGGTTGTACACGTCGCCCACGCCGTCACCGTCACCGTCGGAGGCGTAGCCGTTGAACGTCGACGATATCGGGATCCTGGCCTTGCCGCCCCACGTGGAGATCAGAAACTGCATCGGCCCGGCCGCGCCCGCGGAGTTGGTGCCACTCCTGACGCCGGGCAGCTTGGAGCGGCCGTGGTCGGTCTCGCGCTTGCCGACGGCGGCCAGGATGTTCCACTGGACGCCGATCTTGTCGCCGTGCTCCTTGTACAGCTCCAGGTACCCGGTGGGGATGTCGGCGGTGGCCGAGTCGGAGGCCTCTTCCACCTGCGCGGTGTCCGCACAGTCGATGGAGGTGCGGCCCTCGCTGAGGAACGACGGCATCGAGATCAGCAACATCGGCGAGACCACGACCAGGGTCAGCAGCAACCCTCCTGCCAGGCCGATCAGCAGGGCTAGGCGCGTTCGCGAGACGTTCATCACTCGTCCCCGAACTGGCCCTCGGCCGCCGGCATCATCTCGAAGATCCGCCAGTCGGTTCCGGACTGGCTGACCGTGACCGCGTACTCCTCGGTGAGCTGCTTGTTTCCGCTCTTCGCGGCGACCTGCCTGGTGCCGACGACGACGAAGACGATGGAGTTCTTCTCGATCTGCCTGATCTCCTTCAGCCTGGCCGTGGCGGTGGAGACGACCTCGTCGTTGCGGTTCTGCTCGATGGTGCCCGCCGACGTCATCGTGCGGGTCAGCATGTTGCCCAGCTCAGGCGTGGTGTACGCCTTCACCCGGTCGGCGTAGGCGGCCGGTTCCTCGTCGTACCTGAACGTGCCGTACGCGGCGGTGAACCGCTCGGCCACATCCGCCGCCGCGGCCAATTGCTCCTTCTTCATCGGCAGATAGTTGAAGACGTCGAACGGCGCGGTGCTCGCGGTCGCGAGCGGCGTGCCGGAGGCCACGGCCATGCTGGTGGCGCGGGTGGCCTGCGGCACGGGCTGGGCCGGGTCCTCCGTGTCGGCCCACGTGAGGTAGATGCCGACGGCGGCGATGACCACGACGATGGCGGCGAAGGCCAGCCCCCGCCTGTCACCTGGCTGCGCCATGTTCAGTCCTTGTTCGGTTTGAGCCAGAAGGGCACGGACGGGTCATCGGAGCCACCGTTACGGCTACTGCGCAGCCACAGCGGCGGGGCCTCGGACGCGCGCGGGGCCGGCTCGTCGGAGCCGCCGAAGATGCGGGGTCCGCCCGCCCTGGGGGTGCCGTTGGAGCCGCCGCCGCTCGGCCTGGCGCCGCCTGAGCGTGAGCCGCCGCCCGAGCCGCCGAACAGGCCGCCGCCTCCCGAGCCGCGTGAGCGGGAGCCGCCCGAGCCGCTGAACCTCGAGCTCCGCGACCCGCGGGCGGAGCCGGTACGCGAGCCGCCCGCCGAACCGCCGCCGCCGCGTGACGCCCAGCCACCGCCCGACCGGCTGCCGAACCAGCCACCGCCCGATGACGAGCCCCCGCCGGAAGACGAGGCACCCCCGCTCGCCGGAACGCCGCCCGCCCGTGGGCCGCCTGTGCCACCGCCTCGTGTGCCGCCCGTGCCACCCACCCGGGGCCCCCCGGCGGCGGGACCCCGGGTGTGGGCCGCACCGCCCAGGTTGAGCGGCGGCGCGGTGCCTCTGCGCGGCTCCGTCGCCGCCCGGCTGCCTGCCTTGCCGCCCTGCGGGTCGGTGTCGAGCGGAGCGGCGGTGGCCGGGATCCTGGTGCCCGAGGAGGCGCCTTCGCCTTCCTCGGCGCGTACCCGGGCCTGTCCTGCCGCCGCGGCCGTCGTGGCGGCCGCTCCAGCTGGATTGGCCGCAGTAGCCGCCCTGATGAGGGGCTCGGCCTTACGCAGCCCCCAGCGGCCGATCCTGGCCGACGCGACCGGCGGCAGCACACCCGCCGAACGTTCGAGCACGGGCGAGCTCGCCGCATCGCCCAGCATGCGGGTGGCGACCGTGTGGCCGTTGATCGAGGCGAACAGGTGCTGGAACGGGCGCCGGTAGAAGAACACCGCGATCGTCAGCAGGGCCATGAACAACACCTGCATGCCCCATGGCATGGCCGTGGAGATGATCAAGGCGTACCCGTACACGAGCACGCTCAGCACGATCGTCAGCACGGCCTGTCTGAGCAGTGTGCCGATGAGCATCTCCACCCAGCGCAGGGCGACGATGCGGCCGCTGCCCGGATGCACGCCGATCAGCAAGAATATCGGTCCCAGGATCAGCAGCAGGAGGAAGCCGACCTTCAGCACCAGCAGCGAGACCGCCACCAGGAAGATCAGCAGGCCGGCCACGATGGCGGCGATGAACGCGCCGACCGCCACGCCGAGCCTGTTGGACCAGTCGCGGCCGGAGAAGACCGTGTAGCGGGGGTCGTTCCTGAGCTTGTCGGCCAGCGAGGAGTATTCCTGCTGGCGGGCCCCCACGTCGGGGGCGGGCTGGCCGGCCACGGCAGGCGGGATCGACTGCATCTCCAGCACCTTGCGGCCCCAGTCGCGCACAATGGGCTGCTGCGGGTCGGCGGTGCCGAACAGGCCCACCAGCCATGGCTTGCAGACCAGCGTGGACCACAGAGCGTCGGCGTTCTGGTCGATGCCCGGCGTGCCGGTCTGGCCGTACCCGCCGGCCCTGACCTCCGGGGTGGTGGCGCCGGGTGGCGGCAGGCAAGAGGCGCCGCCCGCACCGGGCAGGCCGGAGAAGGCCGAGTTGACGACCTCGCCGGTCTTGTCGGTGACGACCTTGCCCATGCCGGTGAAGTCGCCGGGACGGCTGAAGAACCAGACCGCCACGGTGACCGCCAGCACCATCCAGATCACGCCCTCGGTGGTCGTGGTGGCGCGCTTGCGGATCAGCCCGTACCAGGCCAGCCAGATCGCGCCGAGGATCACGACCGGCTGGAGGAAGTCCCAGTACATGGCGTCGGCGAGCCTCATGACGATGTCGTCGACGACGTCCTTGATCGCCTGAAGCGGTCCTTCGGTCGCCGCGGCCTGGTACGTCGTGATCGTCAGCCGGTCGATGGCCTTGGCCGCGGTGAAGATGCCGTTGGCCCACATGTTGCCGAGCACGGCGACGTACTCGGAGCAGCCCAGCTCATGCGTGTGCCAGAACTGGCCGCTCATGCCGAACTGGCCGTAGTTGGTGGTGGGCGCCCCGGTAGCCGGGATCGGCGGCTGCATCAGGCCGTCGGTGCCGCCGCCCACCACCTCGGGGGTGAGCGGGCCCGACAGGTCACAGGGCGCCGCGGCGGCCGGCGCGGACGCGCCTCCGATGACCAGCGGCACCACGAGGATGCCGGTGACCAGCGCGAGAACCAGCGCGATTCGTCGGGATAGCCGGATCTTCATGACCGTACCTCCTGCGCCCTGCCCACGCCCCCTTGAAGATCATCATGCCCGTTGCCGTCGGGTTTGTCGTGTGTCGGGTTCGTGTCGAGCCAGCGGAGAAGTTCCTCGGAGATCAGGTCTACTCCGATCCGGCCTGCCCTGCCATCCAGATCGCGGAATACGCATTCGCCGTTTCCCAGCGAGCGCAGCGCGGCCTTGTGCTCTTCCGACGCCTCCACCCCCAGCAGGGACATGACGTGGTCCACCTCCACCCGTTCGGTGGACCGGAACGCGAAGACGGACGACAGACAGTTGGTCACCTGCTCGTTCAGCAGGTCTCCCGCGTTCTGCGAGACCAGCACGAGGGCGGTGTTGCGGGAGCGGCCCATCCGGCTGACCTCGGGCACCAGCTTGGCGCCTTCGGGAGTCGAGGTGATCGCCCACGCCTCGTCAAGGAAGATCGCCTTCGGGGCGCGCCGGTCGAGGCCGTTCATGAGCCGGCGCGCGAACTGCGACACCAGGTAGAGCAGGGCCACCGACAACCGCTGCTCGTAGGAGTAGTCCTCCCTCGTGGTCGCCACGTCGGGCAGCGTCAGCCCGCCCAGGGTGAACACGGTCGTCCACCCCTCGGTGTCGATCTGGTCGCCGCCAGAGGGGTCGAAGCAGAGCCTGGCCAGGTGCATCTCCGACATCGAGCGCAACACCGCGCCCAGGTTCTTCGACGCCGGGTCCTCGGCCTGCTCCAGGTGGTCCACGACCTTGCCGAGCGACGGGTCCGGCGCGTTGGAGACCGCGGCCACCGCCTGGATCATCGCCGACTCGCGCTCCTCCGACATGCGCGGCAGCAGCAGCCGCAGCGTCTCGGTGGCCATGGTCTTCTTCGCCGCGATGTCGTCGCCGAACGAGAACGGGTCGAGCAGGCCGGGCGCCGCCGAGCCGAGCGGGATGATCCTGGCCTTGCGGCCCCGCTTCTCCAGCAGTCGCACGAGGGACTCGGCGTCGCCCTTCGGGTCGATCACCGCGACCGTCACGCCGCGCAGCGACATCTGGTAGATCATCAGCAGGGCGAGCGTGGTCTTGCCGCCGCCCGGCTCGCCGGTGATCGCGATGGCGGTCGGCCGGTTGCGGGTGGCCGCCACCAGCGGGTCGAAGTGCACGATGCTGCGCGCCCTGCCGACGGTCTCGCCGATGTACGGGCCGAGCCAGCCCTCGCTGCCCTCGCCCAGCCGGTCGCCGAGGTCCACGGTTGCCGTGGCCATGCCGCCGGCGATCGTACGGAGCGGCTGGCGCTGGGCGTAGGCGTTGATGCGTACCTTCTCGCCCGGCAGCGCCTCGCAGAACAGCGAGAACTGGTCGCCGGTCGAGTTGACCACGTCGATACCCATGTCGCGGTAGTGCTCGACGACCGCCTCGACCCGCTGCACGCAGATCTCCTCGGTCGGGGCCGACACGATCAGGCGGTGCCAGCCGTACACGAAGGGCAGCCGCTCCTTCGTGATGCCGTGCTCCAGCATGCGGGCCGCGTCGATCTGCTCGGCCAGCGCCAGCGGCGCCTCCGCGCCGGCCTCGCGGATGTGATGGTCCATGTCGCGGGCGTGCGCGAGCTTGCGTGCCACGTCCTTCGACGCCTTGACCGGCGGGATCAGCCGCATCCGTGACGAGACCTCCACCGGGAACGCCAGCTGGTCGGCGAAATGCAGCCACGGCTCGCCGTCGGGGAACGGCATCAGGTCCGGGAAGCGGGCGAAGGACAGGTAGGCCACGTACGAGTCGCCCAGCGGCTGCACGATCCGCAGCAGCGACCTGCCGTTGTGGATCTCCCCCTCGACCAGCGACTCGATCTCGCCCTTGCCCCAGCGCCGCCGCGGGCTGGCCGACGGCGGCGGGTCCGCGAGCGCGCCAGCGGCCGCGTGCTGGAACAACCACGCCACCTCGACGGAGGTGGCGTGCCGGGCGTAGAGAGCGCTCGATGCGAGCGCTCGGCCCAGGCGTTCGGCGTGTTCGGTCCACCGCCCTATCTCGCTGTCGGGTACGTGGTCGTCCTCCATGCCGAGCGCCTTCTCGGTCTTCTGGTAGAAGCCGAGCAGCTGGGCGAGCACGCCGCTGCCGAGTTGTTTGCCCCGCGGGCCCAGCCGCACGCCAAGGTAGACCTCCTTGGTCCAGAAGTCCTTGGCCCAGACGTGCCGGTACATCTCCTCCAGGTAGTCGCGCCAGCCAGGCCCCTCGTCGGACGTGGCGTTGAGCGCCATGGCCCACTCGGCCGCAGGGTACGTGCGGTGCGCGACCCTCAGGTGGACCTCGGCGTCGGGCATCCTGATCGCGGCCAGCGCGATCGTGATGTTGGTGGCCAGCGCCTCACGCTCCTCGGGCGTGACGAACTCATAGCTGACCGTCGGGAGGCGGAAGTATGCCCATGCGCAGGTGTCTGTGAGCAGGATGCGGTCGTCGAAGTAGCGGACCGCGAGGCGCTGGTGCGCTCGGGACGCCCTGCTCATGCCGCCCCCTCAGCGCATGAACGGGGCAGGCCTGCTCGCTTGTTCACTTAACGCTCACCGATTCTCGTGCCCGGGGGGTCACTCGCCAACTCCTCTTCGCTCGGTCGTACGGTCTGTGTCGCGAAGCCCGCGACCACGACACCGGCGAGGGCGAGATAGGCCCGCCGCCCGGCCGCGCGCAACTGCCCGGGGTCGACGATCTCGGCCCCGCCGGGCGCCAGATCGTCCTCCCAGGGGACCCTGACGATGGCCCGGCACCTGCCTCTGGCCACCGACTCCGCCTGCTCGACGTCGGCCATCGAGCGCCTGCTCACGCCGTTGACCACCATGACCGCACGCCTGCGCAGCTCCGCGCAGCCGTGCCCGTCGAGCCACTCGTACGTCATGCCCACCGCCTCCGACGCCTCCTCGCTCGCCGGGACCACCAGAACGAGCTGGTCCGCGTACGGAAGGAGCCGGGCCGCCAGCGCGGCGGCCGGATCGATCACGGCCAGCTTGTAGTGGCGGTCCAGCAGGCGCATGGACTCGCCCAGCCGGTGGTCGGAGAAGAAGGACCGGTCCGCGAGGCGCTGCTCGGCGCCCGCGTCGGTGTCCGCGCTGATCACTTCGAGCCCGGAGGCCGTCCGCGTGGTGTATCCGCGCATCGTGAGATAACCGCTGACCCGGTCGAGCCCGGACAGCAGCGAAGTGAGAGTTTCCGGGGTTTCCGGTTGGATTCTGCTGGTCAGGGTGGTGCCGCCGGTGTTGGCGTCGACGGCCACGACCCTGTCGTCGCGGTAGGTGGCGAGGGCGTGGCCGAGCATGAGGGCCGTGATGCTCTGCCCGGCGCCGCCGGTGCAGCCCAGGACGACGATCCTGCGGCTGCCGCTGAACACGGCCCTGGCCCTGGCCTCGTCGATCTCCGACCCGTCGGTCCGTACGTTGTTGCCGCCGACGACCACTTGAGCGATCCGCCGCCAGCCGCCGGAGTCCCGCCCGATCACGGACTCGACCCTGCGCACCCGCGTCTCGCCAGGCCTGGGCACCGGCACCGGCTCCACAAGCCCATCAAGCGCCCCGGCCCCGCCCCTGGCCGCCGGGGACCGACCGTGCGCCGCTGCCGCGGGGTCACCGGCGGAATCCGGCTCGGACCTCGGCCGATCCGCCGTCGTGCTCTCCTCCGTAGTGGCGTGGTCATCTGACGGGACCGGCGTCAACCTGGGCCGGTGGTGTGCCTCGGTCGGCGCCGACGGGCCGCCCGGTGCGTCGGCGGGCACACCTTGCGGGTGGGTTCCGGCACCCTCGGACGGCGCGTCGCCCACCGCAGCCGGCCCGCTGGGCGCATCTGCCGCCGTGACCTCCTCGCTCGGGGCGTCGTGCCAGCCGGGCTCTTGCTGGTCCGGGTGGTCAGGGCGGGTGGCCCCGGGACGGGGCAAGGGCTTGGCGTTCGGGTTGAGCGGTGGCCAGACCCGTTGGGTGCCCGACACCACCAGCGCCGGTCCCAGCCTGGGTGGCTGTCCCTTCCTGTGCTGGTCTCGGGCGACCTCGTCCTCGCGCCGCTCGCCCTCGGCCCGACCGGCCGTCTCCCTACGGCCGGTCGCCGTGTCGGCCGGCGCGTCCGCGCTGGCCGCGAGTCTCCTCAGCCGCCGCAGGGCCTCGGTGTCGATCGGCTTGCCTGCGGCGGGCTTGCGACTCCCACCGGTCTTGATCGGCACGATCGCCCCAGCCGTGTCCTCCGCCTCGCCGGGCACTTCTTGATCTTCCCTGCGCTCGGCATCCTCCCGGGCCCCGCTTTCCCGCCCGACGCCCTCATGAGAACGGCTCTCACGGCTCGCGACCTCCCGGCCACCGGGCTCACGAGCCGTGGTCACATCGTCCGCGTCCTCAGCACCCGTGGCCGCACCGACTGCGCCCGCAGTGCCCGTAGCCGCATGGCCCGCCTCAGGAGCCGCGGCCGCATGGCCGGCAGGCTCTGGGCCCGTGCCCGCATGCGCCCCGGTCTCTGGGCCCGTGCCCGCATGCGTCCCGGTCTCGGGGGTCATGCCCGCATGCGCCCCCGTCTCGGAGGAGGTGCCCGCGTGGGCGCCGGTCTCGGGAACCCCGGTCGCCCTGCCGACGGTCTCGCGGCCCACGGACTCACGGCCGGGGGTCTCGCGGCCGGGGGTCTCCTCGCTGGCGGTCTCACGACGCGCCGCGTCGCCCACGGCCGCCTCGCGGATCGCCGCCTCGCGGATCGCCGCCTCTCGGAGCGCCGCCTCTCGGAGCGCCGCCTGTTGGGTCGCAGCCTCCCTGACCGCGCCCTCACGGGCGGACAGTCGCCGGCCGCTCGGCCCCTTGCCGCCGGCCCTGCGACCGCTGTCCTTCCTACCGGTGTCCGTACGGTCGCTGTCCCTGCCGGGGTCCGTCCTCCGGCTGTCTCTCCGGTCTGCCGGCTCGCGCTCGAGCCGCGCCTGTGGCGCTGCCGTACCGGGGCCGTCGTCCCCATGCACGACCACCAGCGGTAGGTCCTGACGGCGCCCAGGGCCTCCGGAGAGCCCTTCCTCGTGCCGGGCCGGGGCAGGAGCCGGCTGACGTGCCTGAGCCTTGAGAGCGGGCGCTGCGGCGCCGCGGCGGGAGCCCCAGCCGCTGCGGGTCGCAGCGGGCTCGGCGACCGGAGCCTGGCCGGCCGCGGCGGCGGCGGCCGCGACGGCGGGGCGTACCTGGCGAGGCCCGGCGATCCGCTGGTCCTCGCGCCTGCGCTGCGGGTGACGGGACTTGCCCGGCCGCTTGGACTTGGCCCGCGCGGGGGCGGTACGCCACACACGCGCGGAGAAGGTGACCGTCTCGGGTTCGGCCAGGGGCGTCAGGCGGTACCAGGCCTTCGGCTCTCCCAAGTAGCGGAGGTGGGACTCGAGGAGCTCGGTGAGCCGCTTGCCCTCGATGACGGGGCGGGTCGACAGCCACGTCACTATCCCCGGCGGCACCAGGAACAGGACGTGCCACGGCATCGCGACCGGCACGCCCACCAGGATCAGCAGGAGGGACCACGGGATGAACACTCCGACGAAGACGCCGATCCAGACGATAGGCAGCGGCATCGGCAGCCGTAGGTCGTACAGCTTGTAGAGCCGCTTCTCTATCCGCCAGATGTTCGTATACGTGGGCAGGTCCACCCGGTCCTCCTCTCCGCCTGCTCGTGTATGACCGCCGCCGGACGGTCTCAACCACTTATCTGATGCCCAGTGCGCCCGCGATTGCCTTCGCCGTCACCTCGATGATGTTGGGAACGTAGAAGATCACTCCGATGGCCACGGCCAGGATAAGGAATTGCACGAATCGCGTGATCTCGCGGGTGAAGAGGAAGAAGAGCGCCACCACCGAGACGACGACGAGGAACAGCGGAGCGAAGAACGCGCGCAGGAAGTCGGCGAGCCCTCCGGTGTCGATGCCGGTCGACGTGGGCGTCGGCGACATTTCGATCAAAGTGAGCATTACGGTCTTCACGATCACTTCTCGTCCTCCCGGGGGGTACCGATCGGCAGCGCGGCCGGGCCTCTAGTCAACGACCCGTCCGGCGCCGCGGATGTCGGCGACGAACCACTTGTCGCCCTGCTTCTCGACGGTGAGCCGGTAGGCCTGCTCCAAGCGCGCGCCGACCGCGGCGGGGTCGGTCGCGTTGGGGGTGGCCTGGGCCTCGCCGTTCGGCACGACCCACACGACGACCGCCTGGATCTCTCGAGTGGCACCCCCCACAGGCACCACGACTTTCTTGAGCTCTGCGAAGGTGAAGGCGCCGCCGAAGCTCGGCAGGGACTTGCCGGCGGCCACGTAGCGCTGCAGCCCGGCGGCGTCGCCGGACGCGTAGTCCTTGAAGAAGCCCTCCAGCTGCGGTTTCAGTTCGGCGGCTGCCGCGTCGTCGGTCTCCGGCGGCGCCACCTGGGGCAGCTCGGCCGGAGCGGGCGCGGGCAGGACGGCCGGGCGGCCGGACACGACGAACCTCTTGGCCTCGTCGTCGCCGGAGTAGTAGATCGGGACCGACAACATCAGCCTGCGCGGGCCGGATTGGAAGGCGACGCTGACCACCGCGTTGTGGGCGTCGGCCGTCTCGATGTCGTACGGCTGGATGGCGACGGCCGCCAGCTTGCCCACGCCGTCCCAGCCCATTCGCGGATCCGAGGCGTCGGGCAGGAACGCCGCCAGCTTGCGTGACCTGCTGGCGTCGTCTTCGGGGCTGAAATTGAGATAGACCCCGGCGAACTGGGCGGCGAAAGCCATGCCACGGTCCACCGGGAATCCGTTGTTCGCTACTGCGGCGCCATTGGGCGTTACCGCTTCTTGCTGGGTAAACCGCTCAAATGGGGCACGGATCCCATTCACCACGATAACCACGATAAGCGCCCAGAGAATGATGCGGCCGGTCCACACCAGCCACCGCCCGCCTCCGCCGGACCAGCCGCCACGGCGCGGCCTGCGGGGTGGCGGCGCGTCGAAGTCAGCGGTGTCCAGGGTTGCGGAAAGCCCGGGCCCGTCAGCGATCCGAGGATCGTGCTGGACGGTAGACCTACGAGCCATCACGCCTCCGCTCGCGCCGATCCCCCCGGCTGGCGCGGTGTCGTCCGTTACCGATCCCCATCATCCGCGGTGAAGTAGTCACCCTATCCGGTCTCCGCCATTCTTCCAGGAAAGCCACGCCCATGCTGCAGGCATGACAGCCCTCACGGCAAACCGGGGCAGGATGACAGGCCCCAGTGCCGATTCCTGTCACTTCCCGGTCGAATCAGGTTTTGACCAGGCCAGACGCCTAAATCGCCTAGCCCTGCAGCCATGGATTCCTGACCAAAATAGGCATGGACTCTCACGCCTTGCGCATTCGGCATGGGGGGCGGGCGGAGGGTACGTCAGGCGGGTTCCGGGTCCTGGGTGGGCCGCCCCTGCCGCCTGCTCTGCAAGTCCACCACCGTCGTCCGGCTCTGGAGGTCCACCACCGTGGGACGCACCGACCGCTCGAGCGAGCCGCGCAGGTCGGCCAGCATGTCGGCGGTGTCGCTCTCGCGCATGCGGCTGGCCATCTCGTTGCGTTCGTCAACCTTCCTGCGGAGGTAGGCCTCCCGGTTGACGCGCAGGCCGTACATGAGCTCGACCCTGATCAGGGCGAGCTCCTCTTCGAGGCTGATGCCCGCCAGCGTGGGCGCGGGGCGTCGTTTCCGGATGATGCGACGGATCATGAGGGGCCTCCCGAGTCAGCGTGAACGCCGTGACGATTCGACGCGCAGGGGCCCAAAGTGGTTGACGCATCACTTGTCCCGGGATCAGACATCAGAGCGCTCCAGAAGTCAGACGCCGTAGCAGGCAATCGCTGCCATCCATCGACGGCGACTTAGCGTAGCGAATGAACACTCTGAGTTAGTGGATTGACGCTGCGCGGCGGATGTCGGCCGGCCCGTCTAGGCTGGTGGCCGTGGCAGCAGACGAGAAGGCGCCCTCATACGAGCAGGCCCGCGAGGAGTTGACCGAGGTGGTGCGCCGCCTGGAGACGGGCGGGCTCACGCTGGAGCAGTCGATCGAGCTCTGGGAGCGCGGGGAGAAGCTGGCGGCGGTCTGCGAGGAGTGGCTCCAGGGGGCCAGGGTCAAGCTGGCCGCCGCCATGGCCCGCCGCTCGGAGCCCACCTCAGGCGCCGACGACGCACCTTTCTAAGCGCCGCGCCGACGCCCTGCCCCCGCGGCCGCGCCGACGGCCCTGCCCTGCGGCCGCGACGCGCCCCTCCCGACGGCCCGCCCTCCCCGAGGGACGCCACCCCGACGCGCGCCTTCCTGAGGGCGTTCTGACGTCGAGGTACGTACGTCAGGCGGCCTGAGGCAGCAGCGCCACCACGGGGATGCGGCGGCTGGTCTTGGCCTCGTACTCGGCGAAGCCCGGCGCCTGCGCCACCATCCTGGCGTAGAGCTGGTCACGCTCCTCGCCGTTGATGAAGACGGCCTTGGCCTCGAACGTCTCCGTGCCGACCTCGACGGTGGCCGCGGGCGTCGCCCGCAGGTTGTGATACCAGGCGGGGTGGTTGTCCGCGCCTGCGTTGGAGGCGATGACGACATAGCGCTCGCCGTCCGCGAGATACATCACCGGCGTGGTGGCCGGCCGGCCGCTCTTGGCTCCCGTGGTGGTGAGCAGCACCAGCGGCGAGCCCTCGAACATGCCGCCGACGCGGCCTTCGTTGGCCCGGAACTCGTCGATGACCTGCTGGTTGAACTCGTTGGGCATTGTCAGCTCCTCAAAAATCGGAGAGATCTCCGGTTCGGAGACTAATCGGAGAACTCTCCGGTTACAAGCTGTATGCTCCACCCGTGTGCGGACGTCGATCGTTGCCCCTCGTCGGGCAACCTCAGCCGGAACGGGCCGACGCCGCACGCAACCGGCAGAAGATCATCGAAGTGGCGGGCCGGATGATCGCCGATCGCGGCGCCGCCGAGTTGTCGCTCGACGAGGTGGCCCGGGTGGCCGGCGTCGGCGTGGGCACCGTCTACCGGCGCTTCGGCGACCGGAGCGGACTGATCTTCGCGCTGCTCGACGAGCGGGAACGGCGGTTCCAGTCGGCGTTCTTCGCCGGCCCGCCGCCGCTCGGGCCCGGCGCCCCGGCCGGCGAGCGGATCACGGCGTTCCTGCACGCGCTGGTCGATCGCATCGTGGGACAGCAGGAGCTGTTCCTGCTGCTGGAGCAGGGTGGCAAGAGGGGCGGGTTCAGCGGCCCCTACCGGGTGCACCACATCCACCTGGCCACGCTGCTCGCCGAGGCCTGCCCGCACGCCGACGCGCCGTTCCTGGCCGACGCGCTGCTCGCGCCGATCAACGCCCGCCTGATCGCCCTGCAGACCGAGGAGCGCGGCATGACGATCGACGAGATCAAGTCCGGCCTGACGGCACTCGCCGCCGCCGTCACCTGCTCGTAGGACGCGTGCTCAGGTCATGAGGCAGAGCAGGTTGCCCTCGGAGTCCTTGAACGCGGCCATGCCGCCGTCGAGGTCGAAGAAGGCCAGCCCGGGCAGGCCCGCTACCCGCCGTCGTTTTCCACCCGAACGGTAAGTCTGTCGTCGGGCAGGCGGATCGTCAGCCGGGCGCCGGGCGCCACGTCCTTGGCCAGGCGCACCACCTCGCCCGACGGGTGCTGGACGATGGCGTACCCGCGCTCCAGCGTGGCCGCCGGGGACAGCGCGACCAGGCGGGCCCGCAGGTGGACCAGGTCATCGTCGGCCCGGTCGAGAGAGCCGGACAGCGAGCGCCTGGCCCGGTCGCGCAGGGACTCGACCTGCTCGGCCCTGCGCTCGAGCTCGCGTACGGGGTCGGCCAGCGACGGCCGCGAACGTACGGACGTCAGCCAGGACATCTCGCGGTCGAGCCAGCCGCTCACCACCCTGCGGCCCCGGTCGCGCAGCTGACGCACCAGGGTGAGCTGCTCGCCGACGTCGGGCACGACCTTCTTGGCGGCGTCGGTGGGGGTGGACGCGCGTACGTCCGCCACCAGGTCGAGCAGCGGACTGTCCTGCTCGTGGCCGATCGCGCTCACGACGGGCGTGCGGCAGGCGGCCACCGCGCGGACGAGCGTCTCGTCGGAGAACGGCAGGAGGTCCTCCAGAGAGCCGCCGCCGCGGGCGACGACGATCACGTCGACCTCGGCGTCCGCGTCCAGCTTGCGGAGCGCCTCGGTCACCTCGCCCACCGCGTAGGGTCCCTGGACGGCCACTTCCTCAACCTTGAACCGCACGGCGGGCCAGCGCCGGCGGGAGTTTTCCAGCACGTCGCGCTCGGCCGCAGAGTCGCGGCCGCAGATGAGCCCGATCGTGCCCGGCAGGAACGGCAGCCGCCGCTTCCTCTCGGCGCCGAAGAGCCCTTCGGCGGCCAGCAGCTGCCTGAGCCGCTCCAGCCTGGCCAGCAGCTCGCCCACGCCGACCGGCCGGATCTCCAACGCGGTGAAGGCGAACGAACCCTTGTTGACCCAGAAGTCCGGCTTCACCTGCATCACGACCCGGGCGCCGTCGACCGGGCGCGGCACGGCCGCCTCGTAGACGCCGCGCGGAGCGGTGACCCTGGCGGACACGTTGGCGACCGGGTCGCGCAGGGTCAGGAACACCGTGCCGCCGCGAGCGCTCAGATCGGTGATCTGGCCCTCGACCCAGACCGTGCCGAGTCTCGCGATCCAGCCGCCCACCATCTGCAGGACGGTGCGGATCGGGAGGGGGGACTCGGGCGAGGTCTTCTCGGTCATGGCGGAAGACTACGGGCTCGCTCCGACTACTCCCCGGCCTGCAGCTTGGCGAGGCGGTTCTCGAACATCCGCACGACCTCGGGACGGCCCTGGGTGGCCCGCTCGTAGGCCAGGAAGTCGCCGATCTGCTCGGCGGTCTTGCCGCGCATCCTGGCGCGCAGGGAGGCGACGGTCATCTCGTCGTAGCCGGGCAGCGGCTCGACCGGCTTCGCGACCTGCTCAGGCGCGGCAGCGGGCGCTTCCGCGACCGCCGGCTCGGCGACGGCCTCCGGAGCGGCGGACTCCTCGACGGCAGGCTCGGCCACGGCCTTGGGAGCGGCGGGCGCCGCCTTCGGCTCCACGGCGGGAGCGGGCTCGTCCACGACCTTCGTCTCGGCGGCGGGCTTGGGCGTCGCCTTCGTCTTGGCCGCGGGCTTCGGCGTCGCCTCGGTCTTGGCCGCGGGCTTCGGCGCCGTCTCGGGCTTGGCCGCGGTCTCCGTCTTGGCGGCGGGCTCGGTGGCGGGAGCCTCGGGCTCGGCGGTGGCGACCGCCTCCTCCTTGCCCGCCGGCGCGAAGATGACCGGGTCCGGCTTGGTCTTGGCAGCGCCGTTCGGCTCGGCGGTGCCCGGGCGCGGCGCGAAGATGACCGGCTCCTTACGGGCCGGCTTGTCCTCTGCCGCGGGCGCGGCCACCTGCTCGGCGGCGGAGGGACGGGAGACCTGCTCCTCCTCGCGCTCCTCCTTGGCGCCGAGGCCCTTGATGGAGTTCTTCACCCGGTCCACCAGCAGCAGCGCCTGCCCGGCTGCGCTGAGCGTGGACTGGATGACCATGAGCGGAAGGTCCTTGGCCTTCTCCTTCAGCTCGTCCTTGTTGGTAACGGTCTTGGTGATCTTGCGTATCACGTCGCTGAGGGACATGACGTCTCCCTGGGAGGTCTGTATGGGACGGCCAGTCTGGCAAACCGCGGGCGACCACGCACGCGCGGGCCTGATGGCCGCTCCACGTAGCATAGAAAGTATGGAGCCCCAGACCCTCACTTCCCGCCGAGTCCTCGTAGCCAAGCCACGGGGCTACTGTGCCGGAGTCGATCGAGCCGTGGTAGCGGTCGAGAAGGCTCTGGAGCAGTACGGCGCTCCGATCTACGTACGCAAGCAGATCGTCCACAACACCCACGTCGTCAAGACACTCGAGGCCAGGGGCGCCATCTTCGTCGAGGAGACCGAGGAGGTCCCCGAGGGCGCGATCGTGGTCTTCTCCGCCCATGGCGTCTCCCCGGCCGTGCACGCCGAGGCGAAGCACCGCAATCTGCGCACCATCGACGCCACCTGCCCGCTGGTCACCAAGGTGCACAACGAGGCGAAGCGGTTCGCGGGACAGGACTACGAGATCCTGCTGATCGGGCACGAAGGCCACGAGGAGGTCGAGGGCACCTCCGGCGAGGCCCCCGAGCACATCCAGCTCGTCGACGGACTCGACTCGGTCGACCGGGTGCAGGTGAAGGACCCGAGCAAGCTGATCTGGTTGTCGCAGACCACGCTGTCGGTCGACGAGACCACCGAGACCGTCACCAAGCTCAAGCAACGTTTCCCCAACCTCCTCGACCCGCCGAGCGACGACATCTGCTACGCCACCCAGAACCGGCAGATCGCGGTCAAGGAGATCGCCGCCGAGGCGCAGCTGGTGATCGTGGTGGGCTCGGAAAACTCCTCCAACTCCAAGCGCCTGGTCGAAGTGGCCAAGGACTACGGCGCCGACGCCTCCTACCTGGTCGACAACGCGGGCTTCATCCGCGACGAGTGGCTGGAGGGCGTCACCACGGTCGGCGTGACCAGCGGCGCCTCGGTCCCTGAAGAGCTGGTCGAGGAGGTGCTCGCGCACCTGGCCGAGCACGGGTTCGGCGACGTGACCGAGGTCGAGCCGGTGCAGGAGAGCATGCGCTTCGCCCTGCCGCACGAGCTGCGCAAGGACCTCAGGATCGTCTCCTAGTCCTCGTCGAACGGCTGATTCTCGCCGCGCGGCTAATCGTCGCCGCGCGGCGACCCGTAGACCTTGGGCTCGAAGTAGCCCTCGGGCTCGGGCACGAACGGCTGGCGCGGGCGCGGCACCTCCGCGCCCGCCTTCAGCTCCGCCCGCAGGTCGCGTACGTTGTCCCGCAGCCCACGCCGCCACGCCACGCCCAGCACGACGGCCGACCCGGCGAACAACCATGGGGCGCCCCGCGTCAGCGACGTGTAGAGGCCGAGCGCCAGCGACTGCACGATCGACACCGAGCCGAACGCCCGCCCGAGCTCGACGAACAGCGTGGCGCAGAAGAACACCAGCGGCGGCGTCACCACCAGCGACAGCAGCTCGCGCCGGTTGACCAGGAGCACCCCCAGCAGACTGGCCAGGACGAAGGCCGCGCCCACCACCTCCTGGACGTCGATCAGCGCCGCCACAACGTAGCCCGCCAGGGTGGCGACCAGGGCGAGCGCGATGGCGCCGCGAGCGGTCAACCTGACAGCCGAACGCCTGCCTTTCTCCCCCACTGGACCGCCCCCATTCCCTTGGCCCCGTTTACTGCGACCCGTGAGCCAACTTACCGTTCGAGCTGGAAAGTAGAGGCGACGTTTCGAGTAGTTCGGGGGATGACAGGGGTCTGGGGAGCCCCTCGAGCATCTCGGGAGAGTCGAGATCACCGTCCACGACGCCCAGATCGTGCAGCTTGCGCGCGGTGACCAGGACGCGGCTTTCGAGCGATCCGACCGACTTGTTGTACGCCTCCACGGCCCGGGTCAACGCCTTGCCCAGCGCATCGACGTTCCTGCCCAGCGACGACAGCCGGTCGTACAGCTCCTTGCCCAGCTCGAACACGGCTCGCGCGTTCTCACTCAGCGCGGCCTGCTGCCAGGCGTAGTGGGCGGTGCGCAGCATCGTGATCAGCGTCGTCGGCGTGGCGATGTGCACGCGCCGCACCATGGCGTACTCCAGCAGTCCGGGGTCGCGTTCGAGCGCCGGCGCCAGGAACGCCTCGCCGGGAATGAACAGCACCACGAACTCCGGCGACGGGTTGAACGCCTGCCAGTAGGCCTTGGCGGCCAGCCGGTCGATGTGCTCGCGCACGTGCCTGGCGTGCGCGTCGAGCCGGACCGTGGCCAGCGACTCGTCCGACGCCTCCGCGGCCTCCAGATAGGCCGCCAGCGAGACCTTGGAGTCGACCACGATGTTCTTGCCGCCCGCGAGCCGCACGACCATGTCGGGCCGCATGGAGCCCTCCGTGACCTGCTCGTCGAAGTCGCAGTGACGTTGCATGCCGGCGATCTCGGCGACCCTGCGCAGTTGCAGCTCACCCCACCGGCCGCGGGCCTCCGGCCGCTGGAGGGCCCGGACCAGGGCGGTGGTCTGGGAACGCAGCTGCTCGTGGCTCTGGCGCACGAACTCCATCTGCTTGGCCAGCTCCGCCCGCGCCGCGCGCTGGCCCGACTCGGTGTCGCGCAGCTGCGCCTCGACCCGCGCCAGCGCGTCCTTCAGCGGCTCGACCAGGTGCTCGACGGCCTGCTTGCGCTGCTCCAGATCGCCCGCGGCCTCCGCGCGGGTGGCCGCAAGCCTGGTCTCGGCCAGCTCAAGAAAACGCACGTTGTTGACGTCGAGCGCCCGCGTGGACAACGCCTGGAACCGCTCGGCCAGCTGCTCTTCGACGTAGACCAGCTTTTCCGCGGCGCTCTTGGCCCGCGCGTCCGCCTCGGCCACCCGCACAGCCGCCCGCATCCTGGCCACCAGGAACCCGATGAGCAACCCGACGGCCAGACCGATGAGAACCGAGACCACGTCCACTCCATCGATGATTGCAGGACTTGGGCACGCCGTTCCCGCCCGACACGCTCCTTACGCTGAGCACGTAAACTTGGGGTCCGTGAGTCTCTCTATAGGCATCGTCGGCCTGCCCAACGTCGGTAAGTCCACGCTGTTCAACGCGCTGACCAAGACCGGCAACGCCCTCGCCGCGAACTACCCGTTCGCCACCATCGAGCCCAACGTGGGCATCGTGGGCGTGCCCGACGACCGCCTGCCCGTGCTGGCCGGGATCTTCGGCTCGGCCCGCATCCTGCCCGCGAAGGTCGAGTTCGTCGACATCGCGGGCCTGGTCAAGGGGGCGTCGGAGGGGCAGGGCAGGGGCAACCAGTTCCTCTCCAACATCCGCGACACGGACGCGATCTGCCAGGTCATCCGGGTCTTCACCGACCCCGACGTGACGCACGTGGACGGCGAGATCTCCCCCAAGCGCGACATCGAGACCATCAACTTCGAGCTGGTCATGGCCGACCTGCAGACGGTCGAGAAGGCCATCCCGCGCCTGCAGAAGGAGGCCCGCACCGTCAAGGACAAGAAGCCGGCGCTGGAGGCCGCCGAGGCCGCCAAGGCGGTCCTGGAGACCGGCAAGACCATCTTCGAGAGCGGCCTGGAGCGCGAGGAGCTGCGCGAGCTGCACCTGATGACGGCCAAGCCGTTCCTGTACGTGTTCAACCTCGACGCCGACGAGCTGACCGACACCGCGCTCAGGGAGCAGCTGTCGGCGCTGGTCGCCCCGGCCGAGGCGGTCTTCCTCGACGCCAAGATCGAGTCCGAGCTGGTCGAGCTCGACGAGGAGGAGGCGCTCGAGCTGCTGCAGTCGGTCGGCCAGGAGGAGTCCGGGCTGCGCCAGCTGGCCAGGGTCGGCTTCGAGACGCTCGGCCTGCAGACGTACCTGACGGCCGGGCCGAAGGAGACGCGGGCCTGGACGATCCGCAAGGGCGCCACCGCGCCCGAGGCGGCCGGCGTGATCCACACCGACTTCCAGCGCGGCTTCATCAAGGCCGAGATCGTCTCCTTCGACGACCTGGTCGAGGTCGGCTCGATCGCCAACGCCCGCGCCGCAGGCAAGGCCCGCGTCGAAGGCAAGGACTACGTGATGCGCGACGGCGACGTGGTGGAGTTCCGCTTCAACGTCTGAGCGAGGTATGGATACGCAGGTCAGAGGGTTATCCACCCTCTGCAGTCCGCATCGAGTCCGCAGATTCTTGCGAGAGCGTTTCGGAGAGCAGGGCCGCCGCAGCGTTGCGGGTGCGATCTTCGGCGGTCGGCCATAGGTGCGAGTAGGTGTTCAGGGTCGTGGTGGCCTTGGAGTGGCCCAGGGCTCTCTGAACGGTCACCACGTCGCACCCCGACGCGATAAGGCCCGAGGCGTAGAAATGCCTGAGGTCGTGGAGCTTGAGCCCTTGATCCCGGCCACCTTCAGGGTCTGCCGCCACCAGTAGCCCACGGTGTTCTGGTGCGGCGGGTTGTCCGTCTTCCCCCTCGAACAACCAGCGGCCCAGATCACCGCCAGGGCGGAAGTCCTCGATGTGTTTGGCGAGGATCTTGACGAGGCCGTCAGCCAGGTACACCGTGCGCTCGCTGCCGTACTTGGGCGGGCGGATCTCCACCCCGCCCCCACGCTCCCGCTGCACCTGCCGAGCGACTTCCAGCGTGCGGCCGAGGAAATTGATGTCGCTCACCTTGAGAGCCGCAGCCTCACCAAGCCGGAGCCCGGCGAAGGCCGCCAGCGCGATGAAGGCGCGGAACTTCGGCTCTGCCGAGGTGAGCAGGGCCCCCACCTCCTGGTGGTCGGCAGCCGCATGGCGCTCGCGGCCCGCCGTCCACGGGGAAGGGTCACGCCCTCGGCCGGGTCGGAGGCGATCACGCGGTCCCGGACGGCGGCGCGAAGCACGGCCCGGACGTTGTTGAACCTGGTCTTGATCGTGCTTTGACGGGGTTGTGAGACGTGTTTTGAACAAGACCGCGTGTGGTGATCCTGCGGAAACGCAAAGATCATTGACGTCTCATTAACGATGGTTTTTATACAAGATCGCGAAGAGGTGAGCACTCGCGGGCACGCGCTCCACGCAATTGCGATTCTCGCCGCCCCGCATGCTTTCGCGTGCCCTTGCCTCGCATCCAGGAAACGCGCCATGCCCACCGTTCGCGTGCGTGAAGATCTGATTGGCCTCGTACCAGCGCCTGCCGGACCAGGACAGCGGCAACTTCCGGCCCAGCCCCCACCATCGCCCCGTAGCCGTCCTTGTGGGGCGGCCCACGGAAGAGAACTTTCACCTAGGCCCGGAGGAACCAAAATGGTTTTCACATCTTTCGGCACCTCCGGCGATGATCAGCGCCGCCGCCCACAGTGCGGCCCGGTGGAACGCCTGATCGAGCATGAACCGGCCGCTGCCGACCGTCTTGTTGTCGTCGTGCCCCTCTCTGGGGCGGTTACGCCGGCGACGTGTCTGGCGCAGGCGAGTTGCCCCGCGCTGCTGCTCTCCACGTTCTCCCTTCGTCTCCGCCTGACGGTCGGCCTGCACCCAGTTTGTCGTTGCTTAGTTGCCGTGTCCTGATTGGGTTCGTGCGACCAAGATCCTCTGATCTAGTCTCATGAATTTCCGGTTGATGGCCTCCACGATCCTCAACCAATAGGTTGAACGTCGGCTCGCTGGTCTGCTAACGTCAACCATGTGGTTGAGGATTCGAGTGGTATGGACACGGTGTTCCACGCTCTCGCGCACGAGGCTCGGCGGGCCATGTTGCGGCGGCTGGCCGAGCGGGAGCGGACGGTCGGGGAACTCGCCGAGCCCTTGGCGATGTCCTTGGCGGCCGCGTCCAAGCATGTGCAGGTGTTGGAACGCGCCGGCCTGGTACGCCGCACCGTCGTCGGCCGGCGGCACGTGTGCCGGCTGGAGTCCGGACCCCTTGAATCAGCCACGGTTTGGCTGGCCTTCTACCAGCAGCACTGGACGCAGCGGCTCGACGCCCTCGACACGGTGCTGCACGACGATGCGGAGGAACAACGGTGACCACCGACGTACAGCTGGAGCGCACCTTCGACGCGGCTCCGGAGCGAATCTATCGAGCATGGCTGGAACCGCGGCTACTGCAACGCTGGATGGCTCCCGGCGAGATCACGACGACGCGAGTCGAGGTGGACGAGCAGGTGGGCGGCCGGTATCGGATCTGGCACGCCCAGGACGGGGCCGATGCCGGCGGCTTCGATTGTGAGCTAGTCGAACTAGTGCCGAACGAACGGATCACATGGCGGTGGGGCTTCGTCGGTCCACAGCGCCAGGACGGCCCGCGCTTCGACTCCCAGCTGACTGTCACCCTGCGCCCGGCCGCCGACGGCGGCACCCTGCTCACCCTGCTACACACTCGTCTCGACTCGCTCGCCACGGATCTACCCCAGGTCGCCGGCAACATCGAGACCGGCTGGAAGTCAGCGTTCGACAAGCTCGCCGGGCTCAGCGCATGACCCGGCGCGTGGTCGCATACGAATGGATCAGCCTCGACGGGGTGGTCCAGGCGCCCAGCGCTCCGGACGAGGACCGCGACGGCGGCTTCCCTCACGGTGGCTGGCATCTGCGCTACTTCGACGACCTCTCCCGTCAATGGGTCATCGAAGGGCTGCAACGCGCCGGCGCCTTCCTGTTCGGCCGGCGCACCTACGACAACTTCGCTGCGCACTGGCCGCACGTCACCGGACCCGAGTCCGTCCTCGCCGAACCGCTGAACCACAAAACCAAATACGTCGCTTCCCGAACCCTCACTGAACCCCTGACATGGAAGCGCGCCGAACTACTCGGGGAGGACGCGGTCGTTGCCGTCGCCGCTCTCAAGGAAACCGACGGCGATGACCTACATCTGATCGGCAGCGCCGCACTCGCCCAATCTCTCATCACGCACGACCTGGTAGACGAACTCCAGCTAATGGTGGACCCGGTGCGGCTCGGCAGCGGCAAACGCCTCTTCCCCGACGATGGCAATCTCAGAACCTTCTCGCTAACCGGCAGCCAGACAACTACAACGGGGGCACTGCTACTCAGCTATCGCAGCAGTTGACCACGTGAACCTGGCATCACGACCGAATGACCACTTCTCCCTCTGGGCGGCGCCACCCAAGGTCACGTGCACGGATCTGCCGCGATCAGGGCGTCGATCTTGCTGCTGGTCTACCGGTAGCCGATATGTGGACGCCTCACAGGTCCGACAGTTCCGGCGCCCGGTCACACCCTCAGGGCGGATCAATGTGGAGCTGCGCCCGCCGACGGACAGAGCTGGCGCCGATCACAGAGCCTGCCGGGATGTCGGCCAGCGGAGTGCCGTCGCGGGTGAGGAGCACGTCGTGCACGTCCTCGCGCTCAAGGTAGGCGCCGAACGCGAGCCCCGGCGGTAGGGGACGTCGCCGGGCACATCCTTCATGCAGTGGACGGTGATATCGACTTGCCCCGCCATGAGGGCGCGGTCGATCTCCTTGGTCGTGATCTTGTGATCGTGAGATTCGGTCCGCACTCAGCCCGCAGAACGTCCGCGAACCCCCAACTCTCACCAACGCGACCCAACGATGAAAGCGCAGGTCAGCGAACTATCCTGATGATCTTTGCAGGTCATACCCCTATCCCAGACGTTCCGCTTCAACGTCTGAGCGCGTTTATCCCGCGCCTCTGCTCTTATCCCTTGGGGCGCTGCTGCAGGAGGGACGCCAGCTGGGCCAGCTCCGGCCAGTCCGCCGTGCCGGTGATCACCAGGGTCACATCGGGCAGGAAGCGGACCAACGTGCGCTGCTTCTTGTCCTCGCGATAACGCTGTTCCCACGCGACTCCGCCGACCTGCTGCGTGCCGACGACCTTGTCGGAGTTGGCCATGCGGCTGGCGAACCCGGCGGCAGGCTGCTCGTTGCTCTGCACGAACATCGCGTGCTCGCGCTTGGCCGTGGCAAAGCCGAGGTAGAGGACCTGGGCGCCGTTCTCGCCCTTGGCGACCCTGTTGCTGTTGGGCACCCAGTCCTGCAGGTCCTGCCGCGGAGCCCACACCGCGTACGGCACCGAGTGGCCGAAGTTGGCGACGGTGATCGAGTAGTCGCGCCGCGGGATGTGCTCCTCGCGGCCCTGCGGGGCGATCAGCAGGAACAACCCTGCGCCCGCGAGGCAGACGAAGAGCGCTACCGCGTAGCCGTAGAAACCTTCGGTGAACCGTCGCACAGTTGGCGAGGTTACCCGCTGGAGGAGGCGGTAGCGGACGCGGCCGGGCGGATCTGCCCGATGATGGCGAGGACCTCCTCGGCCAGGCCGCGGTCGCCGGTGCGCACGACCTCGGAGACGGCCGCGGCCAGCGCGCCGGTGATCACCACGACCAGCGCGGGCTGGTCCTCGAACAACGCCGCGTTGCGCTGCGCCCACATGCGCAGCCGGTCGCGCATGACCACGTCGAAGCCGGGCGGGCCGTCGCCGCGCAGGAACAGCGCGGCCAGCTCGCGCTCCTCCAGGCAGCCGTCGAGGTAGGCGCGGGCGGCGCTGAGGAACACCCGCATGGGGTCGCTCTCGCCGTCGGCGCGAGCCCCCCTGGCCGCCTGCTTGGTCCGCTGCGTCTGCCTGGCCTGCCACTCCTCGAACAACGTGAGGTAGAGGTCGGCCTTGCCGGAGAAGTGGTGGTAGAGGCTGCCCACGCTGGCGTCGGCCCGCGCCACCACGTCGGTCACGCCCGCCTCGGCGAAACCTTTGGAGACGAAGATCTCCCGCGCGGCGGCGAGCAGCGAGGTACGCGTCGCCGCGCCCCGCTCGGACGTACGCGGCTGAGTCACCACATGTTCCACATCGCTCATTCGCCCTCCTCCACGGCGCGGCGCCATGCTCCATGGTGAAGGCAAGATCCCTGACGCGCACAGGGTATGGCGCAAAATCCGTTCGCAAGTCGAGCTTACCGATGCTCCTGCGGCTTGCCGCAGGCACAGGACCAACTGGACCAGGCAGATTGTCCTCTTTTAGCTATCCACCTCTGAGCCGGGAAGAGAAGGGCAACTACGATCGAGAGAGTTGTCTGCGAGGAGGCCAATGATGTCCGATTCCGTACCGCCCGCGCTCGCGACCAGCGAGCACGCCCCCGATCGAAACCTGGCATTGGAGCTCGTCCGCGTCACCGAGGCGGCCGCGATGGCCGCGGCCCGCTGGGTCGGCCGCGGTGACAAGAACGGCGCCGACGGCGCGGCGGTGAACGCCATGCGCCAGCTGATCAGCACGGTCTCGATGAACGGCGTGGTGGTCATCGGCGAGGGCGAGAAGGACCACGCCCCGATGTTGTACAACGGCGAGCACGTGGGCGACGGCAGCGGCCCGGACTGCGACGTGGCCGTGGACCCCATCGACGGCACCCGGCTGACCGCGCTCGGCATGCCCGACGCCGTGTCGGTGATCGCGGTCAGCGAGCGCGGCTCGATGTACGACCCCTCGGCCGTGTTCTACATGGAGAAGCTGGTCACCGGCCCCGAGGCGGCCGACGTGGTCGACATCGAGGCCCCCGTGTCGGCCAACATCAACGCGGTCGCCAGGGCCAAGCACTGCTCACCGTCCGACGTGACGGTGGTCGTGCTCGACCGCCCCAGGCACGAGCGGCTGGTCAAGGAGATCAGGGAGACGGGCGCGCGCATCAAGTTCATCACCGACGGTGACGTGGCCGGCGCGATCATGGCGGCCCGTACGGGCACCGGCATCGATCTGATGCTGGGCATCGGCGGCACGCCTGAGGGCATCGTGGCCGCGTGCGCGCTCAAGTGCCTCGGCGGGGTGATCCAGGGCAAGCTCTGGCCTCGCGACGACGCCGAGCGCGGCAAGGCGCTCGACGCGGGACACGACCTCAGCCAGGTGCTCACCACCAGCGACCTGGTCAGCTCCGACGACGTGTTCTTCGCGGCGACCGGCATCACGCACGGCGAGCTCATGCAGGGTGTACGGTTCCGCGCCGGCTCCGCGGTGACGGAGTCTCTGGTGATGCGCGGCCGTTCGGGCACCATCCGCAAGATCGAGAGCGAGCACCAGCTCTGGAAGCTGCGCGCGTACAGCGCGATCAACTTCGACACGGCGGGCTGAGGCCCAGGGAGCGGCCGCCTCACGGAGCGAGGCCATGGACCCGCGAGGGAGTGCCGTCGCCTGGAGGAGCGGCGGGAGCGTAGCGACCAGAGCGGGGGAAGGCGGCGGCATATGGCGACCGAGCCACCGAACGGAGTGAGGCCATGGACCCGCGAGGGAGTGCCGTCGCCTGGAGGAGCGGCGGGAGCGAAGCGACCAGAGCGGGGGAAGGCGGCGGCATATGGCGATCGAGCCGCCTCACGGAGTGAGGCCATGGACCCGCGAGGGAGTGCCGTCGCCTGGAGGAGCGGCGGGAGCGAAGCGACCAGAGCGGGGGAAGGCGGCGGCATATGGCGATCGAGCCGCCTCACGGAGTGAGGCCATGAACACCGTCAGCGGCGGCGCTTGCGGCGGGGCGGCTCCTTGACCTTGACGTCACCGGCGAAGTTCGTGGTGCGGACCTCGACCACGGGCGCGCCCGGCTCGGTCGGCTGCTTGGTGAGGCGGACCGTCCGGCCTTTGGCGACCCTGATCACCTCGAGGTCCTCGGGCACGTGGATCTCCAGCCCGCCGAAGACGAGCGTGGCGTTGATGATGACGCGCCGGTTCTGCAGGATCGCGTCGCGCAGGTCCAGCTTGGTGGTGCCGAACATGGCCGTCACCGTGAGCTCGGCGGGCACCACCCAGCGCCCGCCCCGCTGCTCCTGTTTAAAGATGGCCGACACGGGCCGGCCGTCCAGGTTGAGCGGCTGCTGGTCGGCGGGCAGGAGGTCGCCGGTGAGCTGCGCCAGCTCCCCCAGCGTGCGCGCGGAGTAGAGCACGCCGAGCCGCTCCTCCAGCTCCTCCAGAGTGAGCCGGCCGTCGGCGTGCGCGTCCTGGAGCACCTGCGCGATGCGTTCGCGGTCGGCGTCGGAGGCACGTAGCTCGTGCGGCGGCGGCACGTCGCCCGCGGCGGGCGGGCGACGGGCGGAGACGAACTCCTCGGCCAGCCGCTCTCCGACTTCCTGCAGCTTCGGCAACCAGGATCCCGCGCGTTCGTTCACACATATGACGATATCTGGCGCCCGCACGATTCGCTCGTCCCGAAGCGGCCACTCCTAACGGATTCGCGCCAGCAGCCCGGCGATCTCCTCCGCCAGGTCGTCGTTCACCTCGGCGTGGCGGTTGAGCAGGCGGTACCACATGGCGCCGAAGGCGAGATCGACGGCCAGCTCCAAGTCCACGCCGTCGGGCAGGGCCCCGCGTTCGAGCACCGAGCGCAGGGCACGCCGGCACGGCATGATGATCTTGGAACGCAGCTCGGCGGCCAGGGAGCGGCTGCGCGAGCTGAGCAACGACCTCATCCGGCGCGCACTCTCATGAAATTTTTGGAATCACCACGCACACTCTTCCCGTTGATCCAGACAAAGGGAGGTGCGCGTGCATCAACCGGCACGATGGGGACTCGGTGCGGCAGGCGTGGGCGTCACGGTGATCCTGGGCCTCGAGTTGACGAGCCTCGACGAGGTGAACCCGATCAGGCGGACCATCAGCGAGCACGGCCTCGGCCCTGACGGCTGGATCTTCGGGCTCGCAGTGGGCCTGCTGGCGGCCGGGTCGGTGGCCATCGGGGTGTCGCTGGCACGCAAGAAGCTCGCCGGCGTCTTCGGCACCGTCGCGCTCATGGGGTGGAGCGTGGGGTTGTTCATGACGGCCTGGTTCGAGAAGCACGATTGGTCGGTCGGGCCGAGCACGAGCGGCAGCATCCATCGCGTGGGCAGCATCATCGCGTTCGTGTGCCTGCCGCTGGCCGTCATGATCATTGCCCGCCCGTGGCGGCATCGGGAGCGATCGAAGGCCACGCTGGTGGCGTTCGGGCTCGGGATCTGCTCGGTGTTGTGGGTCGTGTTCATCGGCACGATGATCGTGATCGCCGGGCAGACCGGGATGGCGTGGTGGCGCGTCATGCCGCTCGGGCTGGTGGAGCGCGGCCTCGCGGTCACGGAGGTCGCCGCGTTGCTCGCCCTGGGAGTATGGGCGGCGGCAGCCGGGCGACTGGCCGGGGAAGGGCAGACGGTCGAGAAGGCCGACGAGATGGTCACGGCGGTGGGCAAGCCAGGCGTGGCAGGACGATGAGGTCGTCAGGCGGGTGGGCGACCCCCCAGGTGTAGCCGGACGATGAGGTCGTCAGGCCGGTGGGCGATTCGCTGGGCGTAGCAGGGCGATGAGGTCGTCCACGTAGCCTCGGAAGACGGCCGCCATGTCCACCCGGTCCGGGTCGATCAGCCACTGCGTCTGGAGGCCGTCCATCATCGCGATCAGCCGGTCGGCGTGCGCCTCGGCGTCGAGGTCGGCCCGGAATTCGCCGCGCTCCACGCCCCGGCGCAGCGCCCCCGCCATGTCCGCGCGCAGCCGGCGGTAGCGCCGCCTGGCCCACTCGTGCCCGGGGTGGTCCGGCGTCACGGCCTCGCCGCTGATCACGGAGAACAGCTGCACCAGCCCGGGCACCCGCGCATTGTGCTCCACGACGCCGACCAGGGCGCGCAACGCGTCGATCCCGCCGGCCGAGGCCAGGTCGACCTTGCTCAAATCCAACTGGTCCCGGTAGTCCAGCACCGCGACGAGCAGTCGTTCCTTGCTCTTGAAGTGATGCAGCAGCCCCGCCTGGGAGAGCTCCACGCGCTCGGCGATGCGGGCCAGAGACGCCCCTCGATAGCCGTTCTCGGCGAACTCCAGCAGCGCGACGGCCAGGATGCGGTCCCTGCGCGCCTCTCCCCGTTTCACCCGGGCACCCTATCTCCTGCTGGCGCTGCGGCCTGGCCTGCCGCTAACCTGACCCCGCCTCACGTTTGATCTCCCCCCAATCAGGAGGCCGCCGTGCCGTCCCCACGTGATCGCCAGGCCCGCCTCGCCACGTACGTCGTCTACGCCGTGCAAGGCCTGTCCTTCGCCTCGCTGCTCATCCAGGTCGCCAACCTGCAGGCCAAACACGGGCTGGACGAGGGCACACTGACGGTGCTGCTGCTGATCGTGCCCGTGTTCGCGGGCGTCGGCAGCGTGGCGGCCGGCGCGTTCGCCGCCCGGCTGGGCAGCAAGCTGCTGCTGCGCATCGCCCAGCCGGTGGTCGCCGTGGCCGTGGCGCTGGCCGGGCTGGCGCCGAACGTGCCGCTGCTGGTGCCGGTGCTGCTGGTGTTCGGGGTGGCGGTGGGCGCTGTGGACGCGGGCATGAACATGCAGGGCGTCGCGGTCGAGCGCAGGTACGGCATGCAGGTGCTGAACGGCTTCCACTGCATGTGGAGTGTGTTCAGCCTGGCCGGGGCGCTGTGGGCGTCGGTAGCCGCGGGCCTGCCGCTGCCGGTCGTCATGGCGGTCCCCATGGTCGTCGCGGTGGCCGGCTCGCTCTACGCCGGCCCGGGCCTGTGCACGATCGAGGAGGAGAAGGTCGAGAGCACGTCCGTCCAGGCCGGGGGCGGGTCCCCGTGGCGGCCGATCCTCCCGCTCTGCCTGGCCATGGCGTTCCTGTACATCGGCGACGCCGCGGTCTCCAACTTCAACACCCTGTTCATGAAGGACGTCCTGGCGGCGGGGCCGCAAGTGATCCCACTGGCCTACGCGGCGTACCAGGCCACGACGCTGGTCGTCCGGCTCGGCGGTGACGTCGCGGTCAGGAGGTACGGCCCCGCCGCCATCGTCAGGATCGGCGGCGTGATCGCCACGCTCGGTTTCCTTGGTGTCGTGCTCGCCCCGAACCAGCCGCTCGGCATCGTCGCGTTCGGTCTCACTGGGATGGGGCTCGCGGTGGTGGCGCCGCAGTCGTTCTCGGCGGCGGGCAAGCTCGACCCGGCCGGGACCGGGGTGGCCATCGCCCGGGTGAACCTCTTCAACTACGTCGGCTTCATCGTGGGCGCGGCGCTGGTGGGCGGCATCGCCGACGCCGCGGACATGCGGGTGGCGTTCGTCGCGCCGCTGGTGCTGGCTGCCGCCATCATCGCACTGGCGCCCGGCTTCCAGCCGAAGCAGGCGGCGGAGCCCACCTCCGCCTAGCCGGCCCGGACCGGTCACACTGACATTCTGCCCTTTATCTCCCGTACGGCCTCGGCGGCCTTGTGCGCCGGGAGTCGCGCGAACCCCACCACCACGGCCGGCGGCCCCGGCGCCTCCCGCATCGGCGCCACCGGCTCGGCGGACACGCCGACGGTGTGCGCGATGCGCGCCACCTCGTGCTCGTTCCACCCATCGGGCAGCTCCACGTACGCGTGCAGGCCCGCTTCTATGCCCTTGACCTGGACCTCGGGCAGCTCCGCCGACAGCGCCGCGACCAGGGCGTCCCTGCGGCGACGGTATTCCCTGCGCATCCGCCTCAGGTGCTTGTCATAGCCGCCGGTACGCAGGAAATGGGCCAGCGCGTACTGCTCGATGACCGGCGAGCCCAGGTCCAGCTCGCCCCGGGCCCGCCGGATCGCCTCGGCCAGCTCGGGAGGCGCCGCCACCCAGCCCATGCGCAGCCCCGGAGCCAGCGCCTTGCTGACGCTGCCGGAGAGGATCACCCGGTCCGGGGCCAGGCCCTGCAGGCAGCCGACGGGGTCGCGGTCGAAGCGGAACTCGGCGTCGTAGTCGTCCTCCAGGATCACGCGATTGCCCGCGAACACCCACTCCATGAGGGCGGCGCGGCGGGAAGGCGACAGGACCACGCCTGTCGGGAACTGGTGCGCCGGCGTGACCAGGACCGCATCCCCGCTCAGCCGCCGCGTGTCCAGGCCCTCCTCGTCCACGGGCACCGGCACCAGGTGAGCGCCCGCCCGCCTGAGCAGCGGGACCTGGCGGTGGCTGGTGGGGTCCTCGACGGCCAGGCGCAGCGCGCGGTGCTGGGACAACACGTGCAGCACCAGGCTGAGGCCCTGGGCCACGCCGCCGACGATGACGAGGTTCTCCGGGCGCACGTCGGCCGCCCTGACTCTCCTGAGGTATCCGGCCAGCTCCTCACGCAGCTCGGGCACGCCGCCGGGGTCCCCGTAGTCGAGTGCGTCGGACGGCACAGTGGCCAGGACGTGCCGTACCGCCGCCAGCCAGCGCTCCCTGGGGAAGTGGCCGAGGTCGGGCGAGGTGGGGCGGTGTCCGTAGTAGGGGCTGCCCGCCCCGGCCCATAGCGTGCTGCGCACCGGCTTGGCGCGCAGTGGCGCGGCCCGTGGCGATCCGCGGAGGGTCCCCACGGAGTTCTTGGGAGTGACCTGGGTGCCGACGCCCACCCTGGAGACCAGGAACCCCTCGGCGACGAGCTGCTCGTACGCCTCCACCACCACGCCCCTGGAGACCTGGAGGTCGGTGGCGAGGTCGCGGGTGGCGGGCAGGCGGGTGCCCGGGGTCAGCCGGCCGCCACGGATCGAGTCGCGCAGCTCGGACGCGATCTGCCCAGCTATGCCCCCCTTATCGCGATTTATCTGTATATGGAGGTCAGCCATATTGGTCCTGTCTTCCGGCCGGACATTGGACTGTTTGTGCGAACCATTGTCTCTTTAGCATCCTTCACATGAGAAACGGCACACTTGGCGCCGCCTCGGCCATGTTCCTCGTGGGGACGCTGGCCGGGGTGTCGGGACTCGTCGACGCGTATCCCATATACGGCGGACAGGCAGTTCGGTATCTCGTCGCGGCCGTCATCCTTGTCCTCATAACGCGAGTTCTCGGCCTACGGTTCGTACGGCTGACGCTGCGTGAGAGCCTCTGCCTCGGCGGGCTCACTCTGCTGGGTCTGGTGCTCTTCAACGTGTGCGTGATCGAGTCGACGCGTGCCTCGGGCCCGGCCCTGGTCGGGACCATCCTCGGCACCGTGCCGCTGTGGCTGGCGCTTGCCGGTGGGCGGCCGGTGCCCCGGTTGCTCTTCGGGGCAGGCGTGGTGGTCGCAGGGGCGACGCTGGCCACAGGACTCGGCAGCGGCAACCTGACCAGCCTGCTGTGGGCGCTGGGCGCGCTGGTGGGCGAGGTGAGCTTCTCACTGCTGGCCATCCCGCTGCTGCCGAAGCTGGGGGCGATCAGGGTGTCGGCCTACTCGACGGCGCTCGCCGTGCCGATGCTCATGGTGGTCGGACTGGCCGATGAGGGCACGAGCATGTTCAGGCAGCCGACCTGGGCCGAGATACTCGGATTCGGCTATCTGTCGCTCGTGATCACGGTGGTGGCGTTCTTTCTGTGGTACGACGCGCTCCCCAAGCTGGGGCCGGGGCTTGCGGGTTTGTTCGCCGGGCTCATCCCGGTGGGCGCGATCGTCACGGGAGTGGTGCTCGGGGTCGCCATGCCGTCTGCGTACGACCTGCTGGGGGCGGGACTGGTGATCGCGGGCATCCTGGTGGGCCTCACCGCCGGCGGGCCATCTGCCGGCAAGGGTGCGGAGGCCCGCACCGAACGTCTGGCACAGACGTTGTAGCGGGAACATCGACGATTCCACCGCGATTGTTCGGCCTCCTATCGCTCTATCTATAATAGGTGGAGTTATCCAAGGGGAGGTGGGCGTGGACTCTGGCCCGCCACCGCCGCCAGCCCACCCCCTTCCGTTTCACCGGCTGGAACGAAGCTGTCACCGAGCTGATGCGCCTGGCGGACCACGGCCAGCCGGTCACCGTGGTGATCGATGAGTTCCCCTTCCTTGCCAAGGCATCCCCCTCGCTTCCCTCCGTCATCCAGCGCGCTCTGGACCCCACCGCACAGCACACCAACACCCCGGTGCGGCTCCTGCTGTGCGGCTCCGCTGTGTCCTTCATGAGCCGTCTACTCTCCGCTAGCGCGCCACTGCGCGGACGCGCCGGGCTCGAGCTGCTTGTACCCACACTGGACTTCCGGCTCGCCGCGGAATTCTGGGAGATCACCGACCCGCGCACTGCCCTGCTCACCCACGCGATCGTCGGCGGCACCCCTGCCTATCGCCAGGAGTTCACCCACGGCGACGTCCCTGCCGGCCCCGACGACTTCGACGCCTGGGTGGCCCGCGCTGTCCTCAACCCTGCCCGACCGCTCTTCCGCGAGGGCCGCTACCTCCTGGCCGAGGAGCCCGAACTTCACGACACCGCCCTTTATCACTCGGTGCTCGCTGCCATCGCCCACGGCAATAGCTCCCGTGGCGGCATCGCCGACTACCTCGGCCGCAAGTCGACCGACCTTGCCCATCCGCTCAGCGTTCTCCAGGACGTCGGCATGATCACCCACGAGACCGATGCCTTCCGCCGCAACCGCTCCAAATACCGCATCGCCGAACCCCTGGTGACCTTCTACCACTCCGTCATGCGCCCCTACTGGGGCGACCTGGAACGCCCTGGCCGCGCCCCGGCGGTCTGGCACCGTACCCAAAGCACCTTCCACAGCAAGGTCCTCGGCCCTCACTTCGAACAGGTCTGCCGTGACTGGACGCGCTGGCACGCTGCCTTCGAAACGCTGGGTGGCCGCCCCAGTCGCGTCGCCTCCGGTACGGTGAACGATCCGGCCGGCCGCACCAACCACGAAATCGACGTGGCCGTTCACGGAATGGACGAGCAGGGCCGCGAAGGTCTGCTCGCGATCGGCGAGGCGAAGTGGAACGACACCATGGGATCAGGCCATGTCGAACGCCTGGAACACATCCGCTCCTTGCTCGCCACCCAGGGCAAAGCCACCGAGGCCACCCGCCTGGTGTGCTTCAGCGGCAACGGCTTCACCGATGACCTGCGCCACCGCGCCACTGGTGACCCGTCACTCCAACTGGTCGAGCCCTGGCGGCTCTACCACGGCACATGACGCCACCGCGCGAACCCCGGCCGATCGCCGGCGAAGGCCTCGGTCGCAGCACGAAGGGAGAGAGCGAACGCGTAATCTCTAGGCAACGCGAAAGGATGGACATGGGCGAGTTCGACTACACCGACCTGCTGCCGCTGGGAGCCGATGAGACCGAATATCGGCTGATCACGACGGAGGGGGTGCGGAAGGTCGAGGCGGCTGGGCGTACGTTCCTCGAGGTCGAGCCGGAGGCGTTGCGGCTGCTCACCGAGACGGCCATCCATGACATCTCCCACTATCTGCGGGCCTCCCACCTCGCCCAGCTCAGGAAGATCGTCGACGACCCCGAGTCCAGCGGCAACGACCGCTTCGTGGCGCTCGACCTGCTGAAGAACGCCTCCATCTCGGCCGGCGGCGTGCTGCCGATGTGCCAGGACACCGGCACCGCGATCGTCATGGGCAAGCGCGGCCGCCACGTGCTGACCGACGGCCACGACGCCGAGCACATCACGCACGGCGTGTACGACGCCTACACCCGGCTCAACCTGCGCTACTCGCAGATGGCCCCTCTCACCATGTGGGAGGAGAAGAACACCGGCAACAACCTGCCGGCCCAGATCGAGCTCTACGCCGAGGACCCGCACGGCCATCCGGACGAGTACAAGCTGCTGTTCATGGCCAAGGGCGGCGGCTCGGCCAACAAGTCGTTCCTGTACCAGGAGACCAAGGCCGTACTCAACGAGAAGCGCATGATGGCCTTCCTGGAGGAGAAGATCCGCTCGCTGGGCACCGCGGCCTGCCCGCCGTATCACCTGGCGGTCGTCGTGGGCGGCACCTCCGCCGAGTACGCGCTCAAGACCGCCAAGTACGCCAGCGCCCGCTACCTCGACTCCATCCCCACCGAGGGGTCGCCGTCCGGCCACGGATTCCGCGACCTGGAGATGGAGGCGAAGGTCTTCGAACTGACGCAGAAGCTGGGCATCGGGGCGCAGTTCGGCGGGAAATACTTCTGCCACGACGTCCGCGTCATCCGCCTGCCCAGGCACGGGGCGTCCTGCCCGGTGGCCATCGCCGTCTCGTGCTCGGCCGACCGCCAGGCGCTGGCGAAGATCACGCCGGAGGGCGTGTTCCTGGAGCAGTTGGAGACCGACCCGGCGCGCTTCCTCCCGGAGACGACCGACGAGCACCTGTCCGACGATGTCGTGCAAGTTGACCTCAACCGGCCGATGCAGGAGATCCTCGCCGAGCTGACGAAATATCCAGTCAAGACCCGGCTGTCCCTCACTGGCCCACTCGTGGTCGCCCGTGACATCGCCCACGCGAAGATCGCGGAGCTGCTGGACAACGGCGGCGAGATGCCTCAATACCTGAAGGACCACGCCGTCTACTACGCGGGACCGGCCAAGACGCCGGAGGGTTACGCGTCCGGCTCGTTCGGGCCCACGACGGCCGGGCGCATGGACTCCTACGTCGAGCGCTTCCAAGCGGCGGGCGGCTCAATGGTGATGCTGGCCAAGGGCAACAGGTCCAAGCAGGTCACGGAGGCCTGCCAGAAGTACGGCGGTTTCTACCTGGGCTCCATCGGCGGTCCGGCGGCCAGGCTGGCCCAGGACTGCATCAAGAAGGTGGAGGTGCTCGAATATCCCGAGCTGGGCATGGAAGCGATCTGGAAGATCGAGGTGGTGGACTTCCCGGCGTTCATCGTCGTCGACGACAAGGGCGATGACTTCTTCACCGATCGCACGGGGCCGGTCCTGACGATCGGGCGTCGCTGAGCGGGTGTCCTGCCGACGCCTAAGGGTGCCGGGTGTCTCGCACCGCTCGGCACCGGCGTCGGGTGAGCTAGGGGTTGGGCGACCTGGGGTTGGTCAGGCGGCGAGTTGCAGCGGCGCCCGGTGCGGTGCCACGACGCTGCCGTCCGGCAGCAGCAGGCCAGTGTCCTCGAACAGCACGACACCGTTGCACAACAGGCTCCAGCCCTGGTCGGGGTGGGCCGAGATCACGTGCGACGCCTCACGGTCAGGCGCGTCGGCACTGGGGCAAGGGGGGTAGTGACTGCACATCGCGCACCTCTCAGATTGCGCTGATTCCGGGTCTTCAAAAGGGGAGCTTGCGCCCCGACGGCGTGCGAAGGTCCAGTGCGGCTCCGGTCGGCTTTCTCGGCCGGCGGCGAACCTGTGTCTGGCGCATCTTCATCACGTCCCTCAACGGTCGGCGGTTAGTTGTCGAGCTCCGGATTCACCCCCAGTGTGACGATCGGCACTGACACTTTCGGCCGTCTCTGGGAGATCGCCTTCTCTCTTGGCTTAACCATGCCCCCGCCCCCTTACGACACCCTTACAACTCGCTATCGGCCCCCTGAGTTCCTGTCAGCGGGCCTTCCCCGTACTTGAAAGTCCTCTACTTGGCATCATGCATCTTTCTGCGCCACACGTGTGTGCCAACCGACACACCGCTGGTGAGCTGGGACTGCGCGGAGCACCTGATCGGCTCACCGGGCGGGGAGCCGATCAGCCGTCCGGCTCGTCGGCGCGCAGGTCCACGATCACGATCGCTGCGGGGAGTGAACAACGCACCGCCATCCGTGCGTTTGCTGACGGGGCAAGTCAGGCGGGTTGACTTGAGTTCGCAACAATTTATCGGCCGCGCCTCTACTGGTCGGTTTACACAAATAGGTAAGCTGCCTGGCATGCGTGCGCCCTCCGGTTACCTACTCGCGGCGCGCTATCGGCTCATGGAGCCTGTCGGGCGCGGCGGCATGGGCACCGTTTGGCGGGCACACGACGAGCTGCTCAACCGCCACGTGGCGGTCAAGGAGGTGCGGCTGCCCACCGTGCTCGACGAGGAGCTGCGTGCCGAGCTGTGCGCACGCACCGAGCGCGAGGGCCGGGCGACCGCGATGGTCGCGCACCCGTCGGTCATCACCGTCTTCGACGTGGTCACCGAGGACGACCGGCCGTGGATCGTGATGGAGCTGCTCAGGGCCAAGTCGCTGGAGCAGCTCATCCAGGAGGAGGGCGCGCTCGACCCGCGTAGGGTCGCCGAGATCGGCCGGCAGATCCTCGGCGCGCTGCGGGCCGTGCACGCCAAGGGGATCCTGCACCGCGACGTCAAGCCGAGCAACGTGCTGGTGACCGAGGACCGGGCGGTGCTCACCGACTTCGGCCTGGCCGCACTAGAAGGTGACGTTTCCATCACCCAGGCGGGGATCGTACTCGGGTCCGCGGGATACATCGCCCCGGAGCGGGTGCTCGGCTCGAAGGCCAGTCCGGCCGGCGATCTGTGGTCGCTCGGCGCGACGCTCTACACCGCCGTCGAGGGCAGGGGCCTGCACGGCCGCCGTACGGCCGCCGCCGCGCTGGCGGCGCTCACCAGTGGCGAGCCCATCCCGATGTCCAAGGCGGGCCCGCTCGCTCCCGTGCTTGACGCGCTGCTCAGGATCGACCCCCAGACCAGGCTCGACTCCGTACGCGCCTCGCTCATGCTGGCCAGGGTGGCCGCCGGCGGCTCGGCCGAGGAGCCGCTAACCCCACGCAAACCCGGACGTTCCGGACCTGGGATCACACCGCCGTCTTTCACACGCAGGCCCGCGCACCGCGGGCTGCACCGGGCCGACGTCACGACGACGATGACCGTTCCCGTACCGCGGCAGGAGCGTAAACCCGGCGAGGGCGTGCACAGGAAGCGTGTTGAACCACGACCCACACCGTCCGCTTATGCCCGTTTCAAGGCGACGGTGATAAAGTTGTGCCTTCCTCGGCGGTTCTGGCCAAGAGAACTTCGCAAGCGAGGGTAAAGCACTTCCCAAGCGAGAATCGATATCTTCTTCTCATGCCGGAACAGCAGACACGCCTGCTCGCGGAGCGCTACGAGCTCATAGCCCCGCTCGGTCGGGGGACGATGGGCACTGTGTGGCGAGCCCGCGACCGCGCCCTCGGGCGCGAGGTGGCGGTCAAGGAAATCCGCCAGGACCCGGGGCTCACCGAGGAACAGCGGTCCGAGCTGCGCGAACGTATGGTGCGTGAGGGTCGCATCGCCTCGCGGATCAACCACCCCTCCGTCGCCGCCATTCACGACGTACTGATCCAGGACAACAGCCCGTGGATCATCATGGAGCTCATCGAGGCCCGCTCGCTGGAGCAGGTCATCGAGGAGGAGGGGCCGCTGCCGCCGCGGCTCGTGGCCGAGATCGGCGTCGACCTGCTCGGCGCGCTGCGGGCCGCGCACGCCCAGGGCATCACGCACCGCGACGTCAAGCCGGGCAACGTGCTCATCACCGAGAGCGGCCGCGTGGTGCTGACCGACTTCGGGATCGCCAAGGCCGAGGGCGACTCGCGGCTGACGAAGACGGGCATGGTGATCGGCTCCCCCGGCTACACGGCCCCGGAACGTGCCAGGGGTGACTACACCGGCCCGGAGTCGGACATCTGGTCCCTCGGCGCGACGCTCTACTTCGCGGTCGAGGGGCGGCCGGCGTATGAGCGGTCCACGATCGCGGAGACGCTGGCGGCGCTGCTCACCGAGAGCGCCGATCCGCCCACGCAGGCCGGGCAACTGCGGCCCGTGCTGAACGGGCTGCTCAACAAGGACTACCGGCAGCGGCTCAACGCTGCCAAGGCGGAGACCTTGCTGCGCATGGTCGCCGACACCCCGACGAGCGAGATGCCGGCGCTGACGGCCGAGGCTCTTATGGCGCAGGAGGCTGCTTTGCCCGATCCGTTCGCCGCCCAGAAACCCCCCGTCGCTCAGGCCCCCGCCGGTCCGGGTGGGCAGGGACGCCCGGCCGGCCCAGGAGCACA
Organism: Nonomuraea sp. 3N208; assembly: GCF_052245935.1. Taxonomy (NCBI): domain Bacteria; kingdom Bacillati; phylum Actinomycetota; class Actinomycetes; order Streptosporangiales; family Streptosporangiaceae; genus Nonomuraea; species Nonomuraea sp. 3N208. The sequence continues at coordinate 164,160 of NZ_JBQQBR010000009.1, read as the reverse complement.
AGGACCTGGCGGCCCCGGCATCAGCGGTCCTGGACCCGGGCCGATGGGCCCCGGCGTGCACGGCCCCGCCGGTCCTGGCGCGCCCGCCGGTCCCGGCGCAGGCGCCCCCGGGCACGGCCCCGCAGGCCGCGGAGGCCCAGGTGGACCCGGCGCGGGCGGACCGGCTGGGGGCAGGCCCGGCGCGGGTGGCCCTGGTGGGCCCGGCGGCCCTGGTGGGCCCGGCGTGGGCCGACCGGGTGCGGGTGCGCCTGGTGCGGGCGGCCCAGGTGGGCCGGGCGCGGGCGGGCCTGGTGTAGGTGGACGGGGTGCCGGTGGGCCTGGCGGGCCGGGGCCGGGGCCTGTGTCCGGGCCTCAGGGGCCGGGGGGCGGGCGCGGGCCGGCGTCGGGGCCGCATGGGCCGGTGCGCGGCCCGAACGCGCCCACCGTGCCGCAGAGCACCGGCTACCCGCAGGGCCGGCAGCCCCCCGCGCAGGGTCCCGGCTCGCCGGCAGGCGGACCAGGAGCGCAGACCGGCGGGCCGGGGGCAGCGTCTCGTGGGGTCGGGGCGCAGGGCAGTGGACCTCAGGCGTCGTCCCCGGAGACGGCGTTCGATCCCGAGCGGACGGTGAGCATCGCGCGCCCCAAGGGGACGTCCCCGACGGCGCCGCAGCAGGGACCGCCGCCGCAGCAGCCCGGCGACGAGGGCGCCATCTCCACCATGCGCATCCAGACACCGCTGAGCGGTTCGCCCGGTCAGCAGGTGTACCCGCTGCCCGCGCCTCCGGCGGGGCAGCAGCAGCACGCGCCCCAGCCGCACGCGATGCCGCAGAACCCGCAGCAGGCGGGCCCCCAGCAGGGCCAGCAGGGCCAGCAGGGCCAGCAGGGACCGCATCAGAGCCAGGGCCTGGGGACGGACCTGTTCGCCATCGCCGGGCAGGAGGAGCAGAAGGCCGCGGGCAACCGCAACGGCATGCTGGTGCTCATGGCGGTGGCCGCCGCGGCCGCCGTGGTGATCGCCGTGCTCATCGTGGCGCTCTTCTCCAGCTGAGCGGAGGCATGTCCGGCTGAGCAGCGCAACCACCACCAGTTGGGCATGACACCCCCGCCGGCCTTCGAAGGGCGTGGGTAAGACTGGGAGTCATGAGCGAGTTCAGGATCGAACATGACTCGATGGGCGAGGTTCGCGTGCCCGCAGGTGCGAGGTGGCGCGCGCAGACCCAACGGGCGGTGGAGAACTTCCCGATTTCCGGACGGCCTCTGGAGCCGTCCCACATCGCCGCACTGGGCCTGATCAAGGCGGTCGCCGCCGAGGTCAACGGCGAGTTGGGCGTGATCGACAAGGACATGGCGGAGGCGATCGCGCAGGCGGCCGCCGACGTCGCCGAGAACGAGCACGACGACCATTTCCCGATCGACGTCTTCCAGACCGGCTCGGGCACCTCCTCCAACATGAACGCCAACGAGGTGATCGCGTCGCTCGCCGAGGAGCGGCTGGGCCGCCCTGTGCACCCGAACGACCACGTGAACGCCTCCCAATCGTCCAACGACGTCTTCCCGACCTCGATCCACGTGGCGGCCGCGACCGAGGTGACGTACCACCTGCTGCCCTCGCTCCAGCACCTGGCGACGGCGTTGCGGGCGAAGGCGATCGAGTTCGACGGGGTGGTGAAGTCGGGGCGCACCCACCTGATGGACGCGACACCGGTGACGCTGGGCCAGGAGTTCGGCGGTTACGCCACACAGATCGACCACGGCGTCGTACGTGTGTCCGCTGCCCTTGAGCACGTGCTGGAGCTGCCTCTGGGTGGCACCGCCGTGGGCACCGGTATCAACACCCCGCCCGGATTCGCCCAGGCGGCCATCGTCAAGTTGCGTGAGGCGACGAGCATTCCGTTCATGGAGGCCGCGGACCATTTCGAGGCGCAGAGCGCGCAGGACTCCATCGTCGAGTTGTCCGGGCAACTCAAGGTGGTGGCGGTGTCGCTCACCAAGATCGCCAACGACCTCCGCTGGATGGGCTCGGGCCCCCGAGCCGGGCTGGGCGAGATCAACCTGCCCGACCTCCAGCCCGGCTCCTCGATCATGCCGGGCAAGGTCAACCCGGTGATTCCCGAGGCCACGGCGATGGTCGCGGCCCAGGTGATCGGCAACGACGCGGCGATCACGTTCGCCGGCGCGTCCGGCAACTTCGAGCTGAACGTGCAGCTGCCGGTCATCGCACGCAACATCCTGGAGTCGATCAGGCTGCTGGCCAACGTCTCACGCCTGCTCGCCGACCGCTGCGTCACGGGCATCACGGCGAACGCGCACCGCCTGCGCGAGTACGCCGAGTCGTCCCCCTCGATCGTCACACCGCTGAACAAGTACGTCGGCTACGAGGAGGCCGCCAGGATCGCCAAGCAGGCGCTCGCGGAGCGCAAGACCATCCGCGAGGTCGTCATCGAGCGCGGCCACGTGGCCGACGGCACCCTGACAGAGGATCAGCTCGACGCCGCGCTCGATGTGTTGTCCATGACCAGGCCCTGGTCAGACCTCAAGGATCAGACCTAATGATCAGACGCTGACGCGAGCGCCCGCGTGGCGTGCCCCCAGCGGGTGAGCAGGGACAGGGCGGCGCCGGAGTCCACGGCGTCGGCGGCACGCTTGTAGGCGCCGGCCAGGGCGGGGGCGAGCTCGTCCGCGGGCGGCGTGCCCTCGGCCGCCACGACGGCGGCGGCCGCATTCAGCAGGACCACGTCCCGCACCGGTCCCGGCTCGCCCATCAGGACGGCCCGCGCCACGGTGGCGTTGTGCTTGGCGTCGTCGCCGCGCAGGTCGTCTGGGCGGGCCCGCGGGATGGACAGTTCGGCGGGGTCGAAGGCGGTACGCGTCACGGTGCCGCGGCGTACCACCCAGATCGTCGAGGGGCCGCAGGTGGTCAACTCATCGAGCCCGTCGTCGCCGCGGAAGACGAGTGAGGAGCCGCCACGCTCGGCCAGGACGCCCGCGATGACGGGGGCCATCGCCGGGTGGTAGACGCCGACCGCCTGCGCAGGCGGGAGGGCGGGGTTGGTGAGCGGGGCCAGGAAGTTGAAGACCGTGGGGACGCCCAGCTCGCGACGCGGCCCCGCGGTGCGCCGCATCGCCGGGTTGAACGCGGGCGCGAAGCAGAACGTGATGCCGATCTTGTCGGCGACCTCGACCACCGCGGCGGGCGGCAGATCGATGACCACGCCCAGTTCCTCGAGCACGTCGGCGGCGCCCGCTTTGGACGAGGCCGCCCGGCCGCCGTGCTTGGCCACTTTCACGCCCGTGGCGGCGGCGACGATGGCGGCCATGGTGGAGATGTTCACGGTGTTGGCGCGGTCGCCGCCGGTGCCGACGAGGTCGACGGGGTCGCCGGGGATCCGGATCGCCGCCGACCTGGACAGCAGGCCGTCGGCCAGCCCGGACACCTCCTCCACGCTCTCGCCCTTGGCACGCAGGGCGATGGCGAACGCCGCGATCTGGGCGTTCGTGGCCTCTCCCGAGACGATCTGCTCCATGGCCCAGGCGGCCTGGCGCGCGGTGAGGGACGTGCCGTCGAGGAGCAAGGCGAACAGGTCGGGCCAAGTGGTGGTGGTAGTGGTCACGATGAGCGCCCCTTTCTACAGAGCTCGACGGGGGCGCGTGTGCAGATGCAGACGGCCGCCTCGTCGAGGCGGCCGTGTGCGTATGCGCTAGGAGGTCCGCCTAGGAGGCGGGCCACCACTGGAGCGAATACGCGATCATGTGTCCAAAGATAGCAGACCCGTTGATCCACATAGCAGGGCACCGATCTATGTCGTTGGCACCCATGCGTCCCGGCGCGGCGAGCGCCTAGGGTGCGGGGTATGGCGAAGGAGCTGACTGGGCGGACCGCGCTGGTGACGGGGGCGGGGAGCGGAATCGGGGCGGCCTGCGCCCGCCGGCTGACCGCGGCCGGGGCCAGGGTGCTGGTTCTCGACCTGCGGGCCGAGCCCGCTGAGAAGGTGGCCGCCGAGCTGGGCGGCACGGCTGTGGTGGCCGATCTGAGCGACTCGGGGTTCGTGGCCGCGCTGCCGGACGAGCCCATCGATATCGTGGTGAACAACGCCGGGTTCCAGCACGTCGCGCCGATCGAGGAGTTCCCGCCCGAGGTGTTCGCCACGATGATGCGTGTCATGGTGGAGGCGCCGTTCCTGATCGCGCGGCGGGTGTTGCCCGGCATGTACGCCAACGGCTGGGGGAGGTTCGTGAACATCTCGTCGGTGCACGGGCTGCGGGCCTCGCCGTACAAGTCGGCGTACACGACGGCCAAACACGCGCTGGAGGGGTTTTCCAAGGTCGTGGCGCTCGAAGGGGCGCCCCATGGGGTGACCTCGACCTGCGTCTGTCCCGCGTACGTGCGGACCGGTCTGGTCGAGGCGCAGATCGCCGACCAGGCCAAGGTGCACGGTATCGAGCCTGACGCGGTCGTCGAGGACATCATGCTGCAGCCCGCCGCGATCAAGCGGCTGATCGAGCCGGAGGAGGTGGCCGAGCTGGTCGCCTACCTGTGCGGGCCGAGCGGCGCGTTCATCACCGGCGTGTCGCTGCCGGTAGATGGTGGTTGGACGGCGCGGTAGTGAGCACGCGGCGTCTGGCGACCGAGCCGGCCTCACCGAGTGGGGCCAAATGAGCAGGGGCTTCCTTGAGCTTCTCGCCAGGGAGGCGTCGGCGGTCGAATTCGAGGGGCCGATCATCGAGGCCAGGGCGCGGGGTGCGGACCCGGCCGAGATCGAGGAGCTGGAGCAGGCCAAGGTCGCCGCGCTGAAGGTGCGTGCGCTGCTCAAGCGGCGGGCCAGGCGCGAGGCGGAGCTGTCGGCACTGTACGACACGGCCGGCGACCTGGCCGCCCTGCGTGACCTGGACGCCGTGCTGGAGGCCATCGTGCACCGGGCCAGGCAGCTGCTGGCCACCGACATCGCCTACATGACGCTGCACGACCCTGAACAAGGCGACACGTACATGCGGGTCACAGACGGGTCGATCTCCGCAAAATTCCGGGCGTTGCGGCTGGCCATGGGCGCGGGGCTGGGCGGGCTGGTGGCGCAGACGGCGACGCCGTACTCGACGGCCGACTATTTCGCCGACGCCCGGTTCCGGCACAAGGACCACATCGACGAGGCCGTCAAGGAGGAGGGCCTGGTCGCGATCCTGGGCGTGCCGCTGCGGCTGGGCAAGCGGGTGATCGGTGTGCTGATGGCGGCCAACCGCAGCGCCAGGCCGTTCCACCAGGAGGAGGTGTCGCTGCTGGCCAGCCTGGCCGCGCACGCCGCCGTCGCGATCGACAACGCCAGGCTGCTGCAGGAGACCAGGAACGCGCTGGAGGAACTGTCCCAGGCGCACCGGACGGCCAGGGAGCACGGCGACGCGGTGGAGCGGGCGGCGCTGGCCCACGACCGGATGACCTCGCTGGTGCTGCGCGGCGGCGGGATCGAAGACGTGGCCGCCGTGGTGACCGACGTGCTCGGCGGGTCCCTCGCAGTGCTGGACGACCTGGGGCGGGCGATCACGGGTGACGTCGGGGAGCTCGACTCCGGGGTGTTCGAGGCGGCGCAGGCGTCCAGAGCGCTGGGGCGTACCGTGCGCAGGGGCGATCTGCTGATCGCGTCCGTGGACGTCGGCGGAGAGCCGTTGTGCACGCTCATCCTGCGCAGCGACGACGCCGACGAACGCATCCTGGAGCGGGCGGCGCTGGTGTGCGCGCTGCTGCTGCTGTTCAGGAGGAGCGTGGCCGAGGCCGAGGGCCGGGTCAGGGGCGAGTTGCTGGACGACCTGATCGCGCGGCCGGACTCCCCCGGGCTCGCCGACCGGGCACGCAGGCTCGGAGTCGATCTGGGGGCGCCCCATGTCGTGGTGGTGGTCAAACACGGCGGGCAGCGCGAACGAGCCGCGTTCTGGGCGTCGTCACAGGCCACGCTGCGGCACGGGCTGGCGGCGGGGCGCGGGGACGAGGTGGTGCTGCTGGTCCCCGGCGACCACGCGGGCGCCGTCGCGCAACGGGTGGCCGCCGAGCTGAGTGCGTCGTTGCACAGCCCGGCCACGGCAGGCGCCTGTGGCGTGCGCGCCGGCGCAGGAAACCTGCGCGGTGGCGCGGCGGACCTGCGTGGCGTCACTGGCGGCGTGGCCGCGGCGTACCTGGAGGCGCGACGGTGCGCCGAGGCACTGATCGCGCTGGGCCGGGCCGGCGATGGGGCGAGCGCGGCCGAGCTGGGCTTCGTCGGCCTGCTCGTGGGCGACGGCCGCGACGTGCACGGCTTCGTGGACCGGGTGCTCGGCGCCGTGATCGACTACGACACGCGCCGGGGCACCGCCCTGGCCGACACGCTCAGCACCTACTTCGGCACCGGCGGCTCGCCGTCCCGTACGGCCGAGGCCATGCACATCCACGTCAACACCGTCACGCAGCGGCTCGACCGGATCGGCAAGCTGCTCGGCGACGGCTGGCTGGAGCCGGAGCGGGCGCTGGAGATCCAGCTGGCGCTGCGCTTGCATCGGCTCGGCCACACATCCACACCACAGACTGTGGGACCGGACTCCATATGAGTGATGCCGGTCACTCTTTAGCGTGACCGGCATGGCCACTTCCATCAAGAAGATCGTCGCCGCGAGCCTGATCGGCACCACCATCGAGTGGTACGACTTCTTCCTGTACGGCTCGGCAGCCGCTCTCGTCTTCAACACCCTCTTCTTCCCCACCTCCGACCCGCTGACCGGCACGCTGCTGGCGTTCCTCACCTACGCCGTCGGATTCGTCGCCCGCCCGCTCGGCGGCCTGGTCTTCGGCCACTTCGGTGACCGGGTGGGCCGCAAGACGCTGCTGGTCGTCAGCCTGCTGATGATGGGCGTCGCCACGTTCCTCATCGGCTGCCTGCCGACGTACGAGACCCTCGGCCCGGCCGCGGCGCTGCTGCTGACGGCGCTCAGGCTCGTGCAGGGCTTCGCGCTCGGCGGCGAGTGGGGCGGCGCGGTGCTCATCGTCTCCGAGCACGGCGACAACGCACGGCGCGGCTTCTGGGCCTCCTGGCCGCAGGCCGGCGCACCCGGCGGCAACCTGCTGGCCACCGGCGTTCTGGCGGCGCTGGCCGCCTGGCAGCCGGACGAGGCGTTCCTGTCGTGGGGCTGGCGGGTGCCGTTCCTGCTGTCGGGCGTGCTGGTGCTGATCGGCCTGTGGATCAGGTTGTCGATCAGTGAGTCGCCGGTCTTCCAGCAGGCCCCGCCCGAGGAGCGGGCGCCGATCGTCGGCGTGCTGCGCTACCACTGGAAGGACGTGCTCACCGCCATCGGCGCCCGCCTGGCCGAGAACATCTCCTTCTACCTGCTGACCGTCTTCGTCATCACCTACGCCAAGTCCAACAACATCCCCAACTCGACCGTGCTGAACGCGGTGCTGATCGCCTCGGCCATCCACTTCGTCACGATCCCGATGTGGGGCGCGCTCTCCGACCGCGTCGGCCGCCGCCCGATCTACCTGGCCGGCGCCGCCGGCATCGGAGTGTGGATCTTCGCGTTCTTCCCGCTCATCGACACGGGCAACTTCTTCGCGATCACCCTCGCCGTCACCGTCGGCCTGCTCTTCCACGGCATGATGTACGGCCCGCAGGCGGCGTTCTTCTCCGAGCTGTTCGGCACCAGGATGCGCTACACCGGCGTGTCGATCGGCGCACAGCTGTCGGCGATCGTGGCGGGCGCGCTGGCCCCGCTCATCGCGGTGGCGCTGCTGAAGACCTACTCGAGCAGCGTGCCCATTTCGCTCTACCTTGGTCTGGCGGCGGTGCTCACCCTGATCGCGGTCTACACCGCCCGCGAGACCCAGGGCCGCGACCTGGCCGAAAGGATCCACGCGCAATGAAGGTCACCACGCCGCGGCTCACCCAGAACGTCCTCACCGTCGCAGGCAGGGAGTCCGGCGAGCCGGTGTTGTTCGTGCACGGCAACGTCTCCTCGGCCGCGTTCTGGCGCGACAGCATGGCGGCGCTGCCGGAGGGCTACCGCCCGCTCGCGGTCGACCTGCGCGGCTTCGGCGAGAGCGATCCCGAGCCGGTGGACGCCACGCGAGGCCTGCGCGACTACTCCGACGACGTCCTGGAGCTGATCGAGGAGCTCGGCCTGGACGGGGTGCACCTCGTGGGCTGGAGCATGGGCGGCGGCGTCGTCCTGCAGGCCCTGCGGGACCGCCCAGGCGCCGTCAGGAGCGTCACCCTGGTCAACCCCATCTCCCCGTACGGCTTCGGCGGCACGGAAGGCGCCGACGGCCGGCTGACCCACGCCGACGGCGCGGGCTCGGGGGCGGGGGCCGCGAATCCGGACTTCGTGGCCCGGCTGAAGGCAGGCGACATGTCGGATGAGTCACCCACGTCCCCGCGCAACGTCTTCCGCTCCGCGTACGTCAACAACCACGAGGTCCCCGACGAGGACTTCTACCTGCGCTCGATGCTCACCACCCGGGTCGGTGAGACGCACTACCCGGGTGACGGGGCCACGTCCGCCGCGTGGCCGGGTGTGGCACCGGGCAAACACGGCGTGCTCAACGCCATCGCCCCCACCCACTTCCGCCTCGACGACCTTCACGAGATCGACCCCAAGCCGCCCATCCTGTGGATCAGGGGCGCCGACGACATGATCGTCTCCGACACGTCCCTGTTCGACCTGGCCCACCTGGGGGCGCTCGGCGTGGTGCCCGGCTCGCCCGGCACGCCCGCCCAGCCGATGCTGACTCAGACGAGGGCGGTCCTGGAGCGGTACGGCCCGTACCGCGAGGCCGTGCTCCAGGACTGCGGCCACAGCCCGCACCTGGAGCACCCAGAAGAGTTCCGGCGCCTGCTGGCCGGTCACCTGAGAGAGGCATAGATGATCGTCGCGCTCACCCTGGTCGCGAGTCTGTTAACGGCGCCCCAGCAGCTCACGGTGCCCGGCGCGGAACGCGCGGTCGTCGCCACGCTCGACGACCTGACCACGGCCGGCACCGCGAAGACCGGCCACACCGACCCCGCCGACTGGGCCGGGCTGCACTCGGCCGCCACGGTCAACCCGACGGGCGTGCCCGGCACGCAGATCGACGGCTACTTCCCCGACACCTCCACCACCAACGCCACGCGCGGCTGGAACCACGACTCCCAGTTCGTGATCAGGCTCCCCGACAACTGGAACGGCGGCCTGGTCGTCAGCGGCACCCCCGGCAACAGGGAGCAGTACGCCAACGACTACACGATCTCCGACTGGGTCCTGTCCAAGGGGTACGCCTTCGCCGCCACCGACAAGGGCAACGTCGGCGTGAACTTCCACCAGGACGGCAGCCGCCCCGGCGACGCCATCGCCGAGTGGAACCACCGCGTCACCCAGCTCGCCGTGGCCGCCAAGGCCGTGGTCGGGGAGCGGTACGGCAAGAAGCCCGAGCGCACGTTCGTCGCGGGCATCTCCAACGGCGGCTACCTCGTCAGGTGGCAGCTGGAGAACCGCGGCTGGCTCTACGACGGCGGCGTGGACTGGGAAGGCACGCTCTGGCGGGTCAAGGGCGACAATCTGCTGAACTTCCTGCCGCCGGCGCTGACGGCGTACCCGGACGAGGCCGGGGTGCGGGCGGCCGGGTTCGCAGCGGGCTCGGAATTCCTGTGGCCGTTCCACCGGCAGTACTACTGGGAGCTCACCCAGCAGCTCTACCAGAAGGAGCTGGACCCGTCCTACCAGGGCGCGGCGGCCGACTACGACTACGACGCGCGCAAGCCCTACGCCGCCGTGGCGAAGATCGCACTGACCGGCCGGATCACCAAGCCGCTGATCACGATTCACGGGACGCTCGACACGCTGCTCCCGATCTCCCGCGACTCCGACGTCTACGCGGAGATGGTCGGACCGCACCGGCCGTTCAAGTACTACCGGGTCGAGGGCGGCAACCACCTGGACAGCCTGGTGGACGTCTACCCCGATCGGCTGAAGCCGATGCTGCCCGTCTTCAGGAACGCCTTCGAGGAGCTCGAGGGCTGGGTCAGCTGAGATAGCGGTGCCCGCCCGCGCGCGCAAGGCGCATGATGTGCCGCGCGCCGGGCAGCCGCCGGCAGATCCGGTGCAGCATGGTGCCCCTGCCCATCGCCGAGCGGCGCTCGGGGGCGACGGCGGCGGCGGGACGTACCTCGACCTTGCCCCTGCGTACCTCCAGCGCGAAGCGCAGCCCGACCTCTTCGTCCGGTGAGCGCAGCGACGTCAACCAGCTGCCGGGACCCAGATGGTCGGCACTCGGCAGCCGGCTGACCGGCAGCTTGGCCACGAGCTGCCCAGCGAGCTTGCCCGGCACCCCGGCCTCGACCAGCGCGGGGGCGCAGACCTCGCGGTCCCTGCGCCCGGCGCTGCGCAGCACCAGTTCCAGCGGCGGGCCGCCGCTCGGCGGCACGTACGGCACCGGCAGCACGACGTACGCGTGCCCGTCCATCTGCTTGACCTCCACCCCCGGCGACACCAGCGCGATCGACTCGGAGAACGAGCGCGGCTCGACGGCCAGGCCCAGCTCGCCCCGATCGGTCCAGCACGGCACCACCAGCCGCGTCCTGGGCCGCTGGGCCAGCACGCCCAGGCAGTTGAGCGGGCCGTCGGGGTGGCTGACCCGGCTCCTGGCCTGGGTGGCGCCGCCGAACATGCGGACGTGCACCTCCCAGTGGCCAGGGCTGAGCGGCTCCCCGAGCGCGGCGGCGGTCACGTCGATCCTGGTCTCGCCCTTGATCTGCACCCGGACCCGGCGGCGGCCGTCCTCGACCACCTCCACCCGCTGCGCCAGCGGCAGGAAGTGCACGACGCCGGTCTCGGCGTGCCGCACGTAGACCTCGATGCGGGCCCGCTCCACGGCCTCGCTCACGTCGGTGACGCTGTCGCCGAGCAGCTTGGCGTCGATGGCGCGCGGCGGGATCCAGTGCAGGCGCGTGCCGTCCGTACGGTATCGGTCGAGCCGGCCGTCGCCGCCCTTGACCTCGACGGTGAGCTCGAGCACCAGGACGTGGGCGTCCCAGCGCACCTCGGTGAGCTCGGCGTGGAGCCCGGCCCGCCTGGAGGAGCCGGCCAGCATCACGATCTGGTCGAGGCGGCCCTCCCTGACGAACGCGGCGACGGCGCGCAGCTGACAGGGCAGATAGCGGTCGAGCCGCTCGGGAAAGCGCTCGGACATGAGCTCTTGAACGAGGCGGAAGTGCATCCCCCTGTCGACGGAGGAATCGGCGAACCGGCTGGTCAGCAGCGGGCGGAGAACGGCGTAGCGGAACCAGTAGCCGTACATGCGGTCACGCTGCCGCCCCTTGCCGACGTAGGTGTCGATGTCGTCGAGCAGCCCCCTGAGCTCCTTGACCATCGCCCGCGGGTCCTCCTCGGCCTTGGGCCGCTCGCCGAGGTGGCAGCATATGTGCTCGGCCAGCACGGCGATGACCTTGGCCTGCAGGTACGCCCGCATCACGAAGGCCTGCTCGGCCAGCCGCCCGCCGGGCATGCCGAAGCCGAGCTCGTGCTCCTCCAGGAAGGCACGCCGGTAGAGCTGCTGAGGGCTGAGCAGGCAGAGCAGGCGGTCTCGCAGGATGTCGGCGCGGGCGGTGCTCCGCGCGAAGGCGACCAGCGGTGAGCCGTGGTCGCGCACCAGGCGGCCGATCAGCACGTCCGCGTCGGTCTCCACGGCGCGCTCGTGCATGACTGCGAGCGCGTCCCGTTCCAGCCGGTCGCGCTGATCGAGGAAGTAGACGTAGTCGCCGGTCGCGGCCGCCAGGCCGACGTTGCGGCCGCGCATCGGCGAGCCCGTGTACGGCAGGTGGAACGTGCGTACGTTGTCGCGGGCCGCCGCAATGGCGTCCAGCCGCTCCCCGATCCCATCCGTGGAACCGTCGTCCACGAGGATCACTTCGTAGTCGGCTGCGGGCATCGTCTGCTCGAGCGCGGAGCGGAGGCACGCGTCGGCGGTGTCACCCGGATTGTGGACATTGACGATCACACTGACCTTCACACCCATGCGGTCAGCCTCCGCCCGTCTACACGATTCGGGCGCGGCGGCTTGCCGATTACAGAAGGAAAGTTGACCTCTGGCTGTGCCTCTCTAGGACTAATACCACCCGACCCGCTGGGAGTGACCCCAAGCGGCGCACGGGGTGCCGTAGCGGCCCTTGATGTAGCCCAGGCCCCACTTGATCTGGGTGGCGGCGTTGGTCTGCCAGTCGGCGCCTGCGCTGGCCATTTTGCTGCCGGGGAGGGACTGCGGGATGCCGTACGCGCCGGAGTAGCGGTTCATCGCCCGCTCGTTCCAGCCGCTCTCCTTGTGCCAGAGCCGCTCCAGGCAGCCCCACTGGTCCTCGCCGAAACCGAACCCCCCGAGCATGGCCTTGGCGGTGGCCTTGTTGCTGCCCGGTGAGGGGTCGCTGCCCGGCGGGAAGTTCACGGCGGGGAACCCGTCGCCGGAGGGTGCCTGCTTCGGCACGACCCAGTCGATGTCGTCGGGGTTGTCACCGGCCCCGGACCGGCCCTTCTCCAGCTTGTCCGCCCGGAACGCCTGCTCGGCCGCGGCCTTGAGCGCGTCGGTCTCCGGATCGGGCGCGGACAGGTCGCCGCTGGCCAGCTTGCCCATGTCCTCGAGCGTGAGCCCATCGGTAGGCGGCTCGTTGGCGTTCTCGATGGCGCGGTAGGCGACGAACCCACCGCCGCCGCCGATGATCGCAATGGCCAGGACGGTGATGGCGACGCGCTTCGGCGTGAAGCGCGAAGGCCGGCGCGCCGAGGGGATGTCTTCTCTCGGGGGGCGCTCACTCAAACGCGGACCGGGGCTCACGATCCATGAGCTTGCCCTGTCCAGGGGGGTGCTGCGCAACCGAAACGCGGGAATCGCTTGGGGATACCTTGGCTAACCAGCACGTTAGCGTGGCATTTCGGAATAGTGTGATTTTCGTCACAGCATGTCGGCTCCCCTTCGGGCGCCCGTAACCGAAGGGAAGCCGCTTCCATGATTTCGTCGGTTCTTCGGGATCCCGTAGTTGGCATGTCACAGTTTGGTGACTTAGTTCGGGCATTCGGGACATGGAATAATAATGTGCGCGTGGCTGGCATCCTCCTTGTTGAAGACGATCCCTCGGTCCGTGCAGCTCTAGAGCTGGCGCTGACCCGGCAGGGTCACTCCGTCACGTCCTATGCGACCGGCGAGGAGGCTCTCGACCACATCAGGGCCCGCCGCCCCGAGATCGCGATCCTGGACGTCATGCTCCCCGGAATCGACGGGGTCGAAGTGTGCCGCCGGGTGCGCAAGCTGGATCAGCTGCCCGTCATCCTGCTCACGGCCAGGGGCGACGACCTCGACGTGGTCGTCGGCCTGGAGGCCGGCGCCGACGACTACGTGGTCAAGCCGGTCGAGCCGCGGGTGCTGGACGCGCGGATCCGCGCCATCCTGCGCAGGGCCGAGTCGGCCGCCTCGGATCGCATCACGTTCGGCGACCTCGTGATCGACCGCGGCGCGCTCAAGGTCATGCTGGCCGGCAAGGAGATCCACCTGACGCCCACCGAGCTGCGGCTGCTGCTGGAGCTCGTCCGCCATCCCGGGCAGGTGCTCAACCGCCGCTACCTGCTGCGGGCCGTCTGGGACCACACGCACATCGCCGACTCGCGGCTGGTGGACGCCTGCGTGCAGCGTGTCCGCGCGAAGATCGAGCCGAAGCCCGCCGAGCCCGTGTTCATCCACACGGTGCGCGGGTTCGGCTATCGGTTCAGCCCTCCGTGATCCCGTTGCCGACCGGCTTGCGAGCACGCCTGGTCATCACGTTCACGCTCGTCGCCGTCACCGCTTCCATGCTGGTCGCCACGATCGGCTTCGAGCTGGCCAAAACAGCGCTGGTGACCAGGACCGAGACCACGTCGCTCGACCTGGTGACCAGGGAACTGAGCAGCATCGACTTCCCCGCCGGCAGGATGCGTCCCGGCGAGGCCCCGCCGACGAACATCGAGCTGGACCGCCTGGCCCAGACCCTCGGCGCGCCCGGCCGTGGTGTCATCATCGAGTACGGAGACCTGGTCTCCGTCAACGGCCCGATGGCCTTGAGCGACGTGCCCAACGAGCTGTACGGCCGGGCCAAGCAGAGCGTCGTCACCCAGCGCAGGGTGATCCGCAACGAGCTGTGGTTCATCGTCGGCGCCGAGGTCTACCGGGCCAACTCCGGCCGCCCCGAGGCCACCGGCCTGAGGGCGTTCGTGTTCTTCCCCATGCGCGCCGACGTGAACCAGCTGAACGCGCTCAGGGCCAGGCTGTTCCAGGGCGGATTCGCCATCGTGCTGATCGCCGTGGTCGTGTCGCTGCTGTCGGCCCGGCAGGTGTTACTCCCCGTGCGGCGGCTGAGCGCGGCCGCGCAGGCGCTGGGCGAGGGCAAGCTGGACACGCGGCTGCCCGTGCACGGGCAGGACGAGCTGGCCGGGCTGACCGCCAGGTTCAACGACGCGGCGGCGGCACTGGAGCTGAGCGTGTCGGAGCTGCGCTCGCTCGAGGCCATGTCACGCAGGTTCGTGGCGGACGTCTCGCACGAGCTGCGTACGCCGCTGACCGCCATGACGGCCGTGGCCGACGTGCTCTCGGAGGAGGCCGGCCGGCTGCCCGAGGCGCCGGCGCAGGCCGTACGGCTGGTGCTCAGAGAGATCGAGCGCCTGCGCGAGCTGGTCGAGCACCTCATCGAGATCAGCCGCTTCGACGCGGGCACGGCCACGCTCAACCTCGAGCCCGTCAACGTGGCCGACGCCATCGCCGACTGCCTGGAGACGCGCGGGTGGAGCGATCAGGTGAAGGTGAACGCCTCCCGGGGCTTGACCGGCAACCTCGATCCGAGGAGGTTCGACGTCATCGTGGCCAACCTCGTCGGCAACGCGCTCAAGCACGGCCTGCCCCCGGTGGTGGTCAACGCCAGGAGCACCGAGAACGGCCTGGAGGTGAAGGTGCGCGACCACGGCAAGGGCATCCCGCGTGAGGCGCTGCCCCACGTCTTCGATCGTTTCTTCAAAGCAGGCGCCGGCCGGTCCCGCAGCCAAGGCAGCGGGCTGGGCCTGGCCATCGCCAGGGCGAACGTGCACCTGCACGGCGGCACGATCTCGGTCCGCACCCAGAACCCCGGCACCCTCTTCACGGTCTGGCTCCCCCACGCATGAACGCACGGTTCATGGCCTCACTCCGTTCGGCGGCTCGGTCGCCATATGCCGCCGCGTTCATGGCGGCCGCCACGCTCATGGTCGTGGCCGCGTGCGGCATCTCGCCCACCGACGTCCTCGACCGGGAGAACGCGCCCACCACCAGGATCCCGCCTCCGTCCAAGACGATCTACCTGATCAGGGACGGCAAGCTCACGCTTGAGCCGGCCGATGTGGCTAACGACACCGTCGAGAGCCTGCTCGGCGCGTTGTTCGCGGCCTCCGCGCAGCCGCTCGGCGACCGGGACACGGAGCTGCGCGGGTTCACGTACCTGAGGGTCAAGGACTCGCTCAACCCCGTACGGCGCGATGAGGTGATACTCCCGCGCACCTCGACGCTGACCGTCTACATCCGGGGCGAGGGCCCGCTGAGCCGACTCGGGATGGCGCAGATCGTCTGCACGGCGCAGCAGGACGCGGCGTTCGAGCAGGTCAGGATCATCCGGGACAACGAGAACCGCCCCCCGAAGGACGAGGGGCGGCACACGTGTCCCGATCTGGAATGATCACATGGTGATGTCCTCGAGCATCTCCGTCACCAGCGCGGCGATCGGGGAGCGCTCGGACCTGGTCAGCGTGACGTGGGCGAAGAGCGGATGCCCCTTCAGCTTCTCCACCACTGCGACCACGCCGTCGTGCCTGCCGACCCGCAGATTGTCGCGCTGGGCGATGTCGTGGGTGAGCACGACCCGCGAGTTGGCGCCGATCCGGCTCAGCACGGTCAGCAGCACCCCGCGTTCGAGCGACTGAGCCTCGTCCACGATCACGAACGCGTCGTGCAGCGACCGGCCGCGGATGTGCGTCAGCGGGAGCACCTCCAGCATGCCCCTGTCGAGCACCTCCTCGATCACCTCGGGACTGGTGACCGCGCCCAGCGTGTCGTAGACGGCCTGCGCCCAGGGGCCCATCTTCTCGCCCTCGGTGCCCGGCAGGTAGCCGAGCTCCTGGCCGCCCACGGCGTACAGCGGGCGGAAGACGACCACCTTGCGGTGCTGGCGGCGCTCCAGGACCGCTTCGAGGCCCGCGCAGAGCGCCAGCGCCGACTTGCCCGTGCCGGCCCGTCCGCCGAGCGAGACGATGCCGATCTCGGGGTCCATCAGCAGGTCCAGCGCGATGCGCTGCTCGGCGGAGCGGCCGTGCAGGCCGAACACCTCACGGTCGCCGCGGACCAGGCGCACCGACTTGTCCGGCAGCACCCGGCCCAGGGCCGAACCCTTAGCGGACAGCAGCCGCAGCCCGGTGTGCGTCGGCAGGTCCCTGGCCTCCTCCAGGTCCGCCGTGCCATGTTCGAAGAGCGTCTCGACGTCCTCCGTGGTCACCTGCATCTCGGACATCCCGGTCCAGCCTGACTCGTGCACGAGCTCGGCCCGGTACTCCTCGGCCACCAGGCCGATCGAGGCCGCCTTGACCCGCAGGGGCAGGTCCTTGGACACCAGGACGACGTCGCAACCCTCGGCGGCCAGCGAGCGCGCCACGGTCAGGATGCGGGTGTCGTTGTCGCCAAGGCGGAACCCCACGGGCAGGATGGACGGATCGCTGTGATTGAGCTCAACCCTGATCGTGCCGTCCCCCGTGGGCATGGGCTCGTCGAGCCTGGCGTATTGCACGCGCAGGTCGTCGAGGTAGCGCAGGGCCTTCCTCGCGAAGTAGCCGAGCTCGGGGTGGTGCCGCTTACCTTCCAGCTCCGTAATGACCACGATCGGAAGGACGACGTCGTGCTCGGCGAAGCGGGTCATCGCCGCCGGGTCGGCCAGCAGGACCGAGGTGTCCAGCACGTACGTGCGCTTGGTCGGCTTGGTCGAAGGGTTGCTCGAGGACACTGCCACACGTTCTCCCCCGGGCGCCCATACGTGCGGGCGCCCTGCAGACGAGGCGGGAATCGGACCGGACCCGCTCCCCCGACCGCCAAATGCCGTCGGTGCCGGGTTCCGGCCCCCTCGGCAAATGTTGGTGCAAAGGCGGGCCCTCTCCGGAGTGTCCGGCCTGTGGTCGGACACTTCTAACGTTACGTCCTTGATGCCCGATTGTCGTGCTAAGAACCGTAACGTCGGTGTCTCGCAGCGTAGTCACGCAGCGCCCGCAGGAAATCGACCCTGCGGAAGTCCGGCCAGTAGGCCTCGTGGAAGTAGAACTCGGAATGAGCGCTCTGCCACAACATGAAGCCGGACAAGCGCTGCTCGCCCGAGGTCCGGATGAGGAGGTCCGGGTCGGGCTGGCCGCGAGTGTAGAGATGCTCCGCGATGTGCTCGACATCGAGCACCTCGACGAGGTCCTCGATGCTCGCTCCCTTGCTCGCATGCTCCTGGAGCAGTGAGCGCACCGCATCGGCAATCTCACGTCTTCCTCCATACCCAACTGCAACGTTCACAATCAGGCCTGGACGGTGTGATGACACTTCCTTTGCATTTTTTAGGACATTCGCCGTCCGGTCGGGGAGCAGGTCGAGCGCGCCGACCGGGATGATCCGCCAACCCTCGGCCACGAGCTCCTGCGTGACGTCCTCGATGATGCCCAGGAGCGGCTCCAGCTCCTCGCGCGGCCGGTTGAGGTTGTCGTTGGAGAGCATCCAGACGGTGACGACCTCGACGCCGGTCTCCCGGCACCAGCTGAGCAGCTCGGATATCTTGTCCGCGCCCTTGCGGTGGCCGGTGGCCACGTCGCGCATGCCCATGGCGCGCGCCCAGCGGCGGTTGCCGTCGATGATGACCCCGACATGCCGGGGGATGCTGTCCTTCGACAGCTTGGCCTCCAGCCGGCGCTCGTACAGCCGGTAGACCAGGTCACGCAGGCCCACGAAGTGCCTCCCTGGCGATGCAGTGCCTTCGGTCCAATGACCCAACAGGCAATTATCACCGCGTTTCGGCCGTGCCCAGTCCTCGTACTGGATTCCTTACCAGATCTCTTCCTTCCAGACATCCCTCGGCCTCTTCGACGAGGCCGCGTACGAACGCCGACAGCTCGGCCGACGTCAGCACAGCCCTCATGCCCACGCCCGTGCTGCCCCACGCCTCCACGTACGCCCTTCTGGTCAGCCGCCATTCACCGCGCCTGCCGCGCCGCGGCATCCAGAGGGGGATCGTGCGCAGGCGGCAGCTGAGCTCTCCGCCGCCTACCAAGCCGGTTCTGCTGCGGTAGCGAAAGGAGAAAAGCTCGCCGTCCGGTTCCTCGCCGGGGAACCTGTCGTCGGGGTCGGCCCACCGCCTGGCCTCGCCCTGGCCCCGGCGGGCCTCGTCGACGCCGCGTGCCAGGCGGGCGAGCAGCCAGCCGCAGCGCTCGCCCACGCTGCCGTACGGTGTGCCGTCGCGGTGCAGCTCCAGGGTGACCTCATAGGGCGTGCCCACGCTGTCTGTGCACGCCACAGGCGTGACGCTCAGAAAAGATCCATCGACGCAGCGCAGTCCCCCCATCCCCCCAGGGTTTCCCCCCGAAAGCCACCTAAACCCGGACGCGCCGCCCTCCGTTGGACATCGTGTCTAGGGCAGGAGGCGGGACCACCAGCGGGGCCTGCGATGGGGCGGTTCGGGCATCCGGCCGCGCTCGCGCAGCCAGGCGGCGAAGTCGTCGGCGTCGGTGCGGTAGTTGGGCGGCGGCGCGGTACGGGAGCGCGCGTAGGCGGCGAACTCCGCCGCCAGGTCGGGCCCGGCGGCCATGGCGGTGTCGGGGCGGATCCTGGCCACGATGCCGCGCCGCTTGGCGATCAGACTCGCCGCCTGCGCCCGCATCCGCTCCCGGTCGAAGCCCTCAGGAATGTCGCCCCCGGCGACCAGGGCCGCGACCAGCCGCGCCTGAGCCTCCGCCAGCCGCGCCTGAGCCTCCTCCGGGCGCGCCGGCGTCTCGGCCGGCTCGAGCGTCACCGGGCCTCCCCAGCCAGGGACATCGCGGTTCTGATCTTGGACAGCTCGTTCCCCAGCGCCGCGTCGCTCGGGAAGTCGTCGTCCCACTCCAGCAGCACGCCCGGCGGGGTGGCCCGGGCACACAGCTCGGTGAGGATGTCGAGCACCGGCTGGGGCGCGGTGGTGGTGTGCGTGTCGTGCCAGATGCCCTGGTGCTCGTACCCGCCGGCCACGTGGACGTAGGCGAGGTGCTCCAGCGGGAGCGCGTCGAGCGCATCCACCGCCGACAGGCCCAGGTTGAACTGGTTGGTGTAGAGATTGGCCACGTCGATCAACAGCCCGACGCCGGTGCGTTCCACTAACTCGGCGAGGAACTGGCCCTCGGTCAGCTCGTCGTCGGGCCACCCGAACATGGCCGCGACGTTCTCCAGGGCCAGCGGGACGGGCAACGCGTCCTGGGACCGGCGCACGTTCTCCGTGATGACCCGCAGGGACTCACGGGTACGTGGCACGGGCAGCAGATGCCCTGCCTCCAGACCGCCGCCCCGTACGAAGGCCAGGTGCTCACTGACCAGCGGCGCGTCCAGCGCCTCGGCACAGGCGGCCAGGTGGGCGAGCCTGGCCGGGGACGGCGGCTCGGCGGCTCCGACGCCGAGCGACACGCCGTGCGGGATCACCGGCACGTCCTTGGCCCTCAACACGCGCAGCGACTCGGGCAGGTGGGCGGGCTTGAGGTTCTCGGCGATCACCTCGACGAAGTCGACGCCGTCCATACGCTCGATCGTCAGGTCCAGCTCCGCCCGCCAGCCGATCCCCACACCCAGCTCCGCCATCCCAGTCCCCCTCATCCCGGTCCTTTCACCGTGCGTTCCAGCCTCCGTAATCGCAGCCCCATCCGCTCGCATCCCAGCCCCCGCCATCCCAGCCCCATCCGCTCGCATCCCAGCCTCCCGTCATCGCAGTGCCTTCGCTTCGCGTTCCGGCTCCCGAGGTCGCGGCCCACGTGCCTCGCGATCCCGGCCGCGCCGTCTCAGCCCTCTTGGCGGTCACCGCGCCCCGTCAGCCTCCGCCGCAACCGCCGCAGCCGCCGCCACCGCAGCCGGACGATCCACCTCCGCAACTCGACCCGCTCGCCGGCGAGCCGTCGCCGCCGCCCCCGCCGCCTGCCACGTAGGCACCGCCGCCCCTGCGGCGGCCCTGGCTCGTGCTCACGCTGCTTATGGTCGCGCTTGCTGCGGCCTCCGTTGGCTCGTCCCTCGCTCTCTCCGGCCTATCGCGCCGCTCCGCGAGCTCGACCTGGAGCGCGGGATCCCGCACCTCGCCGAGACCGTACAGCGCGATCGCGACGGGCCCTTCGGCGGTGCCGCGGGGGTTGTCCCGCTTGGCCGCGTCGAGCGTCTCCTGCCCCGACGGCGTCAGCAGGACCCGCGCGGCCCGCCGGTGCCTCCACACGTCGATCGCCGCCATCACCCCCGTGACCGCCAGAAGGGCCAGGGCGAGCGACGACAGCAGGCTCACACCCTGGATCAGGACCAGCACGCCCACGACCACGAAGCCGGCGAACGCCACCCCCGACAGCGCCCGCAGCCGGACGCTCAGCCGGCCGGCCCGGACGAGCGCGTCGTCCGCCTGGACCAGCCCCAAGCCCTCGAGGTGGCGACCGAGCGCGTCCATGGCCAGCGTCCGCGTGGTCTCGATCCTGAGCGCGCTCACGGGCAGCCCCGAGCGGGAGGCGACCACGCCCAGCACCGCCTCCTCGACGGGCTCGCGCGAGACGACGCTGGAGTGCACCTGGTGCACGCGGCCGCCCCGGGACACTCGCAGGCCCCCCGACTCAGCCAGCTGCGCGATGGCCGTGTCCGCCACTCGGTACGGGCCGCCCGTCAGGTAAGCGAGCTCATAGTGGCCGAGCTCGCGGAGGCGGGGACCCGTGGGGGTCTCGCGGGCCGCGGCATGCTCGCGTCTGATCGCGGAGGAGGTGGCGAGGGCGAGCGCCGCCAGCGCCACCGAGACGATCAGCAGGATCAGGTCCATTCAGGCCTCCCCTCCGTGCAGCCCGACGGGCCGGGTACCGGGAAGACGTATAAAGGCGAGGTAAAGGTTCCGGGTGCGCGGATACAGTTTCCGGTCCGGTACGGCTACCCGGGCTGCGGTCCCTGGCTCGGCCGCGTCAGCTGCCACCACCCCCGCCGCAGCCACCTCCTCCGCCACCACCGCCGCAGCTTGACCCGCCACCGCCGCAGCTGGACGAGCCTCCACCGCAGCTCGACGAGCCGCCGCCGAAGTCCAGACCGCCGTAAGAATCGGTGCCGAAGCTGGCCCCCTCGCCGCCGCTGTGGGCGCCGCAGGAGCCCGCGCAGTCGCCGCGCGGGTCGCCGGCCGCCAACTCGTCGCAGAGCGTCTGATCGCCGGCGTCGGCCAGGCCGTACAGGGCAACGGGCACCCCCACCGCCAAGGCCAGCGAGTTCTGGTCGCGCACGCCGCGCGGGTGGTGGTCGCGGGCCGAGCGCAGGACCTCCCGGCCCTCTCGGGTCACGACGTTCCGCAGGCTGCGGCGCTGTCTGAAGAGGCCGGCGGACCCGGTGTAGAGCGCGATCCCGAGGAAGAACAACAAGGCCACGAACGCCGGCCCGCTCATGTCGATGAAAACGGTCAACACGAGCGCGCCCACCGCGAAGCCGACGGCTCCGGTCACGACGATCTGCAGGTGGTCCCTGCGCCGCCACGCCGTGGCGAACGCCTGCTCCGGCACGATCAGCCCGCGCCGTTCGAGCCCGGCGGCCAGCTCGGCCAGCGCCGGATGTGCCGCCAGCGCCTGCCGCAGCTCGCTCGCCCGGTAGCCTCCCGGCCTGGTGGCCAGCGTGTCGAGCACGGCCTGCTCGATCGGCACGGGCGAGGGCGGCGCGCCGTACACCAGGGTGACCTGCGACCCTCGCGACACGCGGACGGCGCCGGCCGTCGCGAGGACGGCCAGCGCCGTGTTGATGGCTCTTCTGGGGCCGCCGGACAGGTACGCCAGCTCGTAGTGGGACACGGCGTGCCCGGCCCCGCTGGGCGTGGCCTCGCTGACGCGCCGCCGCTCCTTCTCAACTCGCTGCACGGCGGCGCTGACCAGTAACGCCACACCGATCGCGGCTATGACCAGCACGAACTCCACAGTGGTCCCCTCCCTCGCGCTACGACGGCCCGATCAGTTAAAGACCACGCCGCCGTACCGCACAAGAGGGTTTCTTCTCAGACTTCGCCGCGCTTATGGTCGCGCTTGCTGCGGCCTCCGTTGGCTCGTCCTTCGCTCTCTGGCCTATCGCGCCGCTCCGAGGCGGTCGAGCAGGGCCTGGTATTCCTCCCACAACTCCTTCGGCAGCTGGTCGCCGAACTTCTCGAAGTGGGCCGGGATCAGCGCCGCCTCCTCGCGCCACACGTCGCGGTCGACCGACAGCAGCGTGTGCAGATCATCGTCGGACAGGTCCAGGCCCTCGGTGTCGAGCCCGGCCGGCAGTAGTCCGATCGGGGTCGGCACGGCCTTGGCCTCGCCGTTGAGCCGGTCCACGATCCACTTGAGCACGCGGCTGTTCTCGCCGTAGCCGGGCCAGATGAACTGGCCGTCGGCGTTCTTGCGGAACCAGTTGACGTAGTAGATCCGAGGGAGCACGGCGCCCTCGCGACGGCCGATCTTCAGCCAGTGGCCGAAGTAGTCGCCCATGTTGTAGCCGCAGAACGGCAACATGGCGAAGGGGTCGTGGCGCAGCTCGCCGACCTTGCCCTCGGCCGCGGCGGTCTTCTCGGAGGCGACGTTGGCTCCGAGGAAGACGCCGTGCTCCCAGCTCAGCGACTCCGTCACCAGAGGCACGGCGGTGGCGCGGCGACCGCCGAACAAGATGGCTGAGATGGGCACGCCCTTGGGGTCCTGCCATTCGGGTGCGATGGTGGGGCACTGGGACGCGGGAGTGGTGAAGCGGGCGTTCGGGTGGGCGGCGGGCTCGCCGCTTTCCGGTGTCCAGGAGCGCCCCTTCCAGTCGGTCAGGTGCGCCGGCGGCTCGTCGGTCAGCCCCTCCCACCACACGTCGCCGTCGTCGGTGAGCGCGACGTTGGTGAAGATGCTGTTGCCCCAGAGCGTCCTGATCGCGTTGGCGTTGGTCACCTGGCCGGTGCCGGGCGCGACGCCGAAGAAGCCCGCCTCCGGGTTGATCGCGTAGAGGTGGCCGTCGTCGCCGAAACGCATCCAGGCGATGTCGTCGCCGATCGTCTCGACCTTCCAGCCGGGAATCGTGGGCTGGAGCATGGCGAGGTTCGTCTTGCCGCAGGCGCTCGGGAAGGCGGCGGCGATGTAGCGGGTCTCGCCGCTGGGCGGCGTGAGCTTGAGAATGAGCATGTGCTCGGCCAGCCAGCCCTCATCGCGGGCCATGACGCTGGCGATGCGCAACGCGTAGCACTTCTTGCCGAGCAGCGCGTTCCCGCCGTACCCGGAGCCGTAGGACCAGATCTCGCGGGTCTCGGGGAAGTGGCTGATGTATTTGGTCGAGCTGCACGGCCACGGCACGTCCGCCTGGCCGTGCTCGAGCGGAGCGCCCACCGAGTGCACGCAGCGGACGAAGTCGCCGCGCTCTTCGATGAGCCGCAGCGCCCGCTCGCCCATGCGGGTCATGATCCGCATGGAGACGGCGACGTACGGTGAGTCGGTGATCTCGACCCCGAGCTGGGAGATCTCGCCGCCCAGCGGGCCCATGCAGAACGGCACGACATACATGGTCCGGCCGCGCATGGAGCCCTTGAACAGCTGCCCGAACGTCCGGCGCATCTCCGCCGGGTGGATCCAGTTGTTCGTCGGGCCTGCGTCCTGCTCGCGCTCGGAGCAGATGAAGGTGCGGTCCTCGACCCTGGCCACGTCGCTGGGGTCGGACTTGGCGTAGAAGCTGTTGGGACGGGCGGCCAGCCGCGTGAACGTGCCCTGCTCGACGAGGAGGTTGGTCAGGCGCGTCCACTCCTCCTCGGACCCGTCGCACCACTCGATCCGGTCTGGCTGGGTCAGGGCTGCGATCTCGTGCACCCATGCGGCCAATTCGCTATTGCTCGTCGGTGCGGGTACTTCCACAGAAACGGACACGGCGGTGACTCCTCCACTCTCTCAGGGCCCAGTCATCATTAACGACGAAGCGCCCGGAAAGCCAATTGGCATAGACCTGTTGGTGTGGACGTCGTCGCAGGCAGCGGCCCTGACGATTGGAGGAGCCTACCCAACCGGAGCGGATTTAAAAGAGAATTAACTCACAGTGGTCCAGTCCAATTCTGCTGGTCTAAACCAATTTCTCGAGTGGTTTAGTCCATTGCGCGGACCGTTTCCGCTGCGTGGTCTCAGGAATTGATGTCCGGCCCGGCGGAGCGAACCCTGTCGACATGTTGGAGAGCGCCGCGCAGCTCGGCGAGCCACGTGTCGGTGTGCTTGCCGACCAGGCGCACGCACCAGGCGAGCGCGTCACTGCGGCTCCTGGCCACGCCGGCGGCCACGAGCGTGTCCAGGACCTGCCGCTCCGACTGGCGCAACCGGGTCATCACGGGCACGGAGAGTGTGGTGAACATCACGGTCTCGCCCCCGCAGACCACACCCCAGGAGACCTTCTGCCGGAACTTGCGCTCGGCCTCCCTGGCGATCTCGATGCGCCGCTCGCGCGTCTCCTCCCTGAACCTCCGCGCCAGCCCTTCGATCAGGGCGGACCGTTCGGCCTCGGGCACATCCTCGGGCGGGTCGGGCAGCGTGCCCAGCACCGCGATCTCCTCGCGGTCCCGGACGATCTCGGGGGCACTGGTGAACCAGCCTTCGGGGAGCCGCCCGGTGAACCAGCCGCGGACCTGCGCCGTCACATCATCTGTTGCCATGTAATTAACATTACATCGTTGCGGCTTACAAAGGCCCCAAGGAAAGGAGGATGTCGCGTAAAGGGGTAGGTCAGCGAACTCTGGCGGCGGCGACGGGGCTGATCCTGACGACGCCTGCGAAGCCGCGCGTGTGCACCGGAGAGATCTTGACCACGTCGCCGGTGCGAGGCGCCTGGATCATCTTCCCGTCACCCCAGTAAATCGCCACATGCGAGATGTAGCCCGGATTCGTCGGGTCGAGGCGCCAGAAGATGAGGTCGCCCGGCTGCGCCTGTGACAGCGGAACCTGCGGACCGGTCACCCACTGCTGGTGCGTCACCCGCGGCATCCGCACCCCGGCCTGCGCGAAGGCCCACTGGACGAGCCCGGAGCAGTCGAACGTGTCGGGCCCCTCGGCCCCCCACACGTACGGCCGGCCCAGCTTGGAGGCGGCCGCCTTCAGCGCCACGGTGATCTGGTCGGCGCTCATGAACGAGCCGGCGGGCCAGTTTTGCTTGATGGTCTGGGGCTGCGGCAGGACCGGGTTGACCATGGCGACCTGCGTGCCCTTGGGCAGCACCTTGAGGATCTTGGTGCGAAGCGTGGCCGAGTTGACGTCTGGGGCGCTGACGATGAGCGCGTTGTCATGCGGCAGGCCGAGCCTGCGCCCCACGTCCTTGGACACGACGGCGTCCACCGCACCGAAGCCGGTGGTGGCGTACGCGCCGATCCGCAGCGGCCCGGCAGGTCCCGCCACCTGGCGGTGCAGCGAGAGCCCGCCGTCGTTGCCGAGCACGAACGAGACCGCCACGTCGCCGGCCGCCACGTTCTGCCACAGCGCGTCGGAGGAGGCGGTCACCTTGGGCGTGTAGGCGCGGAAGGAGGACGGCGCGACCCCGAGCGTCTGCACCCGCTTGTCGTCGAGCCTGATCGACGCCGCGTCGGCCAGCTCCATCGCCCGCACGCCACGCAGCTTGGCCACCTTGCCTAACAGCTCGTTGGTGAACGGCTTGCGCGTGAGCACGAACAAGTTGGGCTTGTGAAGCTTCTTCAGCGGCGCCACGGGCTGCACGGCCTGGGCCGGCTGCTGCGGCTTCCGCTCGGCCATCAGCGTCTGGTCCGGCTGCTTGGCCACGGGCTGCTGACGCGCGGCCACCGGCTCGGTCCGCTCACCCGGCTGCGTGAGCAGCAGCACGTCCGCGGTTAACACCGCGACCAGCGCCACCACGATGAACGGCACCAGCTTGTAGGTGTTGCGCGACTTACCCGACTTGACCAGGAAGCTGAGATCCTGCCGGATTCCGGAGCCGGTGGAGCCATGCGAAAAATCCGCCGGGCCGGCGTGGGCCCGGCGGTTGGTCTCCAGGGGGTTCAGTTGCCGATGTACGGCACTGCCTCGAGGATCTCGACGGTGTTCTGGCGCCCGTTGGGGAGGGAATAGGTCGCCTTCTCCCCGATCTTCTTGCCGTTGATCGCCGCCCCAAGGGGGGACCTGGGCGAGTAGACGTCGATCGGCGCTCCGCTCTCCTCACGGGAGGCGAGCAGGAAGGTGACCTCGTCGTCGTCGCCGACGAACCGGATGGTCACGGTCATGCCGGGGCCTACCACGCCCTCGGTCTTGGGGGCCTCTCCCACCTGGGCGTTGTCGAGGATCTGCCGGAGGTGGAAGATCCGGGCTTCCATCTTGCCCTGCTCGTCCTTGGCGGCGTGGTAACCGCCGTTCTCCTTCAGGTCGCCCTCTTCACGGGCGGCCTCGATCTTCTTGGCGATGTCGACGCGCCCGGGGCCAGAGAGATATTCGTACTCCGCCTTCAGGCGGTCGTACGCCTCCTGCGTCAGCCATGTGACGTTCTCATCGCGAGAGTCGGCCACGGGTTCTCCTTGCTTGCCTAGGGGGCCCTGAGATCACTTGAGGTTTCCAACGGTTGAATTGCGAAAGGCTAACAACTTAACCGCTCGAACGCTTCCCCAAATGTCTCACTATATGAGATTACAGTACTGGACGTGGACGGAAGTGGCCTGACCACTGGTGTCAAGGCTTTCCTTGAGCTGCTTACTACCCTCACCAGCCGGGATTCTTACTTCCTTGCTGCCCACTTCCGCGTGATTGACGTCCAGAGCCCTGATACGGCAGACGGCCACCCTATCGTCTGCCTTGTACACCTCAAAGGTGATCTCGGCCCGTGTCGGGCTCTCGACGCTGAACGTCACCACCTGTGCCGGCGCCTCTGAACCGCCGGCCGTCATCGACCACATCACCCAGCCCCAGCCGCCGGCGATGATGGCCACCAGCACGCCGATCACGACGTGGACGACGAGCCTGCCGCCACGCCTGGGACGATCGGGCAAGTCGTCGGGCGTGCCGAGAACGGGCCCGTCCCCGACATCTCTGGTGACCATGGCGGAATCTCCCTGCACTCCCTCAGCGTTATCCGAGACAATTGTCGCCCGCGGGGGTCCCGGTACAAGACCTGACCCTCACGACCGCCCCCAGACAAACTAAGTGATCGGCCCGACTGAGGAGACATCGCGCCCGTGAGTGCACCGCTGAGGCTGATGGCCGTCCATGCCCACCCCGACGACGAGTCGAGCAAGGGCGCCGCCACGATGGCGCGTTACGTGCGCGAAGGCGTTGAAGTCCTGGTCTGTACGCTCACGGGTGGCGAGCGCGGCTCCGTGCTGAACCCGAAGATGGACCGGCCGGAGATTGTGGCCAACATCGCAGATGTGCGTAAGGCCGAGATGGACCGGGCTCGCGAGATCCTCGGCGTCGAGCAGCGTTTCATGGGCTTCATCGACTCCGGGCTGCCGGAGAACGAGGAGGAGGAGCTGCCCGAGGGCTGCTTCGCCCTGCAGAAGCTGGAGGACGCCTCCCTGCCCCTGGTGGCGGCGGTGCGTGAGTTCCGGCCGCACGTCATCATCACGTACGACGACGACGGCGGCTACCCGCACCCGGACCACATCATGACCAACCGCGTGTCCGTCAAGGCGTTCGAGGCGGCCGGCGACCCCGATCGCTACCCCGGCACCGGCGACCCGTGGCAGCCGCTGAAGCTCTACTACCAGATGGGCTTCACCAAGGAGCGTTTCGAGGCGCTGCACGAGGCCATGACCGAGCGCGGCCTCGGCTCCCCGTACGCGGACTGGATCTCCCGCTGGGAGGACCGCCCGGCCAAGTGGCCGGTGACCACGCGGGTGCCGTGCGGCGACTACTTCGAGATCCGCGACGAGGCGCTGAAGGCGCACGCCACCCAGGTCGATCCCGACAGCTGGTGGTTCGTCTGCCCGCGCGAGCTGCAGCAGGAGATCTGGCCGACCGAGGACTACCACCTGGCGCGCTCGCTGGTGGACACCGAGCTGCCCGAGGACGACCTGTTCACGGGCATCCACGCCGAGGACGTCTCCCCCGCCTGCCACTGACGAGACCGGCAGGACCACCGGCGGGACCACCGGCTCCCGGTGGCACACTGGAACTGTGACCGTTCTAGCAGCTGGTGATGTGAGTCCGGGTTTGCTCGGCTTCGTCGTCGTTGCCCTCATTGGGCTGGCCCTGTATATGTTGATCAAGTCGATGAACAAGCAGATGTCGAAGATCCAGGTGCCGCATGAGGGCGACGCGGACGACAAGAAGGCCGAGTAGATGCCGATCGAAATAGTCGACAACTCGACGGAGAGCCGCTTCGAGGTTCTCGTGGACGGCAAGGTCGCCGGGTTCGCCGAGTATCGGCTGCTGCCCACCAAGATCGTCTTCACGCACACCGAGGTGCTGCCCGATTACGAGGGGCAGGGGCTGGCGAGCAAGCTCGTCGGACACGCGCTCAAGGCGAGCGCCGACACCGGCCTGCGCGTCGTGCCGCTCTGCCCCTACGTGCGCAAATACATCGAACGCCACGCGGAGTTCCAGGACCTCGTGGATCCTGGCGCGTGATCAGTCGGAGGTGGGCGACCAGGCCAGCTCCAGCGCCTTCGGCAGCCCCCACCAGCCCAATGGCGTGAGCACCTCGTCCTCGTCCACGATGCCGAGATAGCCCCACAGCGCGACCACCGATTCGAACAAGCCCTCCGTGGCGTCGAGATCGTCGTCGTCCTGGACGTCGATGTCGATGTCCTCGGACTCGGCGATGAGCCGGGCGATCCGCTCGGGTGAGGCAAGCACCCCGGGCCCCATCCTGGTCAGCGCGACCACCCCGGCCAGCCAGTCGGCGTGCTGGATCGCGCACAGGTTGGCCAGCGCCGCATCCTCGTCGCTGAGCTCCCCTTCGAGATCGGCGAACTCCTCCAGCACGTCCCCGTTCTCCGACAGGTCGGAGATCGGCCCCGCGACGCCCGCCGCCACCGCCAGCCACAACTCCTTGTCGTCGTCCGGCATCGGCCGCTCGTCGAACCCGGCGCAGGCCCGCAGCACGCTGCCGGGGTAGCCGGGCAACACCAGCAGCGCGCGCAACCGGGCCGCGGCCGTCTCCAGGTCGGCGGCGGGCAACTCGGGCTGCTTGGGCAGCTCGCCGACGATGCGCCGCAGCTCGGACAGCGCGAACGCCTCCTCCTCGTCCCACGCCGCGAACAGCTCCTCGTCCTGCTCGTCGCTGACCGCGTGGCCAGGCACCCGGCCGTCGGGCAGCGGCGTGCCGAGCCAGTGCTCCTGCAGCTCCTCGTACGCCCTGCGGGCCTCCGGATCGCCGGCCGCCAGCGCGTCCGGGTCGATCTCCCCCGACTCGACCCGTTCCTCCAGGTACGCGACGAGCTTGGCGTACATCTCCGCGGCCACCGGCCCGCGCTCGTCCTCCTCCGGCCAGACGAAGTAGCTGGGGGTCATGAGGATCGGCTCTGTGCCGGTGGACTCGATCCAGCGCTGCACATCGCCGACCGTGGCGATGCCTGATTCGATGGAGCCGAGCGTCGCCTTGGCCGAGTCCCAGAACGCGAGCGAGAGCGGGTTGCCCGCCGACATCATCGCGCGCCGCAGGTCGGGCATCGAGACCAGCGCCACGCCCGAGGGCACAGCGAGCAGCGCCCTGGCCACGTCCCTGCGCGTGAGGGCGGCCGCCGGGCGGCCGACGTGAGCGCAGACGAAGTCCATATCCACGCTCCGTAACCTACGCCGTTCCACCCTCACTAGTCAGCCCAAGTCCCCGCAGATCCCCAGCGCCCGGTTCAGCGGACCCGGCCCCCGGCGGGGCGCGCCAGCCCGTGAGCGACGCCGTCCGGTGCGGCCGCGGGGCTGGGCACGGGCGGATTGCCTGGTCAGGAGGCGGGCCGGGTGGGCAGTTTAGGGTGAGGCGAGGAGGTCATGATGAACCGCTTGAAAGACGCCACCAGCCCCTACCTGCTGCAGCACGCGGACAACCCGGTGGACTGGCACCCGTGGGGCGAGGAGGCTTTCGCGGAGGCCCGGCGCCGCGACGTGCCACTGCTCATCAGCGTGGGCTACTCAGCCTGCCACTGGTGCCACGTCATGGCCCACGAGAGCTTCGAGGACGCCGAGACCGCGCGTCTCATGAACGAGCACTTCGTCAACATCAAGGTCGACCGCGAGGAACGCCCTGACGTGGACGCCGTCTACATGGGGGCCACACAGGCCATGACGCATCAGGGCGGCTGGCCGATGACGGTGTTCGCGACGCCTGAGGGCCACCCGTTCTTCTGCGGCACCTACTTCCCGCGCCCCCACTTCCAGCGCCTGATCAACGAGGTCCACAACGTGTGGAGAGGAGACAGGGACTCGGTCTTGAAGCAGGGCGCGAAGGTGGTGGAGGCGCTCAACGCGAGCACCACGCTGCCCGGCGGGGCGGTGCCGGGCGCGGAGACCCTGGCACTGGCCGCCCGGAACCTGCGGGAGTCGTACGATCCGGTGAACGGCGGATTCGGTGGCGCGCCCAAGTTCCCGCCGTCCATGGTGCTGGAGTTCCTGTTGCGCTCCGGCGAGCGCGAGATGAGCGGCAAGACGCTCGAGTCGATGGCCCGCGGCGGCATGTACGACCAGCTCGGCGGCGGATTCGCCCGCTACAGTGTGGACGCGGAATGGGTCGTGCCGCATTTCGAGAAGATGTTGTACGACAACGCGCTCCTGCTGCGGGTCTACACCCACTGGTGGAAGGCGGGCGGCGGGGCTCTGGCGCGGCGCGTGGCGCTGGAGACGGCGGACTGGCTGCTGCGCGAGATGCGTACCGTCGAGGGCGGGTTCGCCTCGGCGCTGGACGCCGACAGCGAGGGCGTGGAGGGCAAGTTCTACGTCTGGACGCCCGAGCAGCTGCGCGAGGTCCTCGGCGAGGACGACGGGCGGTGGGCGGCCGGCCTGTTCGACGTCACCGGCACGTTCGAGCACGGCACGTCCGTGCTGCAGCTGCCGCGCGACCCGGAGGTCCCCGAGCGCTACGCGAGCGTCCGTGAGCGGCTGCTGGCCGCCAGGGAGCAGCGAGTACGTCCCGGGCGCGACGACAAGGTCGTGGCCTCGTGGACCGGCCTGGTCATCGCGGCCCTGGCCGAGACAGGCGTGGTGTTCGAGCGGCCCGACCTCGTGGCGGCGGCCTCGGCGGCGGCGGAGCTGCTGGCGCGCACGCACATGGTGGACGGCAGGTTGCTGCGCACGTCACGGGACGGCCGGGCGGGTCCGAACGCCGGCGTGCTCGAGGACTACGCGAACCTCGCGGAGGGCCTGATCGCGCTGTATGGCGTGACCGGCGAGGCCAGATGGCTGCGGTTGGCGGGATCGCTGCTCGACGTCGTGCTCGACAGGTTCGCCGACGGGGCGGGCGGCTTCTACGACACGGCGGACGACGCCGAGCGGCTGTTCCAGCGGCCGCAGGACCCTACCGACAACGCCACGCCCTCGGGCCAGTACGCCGTCGCGGGCGCCCTGCTCTCCTACGGCGCGCTGACCGGCTCGGCCCGCCACCGCGAGGCCGCCTACGCCGCGCTCGGCACCGTGTCCGTGCTGGCCAGAGGGCACGCCAGGTTCGCCGGCTGGGGGCTGGCCGTGGCGCAGGCGGCGCTGGACGGGCCGGTCGAGGTGGCCGTCGTCGGCCCGCCGGACGACCCGCGTACGGGGGCGCTGCACCGCGAGGCGCTGCTGGCGGACGTGCCGGGGCTGGTGGTCGCGCTCGGCCCCGGCGACGCCGCCACCCGGGGTGCCTCGGGCGACCCGCTGGTCCACGGAGACGAGGTGTTCCCGGCGCTGCTCGAAGGCCGCGGAACGGTCGGCGACGCACCCGCGGCCTACGTATGCAGGGGGTTCACCTGCCGGATGCCGGTGACGACGGTGGACGCGCTCAGGACCGAGCTCACCACCGGATGAGGGTCAACCCGTCGGGCGGCCCCCCGATGGGGGTCAGCCCGTCGGGGGGCCTCTGTTGTCGCCCGTGCCGGTGTCGGTGTCCGTGGACGGCTGCTCGGGTTGCTGCGTGACCGGTGGGGCGGTCTGTTCCGGCTGGTCGTCCTGCCGGTCGTCCGGGGCCTCGGTGACCGGCGGGTCGGTGACCGGCGGCTCGCTGAACTCGGGCTCCGGCGGGTTCGACTCATCGGGGTTCACCGGCGGCGTGTACTCCTGCTGGGGCACGTCCCGGTCGGGAACCGAGTAGTCGTAGGAGTAGCCGTAGTCGGACGGCTCAGGGAACTCCTCCACTGGCTTGCCGGCCATGGCCTCGGTCATGAACGCCCGCCAGATCTGCGCGGGCAGCGACCCGCCGAACTGCGTGCCGTACCCGGGGATCGTCACGGTCTCGTTGTCGTCGCGGAACATGTCGACCGCCACCGCCAGCTGCGGCGTGAACCCGTTGAACCACACCGACTTCGACTCGTCCGTGGTGCCCGTCTTGCCGGCCACGGGGCGGTCGTAGAGCCGGGCGGCGGTGCCGGTGCCGTACTTGACGACCTGCTGCATCGCGTACGTCGTGTCCGCCGCGGCCTGCTCGCTGACCACCTGCGTCGAGAGCGGATTGACGACCACCTTGTGCCCCGTGCTGTCGGTGACCGACTTCAGCACGTGGGCCTCCATGTGCACGCCCTTGTTGGCGAAGCTGGAGAAGCCGGAGGCGTTCTGGACGGCGCTGATGGAGGACACGCCCAGCGGGAACGAGGCGGCCGCCTTCTGCTGCTCGAGCTGGCCCGCGGGGATGCCCGCCGCCTCCGCGGTCTCGGCTACCTTGTCCAGACCGACCTTCTGCCCGAGGTCCACGAACGCGGTGTTGACGGAGTTCTGGGTGGCCCGCACGAGGTCGATCTGGCCGTACGAGCGGTCGCTGTCGTTCGGGATCGGCTTGTCCGCGGAGGCCACGCGTAGCGGCGAGTTGCCGTTGACCCTGGTGGACAGGTCGAAGCCGTTGTTGAGCGCGGCGGCAAGCGTGTACGGCTTGAACGTCGATCCGGCCATCACCTTGGCCGAGAAGGCGTTGTCGTAGTCGTACCGTTTGGGATCACCGCCGTAGAAGGCCACCACCTCGCCCGTCTTGGGATCGACGGCCGCGAGCCCGGTGCGTACCTTCGTCGGCGTGTTGTCCGGCAGCACGTCCTTGACCGCCCGCTCGGCCGCCGCCATGAGCTTCTTGTCGAACGTGCTGACGATCTTCAGCCCGCCGCCGTTGATGTCCTCGTCGCTGTAGCCGCGCCGGTTGAGCTCGTCGGTCACCTGCTGCAGCATGTATCGGGCCTGACCCTTGAGCTGGAACGGCTTCTTCGGCGCCGCCAGCGTGGGGAACTTCTCGGCAGCCATCTGCTGCGGCGTCAGCGCCCCCGTCTGCCCCATGGCGTTGATCACTGACCGCCAGCGCTCTTCGGCCGCGGCCAGGTCGGCGCCCTTGGGGTCGGCGAAGCGGCTCGGCTGCTGAATCACCGCCGCCAGGTAGGCCCCTTCGGACACGGTCAGCTCGCCGACGTCCTTGCCGAAGTAGGCGCGGGCGGCCGACTGGATGCCGTTGGCGCCGCGGCCGAAGTAGATCGTGTTGAGGTACTGCTCCAGCACCCAGTCCTTCGACTTGGACTGGTCGACCTTCACGGCGATGAGGATCTCTTTGAACTTGCGGGTGACGGAGCGTTCCTGGCTGAGGCCGCTGTAGTAGTTGCGGACGAGCTGCTGGGTGATCGTGGAGCCGCCCTGGAGCTGCTGCCCGGTGAGCGTGGACCAGACGGCGCGACCGGTGCCCTTGATCGAGACTCCCGCGTCCTCGTAGAACGAGCGGTTCTCGGCCGCGATGACGGCCTGGCGCACGTGCGGGGGCACCTTGGCGAGCTCGACCACCTTGCGGTCGATGCCCTGCCGGGCCAGCACGGATTTGCCATCGCGGTAATAGATCACCGACCCCTGCGCGGTGGCCTGCTTCTGGGTGGTGTCGGGAATGGGGGTCATGGCCCACGCGACCGCGAATAGGCCGAGTAGCACGAGGGTTCCGGCGCCGAATGTGATCAGTAGAATTCGGAGAATCCGCCGCCTTCGCATTCCGTTTCCTCCACCGCCTCGCACCTCGACCCCCCAAGCCTCGCCCCATCCCCGCAAGCTGGGCGAATGCAAAGGGTAAACGATCGATAATGGTGCCCTGTCCCCCAGCGATACTACGGCGAGCGCCGCTCCCGGCGCGGAACATCGGCGACCAAAGGCAGCACTCGGTAGGGAACCGGGGTGTCGAGGGCGATGATCGAATTAGTCCTGAGCACGCCCCGAACATCGACGATCTGGTCGATAACCCGCTGTAAATCGGCATTGGTGCGGGCCACCACGCGGCAGAGCAGATCGCTGTCGCCGGTGATCGTGTGCACCTCCAGCACCTCGGGAATGCGGGCCAGCTGATGTGCGACCGGGTCATGCCCGGCGACCTGCCTGATCTCCATACTGACGAACGCGGTGACGTCGTAGCCGAGCGCCGCGGGCGACACGTCGGGGCCGAACCCCGTGATCACTCCTCGGTCGGTCAGCCGGTCGAGCCTGGCCTGGACGGTGCCGCGCGCCACGCCGAGCCGCCGCGAGCATTCCAGCACTCCCAGGCGCGGCTCGGCGGTCAGCAGGGCGAGCAGCCGGGCGTCGAGCTCATCGATCGTCATGCTGTACAGAACTACCCGATATTTCCCGTGATGGCTAGACAGGTTGTGCACTCCTTGAAGTAACTCTTGCGCAAGTCGTCCAGGAAAATCGAGAGTTGGTGGTATGAGTGATGTCTTTCCGGTTAACGGGATGGATGCCGTGGTGTTCGCGGTGGGCAACGCCAAGCAGGCGGCCCACTACTACTCCTCCGCGTTCGGCATGAGGCTGGTGGCCTACCGAGGGCCCGAGACGGGCAGCCGCGACGTGGCCGCGTACGTGCTGACGTCGGGCAGCGCCACGTTCGAGTTCCGGGCCTCGATCCGGCCCGGCACGGAGGTGGCGCGGCACGTCGCCGAGCACGGTGACGGGGTGGTCGACCTGGCCATTCAGGTGCCCGACGTGGAGGGTGCGTACGCGCACGCCGTCGCCCACGGGGCGAAGGGGCTGGCGGAGCCGTACACGATGGAGGACGAGCACGGCAAGGTGCAGCTCGCGGCCATCGCCACGTACGGCGAGACCCGGCACACGCTGGTCGACAGGACCAACTACGGAGGTCCCTACCTGCCCGGGTATGTGGCCGCCGAGCCGCTGGTCGCGCCGCCCGCGACCAGGACCGGGCGGCTGTTCCAGGCCATCGACCACTGCGTCGGCAATGTCGAGCTGGGCAAGATGGACGAGTGGGTGGAGTTCTACCGCAACGTGATGGGCTTCACCAACATGGCCGAGTTCATCGGCGACGACATCGCGACGGAGTACTCGGCGCTCATGTCCAAGGTCGTGGCCGACGGCACGCGCAAGGTCAAGTTCCCGCTCAACGAGCCGGCCGTCAGCAAGCGGAAGTCGCAGATCGACGAGTACCTCGAGTACTACCGCGGTCCCGGCGTGCAGCACATCGCGCTGGCCACCAACGACATCCTGACCACCGTTGACCATATGCGGGCGGCGGGGGTTCAGTTCCTGGACACGCCGGACTCGTACTACGACGACCCCGAGCTGCGCACGCGCATCGGGCAGGTGCGGGCGCCGATCGAGGAGCTGAAGAAGCGGAAGATCCTCGTCGACCGGGACGAGGACGGCTACCTGCTGCAGATCTTCACCAAGCCGGTGCAGGACCGGCCCACGGTCTTCTTCGAGCTGATCGAGCGGCACGGCTCGCTCGGCTTCGGCAAGGGCAACTTCAAGGCGCTGTTCGAGGCCATCGAACGCGAACAGGAACGCAGGGGCAACCTTTAGTTTGTCCCGACTTAGTGGGGGTGATCAGGACATCATGGGATCGCCACCAGGGCTGGCGGGACGCTGGCGGCGGTTGTTCGCCGGCGTCCTCGACTGGCTGATCGTCAACATCGTCTCGGCCCCTTTCAGCTGGACGAGCTGGGACTACGTCTGGGACAGCGCGAGAGGCGTCTGGGATCGCTATCCGGTGGAACACACCTTCCTGGCCGGGCTGGTGGCGTTTCTCTACTTTTGGTTGCTGCACTCCTTCTGGCATGGTCAGACGCTGGGCAAGAGGGTGTTCGGCATCAGAGTGGTCCCGGAAACCGGTGGCAAGCTGGGCGTGGGGCAGGTGGCGGTCAGGCAGGGGGTGATGACCGCGTTCGAATGGTTGTGCTGCGTCGGCCTCCTGGTCGACCTCGCCTGGATCCTGTTCGACCCCCGCAAACAGGCCCTCCACGACAAGGCCGCGAGGACGGTCGTCGTCAACGCCTGACGCAGCGTAATATTTCGTCACGGAACGAAGGGGGCTCGTTCGTCTATGCATTTCAACCGGCGCGGGATGGCACTGGTGGCGGCGCTGGTCAGCGCGCTGGCCTGCGCTCCCGCAGACGAGCCACCTCCGACGACCGACCACCGTGCGGGCGCGCCCGGCATCGGCGACACGGACTTCCCCAAGGACGGCAACGGCGGCTACGACATCACCCAGTACGCCATCGCCATCGACTACACACCCACGAGCAAGCGGCTGATCGGCGTGACCACCATCAAGGCAGGCGCGACGCACGCCCTGTCCACGTTCAACCTCGACCTGGCCGGGTACGACGTGCGGGAGATCTCCGTGAACGACGCGCCGGCCACCTTCAGCCGCCAGGGTGACGAGCTGACCGTGCGGCCCGCGCACCCGATCGACAACCACGCAGGATTCACCGTGAAGGTGTCCTACTCGGGGGTCCCGAAGCCGGCCGTCGGCTCCAACCTGGGCACGTACGGCTTCATGCCGACGCCGGACGGCGCGTTCGTGGCCGCTGAGCCCAACGGCGCCAAGACCTGGTTCCCCTCCAACGACCACCCCGCCGACAAGGCCCTCTTCGACTTCACGATCACCGTGCCGGTCGGGTTGACGGCTCTGGCCAACGGCGAGATGGTCGGGCAGCCCACGACTGCGGGCGGCAAGACCACCTACCGGTGGCGCGAGTCGCATCCGATGGCCACCTACCTCGCCACGGCCACGCTAGGCAAGTTCGAGCTGCGCCAGGGCCGCACGCCCGGCGGCATCCCCAACCTGGCGGCCGCCGACCCCAGGTTCACGACCTCGCTCGACCGCCTCTTCGCGACCTCCGCCACGATCACCGACCACTGGGCCACGGTCTTCGGGCCCTACCCGTTCGGCTCGACCGGCGGCGTGGTCGACGATTACGCCGCCGGCTACGCGCTGGAAAACCAGACCAAGCCGCTCTACGGCGGCTTCCACCCGGACGAGTCCATCATCGCGCACGAGCTGGCGCACCAGTGGTTCGGCAACAGCCTGAGCATCAAGCGGTGGAAGGACCTCTGGCTCAACGAGGGCTTCGCGACGTACGCGGAATGGCTGTGGGCCGAGCACAAGGGCACCAAGACCGCCGAAGCCGCGTTCCAGCAGCTCCACCGCCGCCGGGCCAACGATCCGATCTGGAAATACCCGCCGGGGCGGGCCCAGCCCGTCGACCTGTTCAACCAGTCGGTCTACTCACGCGGCGCCATGACGCTGCACGCCCTGCGCAAGGCCGTCGGCGACCAGACGTTCTTCGCCCTGCTGAAGAAGTGGGCCGCCGAGCACCGCTACGGTCATGTCACGACGGACCAGTTCATCACGTTCGCGGAACGGACGTCGGGCAAGGAGCTCAGCGCCCTCTTCGACGCCTGGCTCTTCCAGCCTCGCCGGCCTGCCTGACCAGGCCCGAAACGCTTTTCGTCGTTCGGTCCAAGTACTGGATGTAAGGCGAACGACGAAAGGGATTGCAGGCGATGCGCCTCAACGAAGACCCTGCGGCCTTTGAGGCCTTTTATCGCCGCCACGTGGATGCCGTACTGAAGTTCGTGGCCCGGCGGGTGAGTGATCCTCATCTCGCCGCGGACCTGACGACGGACATCTTCCTGGCGGTCCTGGACTCGGCTCATACCTACGTGCCCGGCCGGGGCAGCGAGATCGCCTGGCTGTACGGCGTCGCGCGCAACGTCGTGTCTGCCCAGTATCGCCAAGCGGCCAGGGAGGCACGGGCGACGGGCCGTGTCGCGGGTCGCCGGCTGATGGACGACGACGATCTCGTCAGGATGGAGGAGCGGATCGACGCCGAGCGCCAGATGCGCAGCGCTCTGGAGGCCATGGCCGAGCTGCCGGAGGGCGAGCGTGCCGTGCTGGAGCTCATGGCGATCGATCAGCTCACCGTCGCCGAGGTCGCCAAGGCCCTGGGCATCAGGCAGGTGACCGTGCGAGTCCGGTTGCACCGGGCCAGAAAGGCCATGGAGAACGTCGCTGAGATGGATCCGCAGCGACGCGAGGACATTCATCTCAGCCCTCCGAGCGGAGCTCGGCAAGAGAGCGCGCCACCACCACCTGTGTACGTGGAAGGACAGGCATGAGCAATTTCGAAGAGCGCCTTCTCAGTGCACTCAAAGAAGAGATCACGACGAGGACGGCGGGGAACAGGATGACGACAACAGTGACACCGGTTGAGCGCGGCTCGCGGCGGCGCTTCGTGGGGCTGTCCGCCGCGGTGGCGGGGGTCGCGGCGGCCGCCACCGCGGTGGTGGTCATGACGGGGATCGCCGGCAGCCCGGCGTACGCCGTCACCAAGGCCACGGACGGCTCGGTCGACGTGCATATCAGCGCGTTCACCGACCCCGAGGGGCTGGAGGCCGAGCTGGCCGACGCCGGCGTCACGGCGGTCGTCGACTACTTGCCCGAGGGGCAGACCTGCAAGGAGCCCCGCGGCGAGCGGGGCAGCGTCAGCGGCCCGTTCGCGGTGAGCATGGGTTCCGAGGGCGCCGGGATCTCCTTCAAGATCGAGAAGGGGAAGGTGCCTGCGGGCGAGACGCTCGTGCTGGCGGTGTCCAAGAGCAAGGCCGGCGACGACAAGCCACCCTTCGGCATGTCGGTGACCGTGGTGAAGGGGACGGTCACGGACTGCGAGCCGACCTCGATGCCGGTCCCGCCGGCCGGCGACGGCGGCGTCTCGGTGGACAAGAAGGACGACGGCGGGGCCGGCTTCGACGTCGAGACCGAGGGCAAGAACCAAGGTCCCAGCCTGAACCAGGAAACCGAGTAGCAGGCAGGCCCGGCGGCCCTCCCGAGCAGCGGGGCCGCCGGGCCTTCACCGTCTCTCGGTCCAGTAACTCCCGCCCGCCAGGATCAGGGCGGCGGCGCCGATCAGGCCGGCCTCCTGCCCCAGGGAGGCGGGCATGACCTTGACCCGCCGGGCGAACTCCACCCTGGCGTGCTCGCGCAGCGCCTCGTCCAGCGGGCCGAACAGCGGCTCCCCCGCCTGCGACAGCCCGCCGCCGATCGTGACCAGGTCCAGGTCGCACAGGTGCGTGGCGGAGGCGATGGCGATGCCGAGCGCCCTCCCGGCCCGGCGCATGGCCCGCACCGCGACCGGGTCACCGGCCCGCGCGTCGGCGGCCAGCGCCCGCGCCGTGACCGCCCGGTCCTCGTCGTACGTCCCGGATTCGGGGTTCCGGGGCGCCCAGCCCTGCTCCAGCGCCCAGGCGGTCAGGGCCGGGCCACGGGCGATGGCCTCCAGGCAGCCGTGCCCGCCGCAGCCGCAACGGGGACCGCCGTCCGGCTCGACCACCACGTGCCCGATGTGCCCGGCGTTGCCGGTGCCACCGTTGATCAGGCGCCCGTCCAGGATCAGCCCGCCGCCCACGCCTGTGGACACCACCATGCCCAGCATGTCGGCCCCCTGCCCCGCGCCCTTCCAGTGCTCGGCCACGGCCAGGCAGATGGCGTCGTTGTGCAGGCGTACCGGTAAACCGGGGAAACGCTCGGCCAGCCGGGCACGCAGGGGAAAGCCGCGCCAGCCGGGCATGTTCAGCGGCGAAACCTCCCCGTCCGGCCAGGCCATGGGCCCGCCGCAGCCCACCCCGACCCCCTCGACCCCCTCCGACAGGGGCTCGATCAGCTCGACGAGCGTCTTCCACAGGGTCGAGGCGTCCGCGCCCTGTGGCGTGGGCACCCGTGCGGACAACGCCACCGTCCCGTCGCCGGCCACCAGGCCGGCGGCCATCTTGGTGCCGCCGACGTCGATCGCGAGGATCACGGGCACCTCATGGAGCACCTGCCGCGCTGGAGAAGACGAGCACGGAAGCGGTGAAGCCGTGCACGTGGTTGTGCCCGGCCACGGGACCGACCTCGCCGGCGGCGAAGAAGCCCGCCACGCCGATAGGCCCCAGCGTGTCACGCAACGCGACCGGGTCGTGATCCGCGGTGCCGAACATGGCCGAGCCCCGTCCGTTGCACGAGAACAGCAGCGCCCCGTCCACCTTCCCGAACTGCTCGCGGTGGGCGTCGAGCAGGTCGTACAGGTCCTCGTCCGCGGTGGCCGCGTCACGAACTTGGAAGCGCACAGTCCTGCCGATCTCCACGATGTCGCCGATGGCCACGGCCTCACGTTCCGGGTCGATGCCGATGACGCCGCGAATGAGGAAATCGCCGCGTTCGTGGCGCTCGGCGTACTCGTCCATGGCCACGCCGATCTGCAACCCGGCCGCGACCAGCTCGCGATCGTCCTCGTCCAGCTCGCTGACGATGTCCTCCAGCCTGGCCAGCGCCGGCTGGCCGGCCAGTTCCAGCAACAGGTTCTCCTCCGACGCCGTGACCACCATGCTCGGGCCAATCGGCCGGCAGCCCTGGCTGACCACAGTGCTGACCTGCAGTGGGCCGCTGAGCAACACGCCGATCGCACCCTCGGTGTAGATCCGGCCGTCGGCGAAGAGCCGTACCGAGCCCCGTCCCTGCAACCCGTTGGCCAGCCCGCCGATCAACGGCAACTCGCCGAGCACGTCCATCGAGCGCTCGACGAAGGCGTCGGTCGGGAAGGTGTACGGGTCCGCGAGCAGGATCGCCACGTGGTCGTCCGCGCTGCGCTCCGGCAGCCCGACCACCACGAACTTGTCCTCGGCCGCGAGCGTCTCCAACGCGAACGTGGTAAGCCTTACCCCCTCCAAAGTGCCTGCCCAGGCGCTCACGGCAGGCGTCAGCTCCACGCCCTGCCCGTCGCCGATCACTCCTGTGGCGCTGCATCCGATCACGTGTGCTCCGGGCGCGAGCTCCATCGCGGCCTGGCCGGCCCTCGCGACGTCGTCGGGATCGTCACCGCAAATGAAGAAGCAGACCAGGTCGGCTTGGCCGCTGAGCCTCGACAGTGCCTGGCCGACGGCGTTCCGCGCGGCCTCCACCAGGTCGGAACCCACGGCGAGGCCGTCGGCGAAGCGGCTTGTCATCAAGGCCACGCGTCTCGCCTCCCTCGACATGTCCAACGTTCCTAGGCCCGATTCTCCCCACTAAAAGGACAAGCACGCCCACGAACCATCACGCAATAGTCAAGATCCGAAATCTCCGCCAGATGCGAAACTCTCTGCCACATTCCACGCAGGGGACGTAGTCTCGATCCCGTGCATCTGCCACAGCCACGAATTCTCCGCAAGCTGCGAGAGAGCGGCCACGTTCATCGCACCGTCAAAGCCGAGGTCCGGGAAAATCTGCTGGCCAAGCTGCGGGCGGGCGAGCCGAGATTCCCCGGCATCGTCGGGTTCGACGACACGG
This sequence comes from Nonomuraea sp. 3N208, assembly GCF_052245935.1. Classification (NCBI taxonomy): domain Bacteria; kingdom Bacillati; phylum Actinomycetota; class Actinomycetes; order Streptosporangiales; family Streptosporangiaceae; genus Nonomuraea; species Nonomuraea sp. 3N208. The sequence continues at coordinate 122,276 of NZ_JBQQBR010000009.1, read as the reverse complement.
TCCTGCCGCATCTGGAGCGGGCTCTCCTCGCCGGGCACGACCTGGTCCTCCTCGGTGAGCGCGGCCAGGGCAAGACCCGGCTCATACGCACCGTCACCGGCCTGCTCGACGAGTGGACGCCGGTGGTCGAGGGGTGCGAGATCAACGACCACCCGTACGCGCCGGCCTGCACGCGGTGTCAGGCGCTGGCGCGGGAGCTGGGTGACGAGCTGCCGGTCGCGTGGAAGCACCGCGACGAGCGATATGGCGAGAAGCTCGCCACGCCCGACACCTCCGTCGGCGACCTGATCGGCGACGTCGACCCGATCAAGATCGCGGAGGGGCGCACGCTCGGCGATCCCGAGACCGTCCACTACGGGCTCGTGCCGCGCACCAACCGGGGCGTCTTCTCCGTCAACGAACTGCCCGACCTGGCCGAGCGCATCCAGGTGTCGCTGCTCAACGTGCTGGAGGAGCGCGACATCCAGGTGCGGGGCTACAACCTGCGGCTGCCGCTCGACATCCTGCTCATCGCCAGCGCCAATCCCGAGGACTACACCAACAGGGGCCGGATCATCACGCCGCTGAAGGACCGGTTCGGCGCCGAGATCCGAACCCACTACCCGCTCACGGTCGAGGACGAGCTCACGCTCATCCGCCAGGAGTCCATGCCGGACATCGGGGCCGACCTCCCCGAGCATTTGGTCGAGGCGATCGCCAGGTTCACCCGGCTGGTCCGCGAGTCCACCGCAGTGGACGCCCGCTCCGGCGTGTCGGCCCGGTTCTCCATCGCGGCCGCCGAGACCGCCTCGGCCTCCGCGGTGCGGCGGGCGGCCCTCGCGGGCGAGGAGCAGGCGGTCACGCGGGTCGTGGACCTGTCCTCCGTGGTGCACAGCCTGCGGGGCAAGGTGGAGTTCGAGGTCAGCGAGGAGGGCAGGGAGACCGAGATCCTGGCCCACCTGTTGCGCCGGGCCACGGCGGAGACGTTCAGGAGCCGGTTGGGCGGCATGGACCTGTCCGCGGTGACCGACAAGTTCGCCGAGGGCAATCAGGTGGAGTCCGGCGAGCTGGTCCCGGCCGGGGAGCTGCTGCACCGGATGGGTCCCGTCCCCGGGCTGGCGAAGATCATGTCCAGGCTGGGCATGGGAGCGGGCGAGGAGTCACCGGGCCACGCCGCAGCGGCCTTGGAGTTCGCGTTGGAGGGGCTTTACCTCATGCGGCGCCTGTCCAAGGAAGACCTTGACGGAGTGACCGTCTACCGAACGTGAACTCCGGGGTGGCCTTCCGCGTCAAAGTGAGTAGCTGATCACCTTGATGGGGAGACCACTCATGCGCCTGTTGGCCGGTGCCATCATTCTTGCCCTGGGCTCTGTGGCCGTGCCCGCGGAGGCCGCCGCCACCAAGGTCGTGTACGGGTACGCGTGGGCCGACGGCACGGGTCGCCTGCGGATCGTGCCCAAGTCGTCCTCGTTCGTGAAGGGGCAGGGCGGCTTCGCGGGCTACCGGCTCAAACCCGTCTCCGGAGCCAAAGAGGTGCGGCTCGACTACACCAAGGCGACGTTCGGGCGGGTCACGGTCGCTTGCGATCTGAAGGAGACCGAGGGGCGGATCGCCGTGGACGGGAAAGGGCTGGGGCGGACGGCCTGCAAGCCGGGGCATCTGGCTGCCGAATTGCAACGTGGGGTCAAGCCGCTGCGGGTGGAGTATCGGAGCGGCAAGGCCGTCAAGATCAATGAGTTCCTGGTCAGCAACTGGCCGAACTCTCGGACCGGCCGGGGGACGATCAAGCGGGTCAACGACACCACCGTCCTGTTCGCGACCGGCGGAAAGACGATCAAGCTGGGTTACTCGTACAGCACGGCCTTATACCGTGTCACGGCCCGTTGCCTGGACGGGTGGCTGGCCGGTGAACCGGTCAACGCCGACAAGAACGGCCTCGGCAAGAAGTCCTGCAGCGCCGCGGACCTGGCCAAGGTGCTGAAGTCCCAGAAGCATCCCGTGCTCGTGCAGCTGCATTACTCGCCCGAGGTCGGCGGCATCGACGAGGTCTGGGAGATCTACGGGGACGCGTAACGCGCCCGAACGCCCGACCCGTCCGCGCCCCCAACTCGGTCGGGCGGGACGGCCGGTCGAGCCCTGGGCTTTTCGCCTGGGGCGCGCATGGGGACATTCCGGGTTAGCGTGGTCTCGTGATGGCCTTCCGCTACGGCGAGTTCCACGACGGCCCCGACCCCCTGGCCCCGCCCTACGACGTGCGGGCGGCGCTGGATGAGATGGGCGATGCGATCCTGTCGGGCTCGACGCCGGTCCACGCCCTGCGCGACCTGCTCAAGCGCGGCCTGCCCGGCGCCCAGGACCGCCGCGGCTTGGACGACATGCTCAGGGAGGTCCGCCGGCGCCGCCGCGACCTACGCGAGCGCGGCCGGCTCGACGGCACGCTGGAGAAGGCCCGGGCGCTGCTCGACAAGGCCATCGGCCAGGAACGGGCCGAGCTGTTCCCCGATCCCTCCGACGACGCCCGGTTCCGTGAGACCACGCTCGACGCGCTGCCCGACGACACGGCCAGCGCCATTCAGGAGCTGAGCACGTACGACTGGCGCTCGGCCGCGGCCCGCCAGACGTTCGAGGAGCTACGTGACCTGCTGCGGCGGGAGGTCCTCGACAGCCAGTTCAGGGGCCTGCGCGACGCGCTCGCGAACCCCGACCCCGAGGCCATGGAACGCGTCCGCCAGATGATGTCGGATTTGAACGACATGCTGGACAAGGACGCCCGCGGCCAGCACACCCAGGCGGACTTCGACGCCTTCATGGAGAAATACGGCGACCTGTTCCCAGAGAAGCCGCGCAACCTGGAGGAGCTCGTCGACATCCTGGCCCGCCGCGCCGCCGCCACGCAGCGCATGCTCGCCTCGATGACCCCGCGCCAGCGCGAGGAGCTCAGCAACCTCATCAACCAGACGCTCGATCAGGCCGGGCTCTCCGACCAGATGCGCCGGCTCGGCGAGGCACTCTATGCCCGCCGCCCCGACCTGGCCTGGAACGCCCCCGAACGCCTCACCGGCGAGGAGCCCTTGGGCATGGGGGACGCGGTCACCGCCCTGGAGGAGCTGGCCGACCTCACCCAGCTGGAAACCGCCCTGCGCCAGGACTACCCGGGCGCCAGGCTGGACGACATCGACGAGGCCGCCGTACGCCGCGCGCTCGGCCGCTCCGCGGTCGACGACCTGGAGGCGCTCAAGCGCATCGAGCGGGAGCTGGAGGAACAGGGCTACCTGCTACGCCGCCGCGGCAAGCTGGAGCTGACCCCCAAGGCGGTGCGGCGGCTGGGCGAGACGGCGCTGCGCCGGGTGTTCTCCTCCCTCGACGCGGGCCGGCGCGGCGACCACGACCAACACGACGCGGGCGCGGCAGGCGAGCTCACGGGTTCGTCGCGGGCGTGGCGCTTCGGCGACGAGCAGCCGATCGACGTGGTCCGCACCCTGGTCAACGGCGTCCGCCGCGGCGGCGTGCGGCCTGCAGGCGGCATCCGGACCGGAGAGCGCACCGGGAACGGAGCGGCCGTGCGACTCTCTGTCGACGACTTCGAGGTGGCCGAGACCGAACGCCGCAGCGCCGCGGCCGTCTGCCTGCTCGTGGACCTGTCGTACTCGATGGCTTTGCGCGGCACCTGGGCTGCCGCCAAACAAACGGCTCTGGCCCTGCAGGCCCTGGTTGCCTCCAAGTTCCCCCAGGACGCCGTGCAGATCATCGGCTTCTCCAACTACGCCAGAGTCCTGCAGCCGGACGAGCTGGCGGGCCTCGACTGGGACATGGTCCAGGGCACCAACCTGCACCACGCCCTCCTGATCGCCGGCCGCCACCTGGACCGCCACCCCGACTTCGAGCCGGTGGTGCTGGTGGTCACGGACGGCGAGCCCACTGCCCACCTCATGCGCAGCGGCCGGTCGGCGTTCGAGTGGCCGCCGTCCCACGAGACGCTGGAGCTGACGCTGGCCGAGGTGGACAAGATGACCCGGCGGCGCGCCACGATCAACGTCTTCATGCTGGCGGCGGACGACCGGCTGAAGGAGTTCGTGGACGAGGTCGCGCGCAGGAACGGCGGCCGGGTGTTCTCCCCGAGCGCCGAGCGCCTGGGCGAGTACGTCGTCAGCGACTTCCTCCGGCTGCGCCGCGCCCGCTGAATTGTCGGTGGATGCTGCCAGACTTGCTCAACATGACCGATGACGACGTAGCCGTGCGGTTGAGGGATGTCGTGGAGGCGGACCTGGAGGTGTTCCTCGCACAGGAGCACGACCCGGAAGCCGTGCGAAGGTCGCGGTTTCCGGCCCGGCCGCGAGAGCGCTTCCTCACCCACTGGAAGACCAGGATCCTCGACGAGCCCACCGTATTCGTCCAGGCGATCACGGTGGGCGACGATCTGGCGGGAAATCTCGTGGCTTGGTGGGAAGGCGACCGGCGGTTCATCGGCTACTGGATGGGGCGTGAGTTCTGGGGCCGCGGCATCGGCACCCAAGCAATGGGCCTATTCCTCCGCGCCGAGAAGACCCGCCCCCTCTACGCCGACCCCTTCCACGGGAACACCGCATCGGTCCGGCTCCTGGAGCGGCACGGCTTCGAGCGCTCCGGGACGGTCCGGCACGGCGACGACGAGCACATCCTGCTCGTCCTCCACGACCCCACGCCATAGCATTCGCCCGGGGAACTGGGCTCCCCGTGAGAGGAACCCGGCACTGATCCGCGCGGAGCGCGCACCTGGCGGAAACACATCGAGCACCGGTGGGGTCTTACACGGCTACAAGGTGCACACGATCACCGCAGAGCTTCTTCATGTCATCGATGTCGGACGTCAGCATGAGGACCGGCCTGGGCTGTCGCATCGCCATCTCCGCCACGACCGCGTCGATCGCATACTTGTGGCCATGCAGCTCGGCGGCGACCAGCATCGCGGAGGCGGCCTTCGCTTCCTCCTCGCCGACGTGCACAATCCTCATGCCGGACAGAAGCCAAGCGAGCCGAGAGGGGTTCGTCCGGCGGTGGGCGGCCTCGATGATGGTGAGAGCGCTGATCACGACTTCCATTCCGCGACTACGCGCCTCCGCGACCAGGGCAACGATTGATGGCCGATCATCGACCAACCTCGACAGCCCTTCGCAGTCGAGAACCACGGTTCCCTGGTGCGTCAGCCGGCGACGCGCCAATCCTCCTCCTCCGCGAACACCTCGTCGAACAGTTGGCGTGCGCGCTGCTGCTCCTGCGCAGGGACCGCGCCGTTGCGGCGCTCGTAGTCGGCAAGATACTCGTCCAGGATCTGGCCGCGCAGTTCGCGCTCTACTGCCGCAGCGATGAACGCGGAGAATTCCCGTTTGCCCACGCGACGCCGGATCGCCTCGGCCGTACCTTCAGGCAAGGAGAGGCTGAGGCGAGTCGAAGGGCCCTCGCCTATGCCGTAGGGAGTCTCAGCCATGAGTGCAGATTATCAAAGAAGTAGGAAACGGGCCGGTTCGACCGGCGCGTTGGCTACAGGGCGCTCTGCGACCACCTTCCCGGCCTCCGCCCGGGCACATCCGCGCAGGAAAATCACACCCGTCAAGACTTGATCATCTGCGGCGTTCACCACTCCCAGCCGTGCCACTTGGTGATGCGAGCCAAACGAGGATCACACGATGCGTTATGGCCAGATGCGCGCTCATCACGGCCCAGGTGTTCGCTCGGAGCGAGCACGGAACTGCCTAGTGACGCGGCCGTAGCTCCGCCACTCTGGCGCATCGCTCATGCTCGCCCAGGCGTCCAGCTCCACGTCGTATCCGACGTCCTCGGCCACGCCAGCATCCCCCGGCGGCTTCCAGCATCGGAACGTCCGGAAGATCACGCTGTGGACCCGCGACTGCCCGACGAGCGAATGGCGGATCTATCAGGCGGCGAGGATCTGGATCAGCCAGTACACAACCGCAACTGCAAGGTCATCTCCTGGTAACGAATCGTACAGAGACTGACCACTTACGTCTGCAGGAGGGGACCACCCTTGGAGATCAACCATTCAAGTATGGAGCACAGCGGCAAGGCCATCCACACCGAGGGCGGCGAGTTCGGCCGGAGCGTCAACCGACTCCACGCGCAGTTGGAACCTCTCATCCCCTACTTCGGCAACCCGGAGAGCGACGAGGCAGCCCAGATTTTCCGAAGGGGCATGGACGGTCACCCCGGCTTCGACAGTGCCTACGAGGACCTGAGTACGGCCGTGCACAACCTCGGCGAGGCGTACAAACAGATCGGCTCAGCCGTCGTGGCGATGAGCAAGAACGTAGAGGCGGCCGACTGGGCCAGCATGGTCGACAAGAACAAATTCGTGAAGGACCTGGTCGAGTTCGCCCAGCGCGAGAACGACCCGATCAGCGTGCCCGCCACCCCGGTAGAGCGCGGCTGAAGGGGAGGCGGACATTCCCATCGGGCTCGCGACCAAGGTCGCCCTGGGCGGTATGGCCGGCGCCGGCCTGGCAGGGGCGCTGGCACCTGAATTCTTGTTCGGCATCTCGTATCTCGAAGGCGATCCGGACCGGATCCGCGAGGCGGCCGATGTCCTGGACGAAATCGCCGACGCGGTCGACCAGCACTTCCAGGAGGCGAACGCGGCCGCCGAGGTCGTCTGGCAGAAAAGCTCCGACGAAGCGGTCGACGAGTTCAAGACGTTCTGGAATGACGTATACGGCCCGGCGGTCCTCGCGGTCTCTCTCAAATACCGGGACGCGGCCAATGCCTGCCGGGCCTACGCCGACGTCATCGAGAAGGTCAACCACGCGCTGAAGGTGCTGTGCTGGATCATGACGGTGGACATGATGTTCACCATCGGATACCAGGTGCTCACCTGGAAACTCTTTCAGGCGATCATGAAGAGACAGGCGATCCTGCTCAAGGTGACCGCGCGCCGATTCGTCATCCTGTTACTGCCCACCTTCTCCTACTGGGTCGCCGACAGCGTGGCGTACGCCACGGGCGAGGTGGTGCTGCCTCTGGCACTCAACTACGTAGGCGGGATCAAGACGGACCTGTCCGGCAACGACGTCAGGTCGGTCGACTACAACCTCACCACGTTCCGCGAGCACTTCGTGGCGAACATGGCCTTCGACGCGGTCGCCGATGCCGGGTCAGCGCTCATGGGGAAGGTGCCAGGGCTACGGACTGTCGCCACCAACATCCCCCTGCCGAACGGGATGGCGCTGAACACCGGGAGCGTCATCCCCCGGATGGCCGCCTCGACCACGTACTCGATGGTCTTGGACGCGCAGCACGGGGACAATCCCCTGCCTGGCTCGGAACACGGGCTGACAGAGGAGGAGATGTACCAGAAGTTCCTCATCCACGGGACGCGCAGCCTCATCCCGAGGGCCAGATGAGCGATAGGGCCTGGACCCGCCCGCGGGCCCCGCGCACGCTACCGGCGCCGGCGGGGCTCGCCCTGCCGATCGTCCTCGAGGTAGGGCCGCGTCACGTCCATGAGGCGCCGCGCCGCGTCCTCGGTCGCACGGCGCGACAGGTCCATGATCGCGTCGGCCAGTTCCTGCGAGCCCAGCCTCATCGCTCTGGGATCCATGTGCAGAGCCGTCAGTTGTCCCGAGGACGAGACCTGCACCTTGATCTTGCCATCGGGACTTGCCGCCTGACCGATCACCTCGCCGACCATGCCCATGGCATCGGAGAACTCCCTGGAGTTCGCCTGAAACTCCGCCATGAGCCGGTCGAGTTCGAGGTCACCGGTATGAAGATCGCGTTCCGCCATAGGACATTATTCCCCCAATAGTCATATATGTTGCAATAGGCCACAAAAAGTAAAACTTCTGACAAACGGGATTCCGTGGATGTGCAGCGGCAGTGGCGTGCGTGGATCGAGCGGACCGCCTATCCGCAGTTCAAGCGGCTGACGTCGACGCGGGTGCTGCATGAGTTCTTCACGCCGTCGCCGGAGGAGGTGGTCCGGGCCGAAGAGCGCACCGGCAGCCCGGGGTCGTGCTTCGCGCTGGTGCTGGCGTTGAAGTGCTTTCAGAAGATGGCACGTTTCCCGTCCCCGGACGAGATCTCCGACGTGGTAGTTGACCACGTTCGACGCTGCCTGGAGTTGCCCGAAGACGTCTGACCGGACCAAGGTTCCTCCCGCGGCGCGAAGGCACATCGCAAGCTGGTGCGCCAGCGTCAGGGGGTGAAATACGACGCGGGCCGGGCCCGGGCGATCGCCGCAGCGGCGATCCGGGGTAGCGCTGTAACAACGTCTCCAGCTCCGCGCCGGCAGCGGCGTCGTGCCGCGGGCAAGCCACCCTCGCTGTTGCGCCGTATCCGCGACCGCCCGAGATTTCATCAGGGAATCCGACGATCTGGGTGGTCATATGCAGCCATTCGGCTGGTCGTCAACCAAGATGTGCCAGACCAGCAGGCCCCACCCCCGGCGGACACCTGGGCGCCACCACCAATGGTCGGTCATCCGTTCCGGCGTCCCACGCACGGTGTCCCCTGATGTAGTGACGGCCTTATGCTCCAAAGAACCGCTTTGGAAAACGCGGATGCGGTCTCTTAGATCAGCGGCACGGCTCTCGTCCCCACAACTGCCATGACTTCCCAACATCGTCATCGAGTGAATCTTCTTGGGGCAGAGCAGCAATGATCACCACGCCATGATGCCCCGCTCGTCATGTTTCGCCTGAGGTTCCCCGCGGGGGAGGAGTAAATGATCTCGACGCTACCCAGGTACTGCCTCGGACGATGCGAAACCCGGTCAACGCCGGGGTCCGGGGGTCGGGAGACCCCCGGCAAGGGGGCTCGGGGGAGCTGGGCTCCCCCGTAAGAGGAGTCCGGAGTCTATTCGCGCGAAGCGCGCAGCTGGCGGAGGCCCATGCCGTTGGGCTGGGGCTCCAGGCTAGGCGTCGACGAGGTAGAAGGCGAGGGCTACGTCGAAGCCGTCGCGGCATTGGCGGTGGGAGCGGTAGCAGGGGCGCCAGGCCGAGCTGGCGCCGAGTCCGGCTCGCGCCTCTGCCAGGGCCGAGGGGACGCGCTCCGGTTTCGGGAGCAGGCCGTGGCCCAGGTAGCGGACGCCGGTCAGCTCGGTGTGGTCACCACGGCCGCCCGAGACGAATCTGCCCAGGCGCCAGCCGCTCTCCTCGTCCCACACCAGCGCGCTCCCGTCGGCCAGCTTGAGCGTGGCGTCACGCGGGTCGCAGGGGCCTTCCCACCAATCCACGACCTCGGCTCCGAGCCGGTCGACGACCTGGCGCACGTAGCTGATCGGCTGCTGCAGCCACTCGTCGGTGTACGGCTCGACGTGCCTGATGGCCACGGACGGCACCCCCTTGTGCCCTAACGGTAAGAAAAACGAGACGGTGAACAACCATACCGGCACCGAACTTATTCCGTTGCACAAGCGTCTAGTCATTCAGGACGATATTTACGTCCGGCACGGGGAAGGAGGGGAGCCCATGATTGCCACGATTCTCCTCATCGTGTTGATGGTCGTCGCGGTGGCGGCCACAGAGCTCTGCATGCGGTGCTCCACCCGGAGTAAAGAGAGTGTCGAGTCCCCCGCCGAGATCGCCGGGGACTAGTCTCTCCCGCATGTCGTCCCTGCTTCTCTGGCTGCACATCGCCTTCGCCATCTTCACCATCGGCCCGGTCACCGCCGCGACGATGGCCGCGCCCCGCGTCATCCGCAACAAGAACGTGCCCGCGCTGCAGAACATCCAGCGCATGACGAGGGTTTACAGCCTCGGCTCGATCGGCGTGTTCGTGTTCGGGCTGGCGCTCGGCGCGGTCCTCGGCAACGGGGTCCTGGGCCGGTGGTACATGACGGCCTCGATGACGTTGTTCATCGTGGCCGCCGTGATGCTCGTCATCATCGACCGCGACCTGCGCACCGCCGTACGGGTGCTGGGGAGCGAGGACACGTCCGACGACGCCAAGGTCCAGAACGGGCGGATCGCCGCCATCAGCGGGCTGCTGTCCGTGATCTGGCTGGTGATCCTGTTCCTCATGGTGGTCCCCGGCCCCGCCGGATGACGGGGCCGCTCCAGCGTCCTCAGGTCCGCTCCAGCGTCCTCAGGCCAGCGCCTGGGTGAGGTCGGCAAGCAGGTCGTCGATGGTCTCGATGCCGACCGACAGCCGCACCAGGTCGGCGGGCACCTCCAGCGGCGAACCCGCCGCCGACGCGTGGGTCATCCTGCCGGGGTGCTCGACGAGCGACTCGACACCGCCGAGCGACTCGCCCAGCGTGAACAACTTCGCCCGGTTGCACACCTCCACGGCCTCCGCCTCACCGCCGGCGACGCGGAACGACACCATGCCCCCGAACCGCTTCATCTGCTTGGCCGCCACCTCATGCCCCGGGTGCTCGGCCAGCCCCGGGTAGAGCACCTCGGTGACGCGCGGGTGCGCCAGCAGCAGGTCGACGACGCGTTCGGCGTTGTCGCAGTGACGGTCCATGCGCACACCCAGGGTCTTGAGCCCGCGCAGCGTCAGCCAGGCGTCGAACGGCCCGGCCACTGCGCCCATCGCGTTCTGGTGGTAAGCCAGCTCCTCGCCGAGCCCGGCGTCGGCCGCGATCAGGGCCCCGCCGACCACGTCGGAGTGCCCGCCCACGTATTTGGTCGTGGAGTGCACGACGACGTCCGCCCCCAAAGCCAAGGGCTGCTGCAGGTACGGCGAGGCGAACGTGTTGTCCACCACCAGCAACGCCCCGTTGTCGTGGGCCATCTGGGCGAGCGCCGCGATGTCGGCGATGCCGAGCAGCGGGTTGGTGGGGGTCTCGACCCAGACCACCTTGGTCTTCTGCGTCATGGCCGTGGCCACGGCGTCGAGGTTGTGCAGCGGGACCGGGTCGTAGTGGAGGTCCCACCGCTCGTGGACCTTGGCGAACAGCCGGTACGTCCCGCCGTACGCGTCGTTCGGGATGATCACGTGGTCCTGCGGCTTGCACACCGTACGCAGGAAGGTGTCCTCGGCGGCCAGCCCCGAAGCGAACGCGAGCCCGCGCGCTCCCCCCTCCACGGCCGCCAGCGCCTGCTCGAGCGCGGTCCTGGTGGGGTTGGCCGAGCGGCTGTACTCATATCCCGAACGCAGGCCGCCCACCCCGTCCTGCTTGTACGTGGACGTCGCGTAGATCGGCGGCACGACCGCACCCGTCAGCGGGTCGGGCTCTTGACCTGCGTGGATGGCCAGGGTCTCAAAACCGTTGCTCATAGAGGCAACGTTAACGGAAGACCACGTGGGCTCCGGTCCCGACCGTACGGCCCGCGGTCCGCTCCCCAACGGACCACGGGCCGCCGGCGCGGGCGCCGTCCCCCAACGGCCGCCCGCGAGGCTCGCGCACCATGCCCGCGCGAGCCGGATCCTCAGGCCGCCTTGGGCTCGTGGCGCTCTCCCCCGCTCGACCTGGGCGCCAGCCGTACGAGCGACTTATGTGGATCGGCCTTGACGAATCGGCCGCTGCCGCCCTCCGCGGGCTCCCCGTTGATGCGGGAGAGCAGCACCGGGTCGGCCAGCGCCAGCAGCACCCCGACGACCAGTCCGACTCCCAGTAGTGCTAACCCGATGGCAACCATTTCTGTCCCCTTTCCGATATATCCAGCATCCGCGATCTCCCAGGCCGCCGCCTCCACTGAAGGACGGGTCTGTGGCAGGCCCACTCGGCCGAACGGTTGATACGACTTGTCCGACTTCCGGCCTAGGCTCGGGCCGTGGGTGATTCCAAGCGGCTCGTGTACTGGATCCGGAGGCTGAGCGAGATCGCCATGCTCGGCTGGCTGGGCATGCTGCTCATGCTCGATCTCGTGCTGGCCGCCACCATCGGGGGCTTCCAGTGGCTCGTCCCGTTCTGCGGGGCGTGCGGCATCGCGGCCGTGGTGCTGCGGCGCAAGCATCGCCTGGACGGGTTCAGCATCATGCTGGCGCTGTCGTTCGGCATCTCCCTCACGATCGGCGCCGGCGGCTTCGACGGCGCCCCAGGCATGGCGGAGACCGGGTCGCTGCTCATCCTGAGCATCGGCGTGCTGCGGCACGTCGAGCCGGTACGGCGGGCGGCGGTGCTGGCCTGCGTCGGGCTGATCGTCCTGATGGCCGAGGGCATCGCCCGCGACTACCAGAGTGCGGGGCTGCTGCTCTCGTTCGTGTTGTTCGCGGGGTGGTCGATGGCCGCCGGCATCGGCGGCTACCTCCGCTTCCAGCAGGAGCGCCGCACGGAAGCGGTGCATTCCGTACGGCGGGCGGAGCGGCTGGAGCTGGCCAGGGAGCTGCACGACCTGGTCGCCCACTACATCACGGGCATCGTGGTCCAGGCCCAGGCCGCACGCACGGTCGCGCAGACCAGCCCGGAGGCGGTGGCGCCCGCGCTCGACGCAATCGCCACGGCCGGGTCGGAGGCGCTGACCTCGATGCGGCGCATGGTGGCGGTTCTGCGTACCGAGGACGAAGCGGGCCGCAAGCCCGGCACCACGCTGGCCGACCTGCGTATCCTGACCGACCGGTTCTCGGCCGACGGGCCCAAGGTGGCGTTCGAGATCGGGCAGGGACTGGACGATCGCACGCTGCCGCCGGAGGTCATGACCACCCTGCACCGGGTGCTGCAGGAGTCGCTCACGAACGTACGCAAGCACGCGTCCCGCTCCGCCTGGGTGGAGGCGGATTTGCGGAGGTACGAGAAGGTCGTGGTGCTACGGGTGCGGAACTTCGGGGCCTCCGCATCAGATCCCCGGGTGGCCGACCTTGGTGGCGGCTTCGGGCTCGTCGGCATGGGCGAGCGGGTGGAGGCGCTGGGCGGCCGGCTCTACGCCGGCCCCTCCCCGGAGGGCGCTTGGGAGGTGGCCGCCGAGTTCCCCCTCCTCCGAGCCGGATCTGCCCAGCCCTGAGCCGGGCTCTCCCAAGCCGGAGCCCACGCCTTCGGTGAACGCCCGCTCGAACGCGTCATCCCCCATCGCCGCCCGCAGCCGGCCGATGATCCGATCCACGTCCCGCCGCTCACCCGAGGGTAGAGGCGCGCCAACGGCCCGCCTGATGCCGACGGCGGCCCCGATCATCCGTGCCGCCTCCGTGACCGGGCCTCCCGCCGGAACCTGGCCGATGGGCGGGAGCGAACCGGCCTCGGTCAGTGCTCCAAGCGACAGGGCCCCGGCCAGCCCTTCGAGGGACAGCGCGATCGCCCTGGGGTCGCCGGTCGCCCGCGCCGCCTCGTACCCCTCCCGCTGCCTGGCCAGCGCCGTCTCCGCATCACCACGCTGCTCGGCGACGAAGCCCAGCTCCGCCATGACGAACGCGATCCCGGGCGTCCCCCGCACCCGCCGCAGGAAGTCGAGCACCGGCCGCAGGAAAGCCTCCGCCGCCTCGTACCGGCCCTGCCGCCGGGCGCTCATGGCCAGCCCGAGCAGCGCGTTCTCCTCCGCAGACCGGTAGGACTGCGCGACCGCCAGCCGCCTGGCCCGCTCGTGGTAGTCGTCGGCCCGCTCGTAGTCGCCCGCCAGCAACGCGATCCGCCCAATGGCCGCCAGCCGGAACGAGACCTCGAAGCCCAGCTCCTCGGCCAGGCGCAGCGCCTCCTCGCGCAGCCGCGCGGCCTTCCGGTAGTCGCCGCGGATCTCGGCCGCCCGATCGAGCACGTCCATCGCCTCGATCTGCCCCCACTCGTCGCCCAGCTCACTGAACAACGCGAGCCCCCGCTCCCCGTCGCGCTCCATCGCCACCAGGTCGGCCCGGCCGACGGCGAGCTTGGCACGCAAGCACAGCGCCGCCGCCACACCCCACCGATCACCCATCTCCTCGTACGCTGCCAACGCCCGCTCCGCCGCCGCCTCGTGCGCCGCCCTGTCGCCGTACGCCCAGCGAACGTGGCTCAGCAGCCAGTCGGCCAGCGCCGCGCCCGCCCGATCGAGCCCCTCACGGCGCACCGGCGAGACGGGCTCACCGAGCAGCGACTCGATCCCCGCCAGCCAGACGGACGCCCGCGCCGCCAGGGCGTCGTCCGTCTCGCCGGCGGGGCCGGCCGCCAGGGCGGTCGCCAGCGACCTGCGTGCCTCGCTGAGGCTGCCACGCAGGATCCAGTACCAGGCGAGGGCGTTGACCAGCCGCAGCCCGTCCGGCCCCGCGAGCGCGAGCCGCAGGTTGGCGCGCTCGGCGTCGAGCCGGGCGAACCATTCCCGCTGCCTCGGCCCTCTGAGGTGCGCGCGTTCGGCCAGCTCGGTGTAGTAGCGGGCATGCCGCGCTCTGATCAGGTCGTCCTCGCCCGCCTCGGCCAGCCGTTCCCGGCAGTAGGCGGCCACCGATTCCAGTAGCCGATAGCGCGGCCCCGCCCGCACCACCAGTGACCGGTCCACCAGCCGGGCCAGCGTGTCCAGCACCTCCACGCCGGGCTCCGCGCACACCTGCTCGGCCGCCTCCAGCGTGCACCCGCCCGCATGCACCGCCAGCCGCCGCAACACCACCCGTTCGGCCTCGCCGAGGAGCTCCCAGCTCCAGTCGATCATCGCCCGCAACGTACGCTGCCGCTCCGGCGCGTCCCGCATTCCCGCCGTCAGCACCCGGAACCGGTCGTCCAGCCGATCGGCCAGCCCACGCACCCCCAGTGCCCGCACCCGGGTGGCGGCCAGCTCCAACGCCAGGGGGAGCCCGTCCAGCCTGGCGCAGACGTCCGCCACGTCCGCGTCCGGCTCGATCCCTGCCCGCGCCGTGAACAGCTCCACCGCCGCCTCCGGCCCCAGCGGCGGCACGCTCCAGAAGCTCTCGCCCTCAATGCGCAACGACTCCTGGCTGGTGGCCAGGATCCGCAGCCCGGGCGCCGCCCGCAACAGCCGCGCGGCCAGCGTGGCCACCCGTTCCACGACGTGCTCGCAGTTGTCGAGGACCAGCAACGTCTGCGTGCCCTGCAGTGCTGTGGCGAGCCGATCGGCCATGGACCCCGCCACATCGTCCCGCAACCCAAGGACGCCGCCGATCGCCTCCGCCACCTCGTCGATCCCGGCGTGCGGCCGCAACGCGGCCAGCTCCACCAGCCACACCCCTCCGCCGAACCCTGCCGCTCGGGAGATCGCACCGGCGTAGGCGCCGTGCGCGACCGCCTCCACGGTGCCGGCCGCCGTAGGCGGTTCCCAGGTTGCCGCGGCCGCCAGGGCCAGGCGGGTCTTCCCGACACCTCCAGGACCCGTGAGCGTGACCAGCCGGCCGCGCCGGAGCAGCGCACGGACCTCGGCCAGTGCCGCCTCCCGCCCCACCAGCCGGGTCAGTGGCGCGGGCAGGTTGGTGCGCGGCAACGCCGGCGTGTCCAGGGCAGGGTCCTGCCGCAGAATCGCCTGGTGCAGCCGGCTCAGCTCGGCCGACGGGTCCACCCCGAGCTCGTCCCGCAACCGCTCCCGCACATCCTCGTACGCGGCCAGCGCCTCGCCCTGCCGCCCGCCCCGGTACAAGGCCAGCATGTACGAGGCACGCAGCCGCTCCCGCAGCGGATGCAGGGCGACCAGCTCCGCCAGGTCGACCCGTTCGCCGAGCGACAGCCCTACCTCCGCCTGCTCCTCCAGCGCCGCCAGGCGCGTCTCCTCCAGGCTCGCGGCCTCGGCGCGTACGAAGTCCGCGTCCGGGAAGTCGGCGTACGCGGGCCCGCGCCACAGCCCCAGGGCCTGCTCCAGCTCCGCCGCCCGGGTGGCGGGATCCGGCGAACGCCGGCTGACGAGGGCGTGAAAGCGGGCGGCGTCACAGTCGTGGGCCGACAGCCGGTACCCGGCGGGACCATGCGTGATCAACGAGGGGTCGCCGAGCGCGCGACGCAGCTGGGAGACCCGCGCTTGGAGGGTCCCCACCGGGTTGCGGCCGGCCCGAGCACCCCACAGGTCCTCCACCAGCCGGTCGACCGGCACCGGCCCACCCCCATGGGCCAGCAGGTCGGCGAGGAGCGCGCGGACCTTGGCCTCGGCCACGTGAACGGGCCGCCCGTCCACCCATACGGTCAGCGGCCCCAGCACTCCGAAACGCACCACCCCATTGCTAACCCGTAGCCGGCCGGAAGGATTTCCGTAGCGGCGTGTCCCAAGGTGGGGGCATGAGTGAAGTGACGGTTGTGGGGCTCGGCCCGATGGGGTCGACGATGGCCGAGACGTTCCTGGCCGCGGGCCACCAGGTCAAGGTGTGGAACCGCACGGCGAGCAAGGCAGAGGCGCTGCTGGCCAAGGGCGCCGGGCGGGCGGCGACAGCGGTGGACGGCGCGCTGCTGGTGGTCAGCCAGATCAGCTATCAGGCGATGTACGACAGCCTCGGCGACGCCCGTCTGGACGGGAAAGTGGTGGTCAACCTCAGCTCCGACAGCCCGGAGCGGCTGCGTGAGGCGGCCAGGTGGGTGGCCGGGCACGGCGGCACGCTGATCACCGGCGGCATCATGGTCCCGCCACCCGGGATCGGGCAGCCCGGGGCGTACACGTTCTACAGCGGCCCCAAAGACGTGCTCGACCAGCATGCGTCGACGCTCGAGGCCCTGAGCGAGATCGCGTACGTGGGCCAGGACGAGGGCCTGGCGATGATGTACTACCAGGCCCAGCTGCTGATCTTCTGGTCCAGCCTGACCAGCCACATGCACGCCATGGCCATGCTGCGCACGGCGGGCGTGTCACCGCTGGAGCTCCTGCCGTTCGTCCAGGAGACCTTCACGCAGTTGGGCGGCGACGGCCCTATGGGCTACGCGAAGATCCTGGCGGAGGAGTTCGAGGCCCAGACGTATCCGGGCGAGCAGAACTCCCTGCACATGCAGGCGGTCGGCCTGGGCCACGCCGTCGAGGCGCTGGAGGAGGCCGGTGTCGAGACGACGGTGCCGAGCGCGCTCAAGAGACTCTTCGAGCGCGCCGACGCCGAGGGCCGCGGCCACGAGGGCCTCGGCACCGTGATCGAGTCGATCAGGAAGCCCTAGGCCCCTAGTGATTGGCGAGGAAGGCGAGCAGGTCCTGCCGGGTGATCAGCCCGGCGGGCTTGCCCTCTTCCAGCACGACGGCCGCATCGGCCTTCTCCAGCGCTTCTACCGCACGGGCCACAGGTTCACCACTGCCGATCGTGGGTAGCGGTGCTGACATATGGTCGGCGATCGGGTCGTCGGAGGAGAGCCTGCCGTGGTACAGGGCTTCGAGGAGATCGCGCTCGACGATAGAGCCGACGACCTCGGCCGCCATGACGGGCGGTTCCTCCTTCATCACCGGCAGCTGGGACACGGAGTATTCGCGCATGATGGCGATGGCCGTGCTCACCGACTCGTGCGGGTGCGCGTGCACGAACTCCGGCATCGCGCGGCTCTTGCGTGCCAGCACGTCGCCGACCAGCCCCTCGTCGGAGGTCTCGGTCAGGAAGCCGTAGTCGGCCATCCAGTCGTCGTTGAAGATCTTCGACAGGTAGCCGCGGCCGCCGTCGGGCAGCAGCACGACCACCACGTCGTCCTTGCCCGCCTTGGCCGCCACCTCCAGCGCCGCCACGACCGCCATCCCGCACGAGCCGCCGACCAGCAGCCCCTCCTCGCGGGCGAGCCGGCGGGTCATGTTGAAGGAGTCCTTGTCGGACACCGCGATGATCTCGTCGCAGATCGTGGTGTCGTAGGTGTCCGGCCAGATGTCCTCGCCGACCCCCTCCACCAGGTACGGCCGTCCGGAGCCGCCGGAGTAGACCGAGCCCACCGGGTCCGCGCCGATGATCTTCACCCGGCCGCCGGAGACGTCCTTGAGGTAGCGGCCCGTGCCGCTGATCGTGCCGCCGGTGCCGATGCCCGCCACGAAGTGCGTGACCCGGCCCTCGGTATCCTCCCAGACCTCGGGACCCGTCGAGTGGTAGTGGGAGTCGGGGTTGTTGACGTTGGAGTATTGGTTGGGCTTCCAGGCGTTGGGCACCTCGCGGGCCAGCCGGTCGGAGACCGAGTAGTAGGAGTCGGGGTGGTCGGGCGAGACGGCGGTCGGGCAGACCACGACCTCGGCGCCGTACGCACGCAGCACCGCGATCTTGTCCTGGGCCACCTTGTCCGGCACCACGAACAGGCACCGGTAGCCCCTCCGCTGGGCCACGATGGCCAGGCCCACGCCGGTGTTGCCGGACGTCGGCTCGACGATGACGCCGCCGGGGCGCAGCTCGCCCGACTTCTCGGCGGCCTCGATCATGCGTACCGCGATGCGGTCCTTGACCGAGCCGCCTGGATTGAAGTACTCGACCTTGGCGAGCACCTGGGCGGGGAGTCCCGCGGAAACCTTGTGCAGTCGAACCAACGGGGTGTTCCCCATCAGATCAACCAGGGAATCGTAAACGCGCACCGAGGTGTTCACCTTCTTTGCCAAAGCTTGATCAGCTTGCCTGTGGCCGAGATCCAGTGGGGGTGGCAGGCCCTCGGCTAGTTTTTCAAGCAAACGCTACCGCCGAGTTCGACCGGGGGAGGCACGCAGGTGGTCTGGCCAGCTGGGATGGCGCGTGCGGCACGTAAGATCGCTACTGCGGCAGCGCTCGGAGGGGGCGGGCTGACGGCGCTCGGCGCCACGGCGTACGCACTGCTGATCGCCGAGGGGCTGCTCGCGCGCAAGGCCATAGGCCAACCGCACGGCCTGGACGGCCCGCCGTCCGACGGCATGTACGGCGACTTCCCCGGAGAGCCGCTCAAGCTGGCCATGCTCGGCGACTCCACGGCCATCGGCCTCGGCATGACCGATCCGGCCGACACCCCCGGCGTGTTGCTCGCCAACGGCCTGGCCGAGGTCTCCGAGCGCCCGGTGCGCCTGCTCGTCGCCGCCAAGTCGGGCACCCCGTCGGCCGAGCTGGGAGATCAGGTGGATCAGGCCCTGACCATGGAGCCCGACGTGGCGGTGATCTTCGTGGGGGCCAACGACATCATCACGCAGACGCCGCCCGCGATCGCCGTACGGCATCTGACCAAGGCCGTGCGGCGGCTGCGGGACGCCGGGGTCGAGGTGGTCGTGGGCACCTGCCCGGACCTCGGCACGGTGCGCCCGATCTCACAGCCGCTGCGCTGGGTGGCCCGGCGCTGGAGCCGCCAGCTGGCGGCGGCGCAGACGGTGGCGGTGGTGGACGCGGGCGGGCGTACGGTCGCGTTCGCGGACGTCCTGGGCCCGGAGTTCGCGACAAATCCGACAGAAATGTTCGGACCGGATCGTTTCCATCCATCTGCCCGAGGTTACGCGCAGGCCGCTTACGCGGTGCTACCTTCAGTGTGCGCTGCGTTGGAGCTGTGGCCTGAGCCGCACCCCGCGCGCGGCGAGGCACTGCAACCGATCTACCTTGCGGCGGCTACGGCCGCGGAGGAGCCCGGCACCGAGGTCACCGCGACCCGGGTCGACGGGCGAGCGACGGGCCTGCACGGGAAGTGGGCGTCGTTGCTCCGCCGACGGCTCGGCGAGCAGCTCAACGAGTCCTGACCCCCAAGAGGATTCAGCGAGTCCGGACCCCGGTTCAGGCTTGGCGAGCGCTCGACGACGCCCAGCCTCGGTCACCCTCTGCGTCCAAGTCGTCGCTAATCGTCCCTTTGGAGGGTATTGCCCGTGCTCAGGCCCCTCTGGAAACCGTCCATTGCCCTCGCCGGAACCCTGGCCGCCGCCGCCTGCTCCGGCAGCGACGCGGCCACTACCGACACGTTCCCGACCTGGCACAACACCCAAGTCAACGCGGTCAGCCGCATGGCGGTGGCCGGCGGGGTCGTCACCACGACCTCGATGAAGCCCGACGGCACGCTGGAGACCGTCGCGATCGGCCTGCGCGACGGCAGACGCCTGTGGGCCTACCCGGCCACGATGGTGGGTCGCCTGCCCGGCATGGGCGTCTCCGCCCCCGCGATCGTGGAGACGGGCAAGGACCAGGGCGTGGTCGTCGCGCTCGACCCGGCCAAGAAAGACCAGTGGAGCGCCACCCTCATCGCCCGAGACGCTCACTCCGGGGTGCAGAAGTGGACCAGGCCGGTGCATTCGACGTTCGGGCCGCAGCGCTGCGGCCCCTACGTCTGCCTGTCCGAGCACACTGCCCTGGCGAAGGCACGCATGGTGGTGCTCGATCCGGCCACGGGGAAACAACTGTGGAAGCTGCCCGGGATCTCCGAGGTCGAATGGTCCGACCCGGCCCGGGTGCTGCTGCTCAGGCTGTCCGCCAACCCCGTGATCGAGTCGTACGAGCTCAAGACCGGCAAGCTGCAGTGGCAGCAGCCGATCGAGCAGGCCCTCGGGCCCGGCGTCGATCTGTCGGGGGGCTGGGCGTTCGGCGCGGCAGGGGACAATCTGGTCGGGTACGTCGCCCCGTACACCAACACCCAGACGAAGAAGATCTCCACCTTCGGATTGTTCTCCGTCAAGATCTCCGACGGGACGATCAACTGGATCCGGCCCTCGGTCGTCCGCGTCTATCCCAGCGGCAGCCCCGGCTACGCCCCGGTCGTGCGCCCCGTCGACCGGCAGGGCGCCTACGGCGGCTTCGCCCGGCTCGACTCCGGGTCCGGCCGGGTGGTCGGGCAGATCACCGCCTCCGAGGTGCCGGGCTCGGGCTGGTGGCTGGCCTTCCCCGACCGGATGGACAAGCTGGGCTTCCTCAAGCACAACACCAAGGGGACGGCCTTCGACCTGGTCTCCGGCAAGGCCGTGCCCGCGGAGAAGGAGCGCGGCTGGTCCTTCTGCGTCACCGACCCCAAGCCGCTGGCGCTGCGCGGACAGCCTCCGGGCTTCTACTCGACGGCGGCCATCTGCGAGTACGACCTCGGCACCGGCAAGCGGATCTCCCCCGCGAGCGCGCCGCCGCCCTGGTTCACGGGCAGCCAGGACGGCTGGCGGCTGTGGCGGGACGAGAAGGGGGCGCTGCATGCCGTGAACGACCAGACGGCGCCCGCGCCGGGCATGTACGGGTAGCGACGTCGCGTATGACCGGCCACCCCGCGGGGCTTTTCAGCAGGACTGGAATATAGTTCTACTATTAGCGCCGACAAAGGAGGGGCCATGCCCGAGGCAGTCATCGTCGCAACCGCGCGTTCCCCCATCGGACGAGCCTTCAAGGGCTCGCTGAAGGAAATCAGGCCCGACGACCTGACCGTGCAGATGATCAAGGCGGCGCTGGCCAAGGTGCCCCAGCTCGACCCCCACACGATCGACGACATCATGCTGGGCTGCGGGCTGCCTGGCGGCGAACAGGGCTTCAACATGGCGCGGGTGGTGTCCGTCATGCTCGGCCTGGACGACGTGCCCGGCACCACCGTGACGCGCTACTGCTCCTCGTCGCTGCAGACCACGCGGATGGCCTTCCACGCGATCAAGGCGGGCGAGGGCGACGTGTTCGTGTCCGCAGGAGTGGAGACCGTCTCGCGCTTCACAAAGGGCAGCTCCGACTCGCTGCCTGACACCCACAACCCGATCTTCCTGGACTCGCTGGCCCGTTCCAAGAAGTTCACCGAGGGCGGGCAGACCTGGCACGACCCGCGCGAAGATGGGTCCATCCCGGACATCTACATTGCGATGGGCCAGACCGCCGAGAACCTCGCGCAGCTCAAGGGCGTCAGCCGGCAGGAGCAGGACGAGTTCGGCGTGCGGTCACAGAACCTGGCCGAGAAGGCGCTGGCCGACGGGTTCTGGGCCAAGGACATCACGCCCGCGACCATGCCCGACGGGACCGTGGTCAGCAAGGATGACGGGCCGCGGGCGGGCACCACGTACGAGAAGGTCGCCACCCTGCAGCCGGTCTTCCGGCCCGACGGCACTGTCACGGCCGGCAACTGCTGCCCGCTCAACGACGGGGCGGCCGCCGTGATCGTGATGAGCGACGTCAAGGCCGCCGAACTGGGGATCACGCCGCTCGCCCGGATCGTGTCCACCGGGGTGTCCGCGCTGTCGCCCGAGATCATGGGGCTGGGGCCGGTGGAGGCCAGCCGGCAGGCGCTGTCGCGGGCGGGGATGGCCATCGAGGACGTCGACCTGATCGAGATCAACGAGGCCTTCGCCGCTCAGGTGATCCCGTCGTATCGGGAGCTGGGGATCGACCTGGACCGGCTCAATGTGAACGGGGGCGCGATCGCGGTGGGGCATCCGTTCGGGATGACCGGGGCGCGCATCACGTCCACGCTCGTCAACAGCCTCCACCACCACGACAAGAGCATCGGGCTCGAGACGATGTGCGTCGGCGGCGGCCAGGGGATGGCGATGATCGTCGAGCGTCTCTCTTAGAAGATCATATTTTACGCGCTGCCGTGGCCGGCCACCCGCCATCGTGGGCCGGCGTCTGTCCAGGGAAACGGCCTCTGACCGGGTGACGGTGACTCGCCGCTACGCGAGCCCCCGTTGCCCGGCTTCCGTGGCGACCCGTTGCCCCGTGCCGTGCCCCATCCTGAGCGCCGACCGCCATGCGCCGAGCACCGCTGGCGCGTTACCCGTGGTGGTCCGGGCCTGCGTGGGTTGGGGTGATGCGGAGGATGACGCGACGGTCGCGGATCATGGCGGCGCGGTAGTCCTCCCAGTCAGGGTGCTCGCCCGAGATGTTGCGATAGTAAGAAACCAGGTGGTCCATGGCCTCGGGGAGGGAGATGATGTCGGCCGTGCCGTCCACCTGGATCCAGTCGCCGTAGAAGGCGTTGGTGAAGACGCACAACGAGACGTGCGGGTCGCGGCGGGCGTTGCGGACCTTGACCGCCGTCTCCCTGGTGCTGACGACGATGCGGCCGTCTTCAACCCCGGCCGTCACCGGCGACAGCTGCGGGCGCCCATCGGGATGCCGGGTGAGCAGGACGGCGTTGTGGTTGGCGCGGAGAAAGGCGAGAGCCTTGTCGAGATCCATCCCCTCATAATGACGCGCCCGTGCTTGGAGCACGGGCGCGGGGATGGGCTGGGCTTGGCTTAGATGAAGCCCATGCGGTTACGGCGCTGCCGCTCGTGCTCGAGGACGATCGCGGCGGCGTAGCCGTGAGTCAGCCCGTGCTCGTCGGCTAGCCAGTTGGCCCGCTCGTCGCACCTCAGGAAGCTTGGGCCGTTGTCAAGTGCTTGGAACCACTCTGGGAGTTCGCGTCCCGTGATGGCCGGGACCCTTGCGATGAGCTTCGTCTGCATCTCCGGTGAGTGGTTCAAGGACATGGGCACCTCCGCGGATAAGGTCCTTTGCTTGACAGTGCAACACGTCCGTCCGAATAGCAAGCCCCCAACCAGGCATCATTTCGTGACGGCACGTAGATTTTCGGTCGCACAAAGAGAGGGCCCCGCCTGAACGGCGAGGCCCTCCGTGGTTACGCTGGCGTTAACGATCAGTCACTGCTGCTGAAATAGCTGACGAAGCGCAGGATCTCGAGATAGATCCAGACCAGGCTGAGCGTCAGCCCGAACGCGCACTGCCAGGCGAACTTCTCCGGAGCGCCCTGCTTGACCCCCTGCTCGATGGAGTCGAAGTCGAGCAGCAGGAAGAAGCAGCCGATGAGGATCATCGCGATGCTGAAGATCCAGCCGAGCGGGCTGTCGGTGCGCAGGCCGAGCCCGACGCCGTTGAAGATGCCGACGAGCAGGTTGACGAGGATCAGCCCGACCGCGGCGATCGCCGCGGCGATGCCATACTTCACCAGCTTGGGTGTCACGCGGATGATGCGTAGGGCGTAAACGGTCAGCACGGCGCCGAAGGCGAATGCCGTGCCGAGGACCGCCTGCAGCACGATGCTGCCGCTGCCTCCGAAGTAGCTATCGAAGAGGCGGCTGATCGTGCCGAGGAACACGCCCTCGAACGCCGCGTAGGCCAGGATGAGGACCGGGTTGGTGCTCTGCGTGAACGAGGCGATCAACCCGAGGATCATCGCGACGATCGCGGCGCCGATCGCGACCGTCGGTGGGACCTCCAGTATCCACGCCGCGGCGGCGGCAACGACGAGGGTGCCGAGGGTGATGAACCCGCGCACCACTACGTCGTCGAGGGTCATGGCCCGGTACGCGGGCCGGCTCGGGGGGGCGTACGACGGGGAGTCGTACATGTTCTGCAGCTGGTCGGGAGACGGGGTGGGCCCCGCCCAACCCCCCGCCTGCTGACGTGACCTGCTGAATACGGGGTTCTTGCTCTCCATCGCTGCCTCCTGTGACACCGAGCCTAAGGGGCCCGGTGGCACCTTGGTCAACTCGCGCTCAGATCGATGTCCATTTGGGACGTCGGCAGCGTTGACAACGAACGTGGCCACCGGAGAGTTCCCAAGGTCATGCAGGCTACGGAAAACGCATTTCCAATGGTAGAAGGGCAGGTGCCCCCGGCGGGATTCGAACCCGCACTACAACCCTTTTAAGGGGTTTGCCTCTGCCATTGGGCTACGGGGGCGCCGCAATCATACGAAACGGACCATGCTTCCGAGGAGCACAACTTCGTATCAGGCGTCACAACTGTGAAGTCTGCGGTGAAGCGATAGGGCTCCTGGCACTCTGTCCAAGAAGAGTAGACCGTCCAGATGGTCCAGTTGGTGCTGAATGCAACGGGCTTCGAAGGCATCAGCTTCGATGGTGACTGCCTCGCCCGTGCCTGGCAAATGCCCATGTACGGTGATACGCGTGGCTCGCAGGACGTCGGCCGTCAGCCCCACGATCGAGGCGCACCCCTCCCGTCCATGATCCCAGTGGGACGCTCTGGCGAGGCGCGGATTGGCCACCACGAGCTCTCCAGCCGACGATCGGCCGCGGGGGTGGACCCGGGTATCGAAGGCGATGAGGCGCAGTCTCAGGCCGATCTGAGGGGCCGCCAGGCCGGTCGTGGACGGCACGTGGCGGAGGGTGGCCAGCAGATCGGCGGCGGCCGCCACGACATCGGGGTCCGTCGGGTCCACCGGCTCGGCCACGGCGGACAGGATCGGATGGGGAGCGCTGAGCACCTCACGCGGCGTCCCCCGGGGCCCGTTCCCGCGTCTGATGGCCCGCTCGCTCCGCTCACTCACAGGCCCTCCTTCATCGGTCCTGTGAGCACACTGGTGCGTCTATTCGTTCGCTCGCTCCGCTCACTCACAGCAAGTCCGGTTCGACGGGGCGGAAGGTGATCTCCGAGTCGAGGCTGGCGCCGACGGCCGCCAGCCTGCGCATGAGCGCCGCCACGTCCACCTCCTTCGGCAGCTCGACGTCGGCGATGAGCACGTACAGCCGCCCGGAGAGCCGAGTGCTCATGCCGGTGATGTTCCCGCCGTCCGCGGCCAGCACGGCGCTGATAGCCGAGATGATCCCCGGCCGGTCGGGCCCGTGCACGGTCAGCACGTAGCCGAGCCCACCCCCGTCCTCGCAGAAGTGGCGCCGGGCCTCGATGGCCGAGGCGGTCACCACCAGGTCGGGCGCCCGCAGCCGCTTGAGCAGCTCGGCGGAATCCAGGTCGCCGGAGACCAGGAGCATCATCGCCACGTGGCCGCCGAGCAGCGTCATCGTCGAGTCCTGGATGTTCGCCCCGCAGTCGGCGAGCGAACCGGTGACTGCGGCGATCACGCCGGGCCTGTCCACGCCGAGCACCGTCACCGCTGAGAGCCCCACCCGTGCTACCCCTTCCGCTTGCCGCAGGGGGCGCCGAGCCGCCCCGGCGAGGATCACCGGGGCGCTGCCGTACCCGGGCTAGCGGCGCATCGTCGCGACGGCGGCCCTGAAGTCCTCGCGCGGGTGCTCCATCTCACCCAGCGAGATCGTCTCTCGCTTGAAGAACAGAGCCAGGGTCCAGTCGACGACGACACGGACCTTGCGGTTCAGCGTCGGCACCCGCGACAGATGGTAGGTGCGGTGCATGAACCACGCAGGGAATCCGCGAAGCTTGACGCCATAGACATTGGCGACGCCCTGATGCAGGCCCAATCCGGCAACCGATCCGACATACTTGTGCCGGTATTCGACCAGTTGCTGTCCGCGCAGGTGCCGGATGATGTTGTCTGCCAGCACCTTGGCCTGCCGGACCGCGTGCTGGGCGTTGGGCGCGCAGTACTGTCCCGGGTTCGTCACGTCGGGCACCCCCGCCGCGTCGCCGGCGGCGAAGGCGTCCCGCGTTCCCGCGACGGTGAGCATGGTGGTGGTCTTGATGCGGCCCCGCTCGTCGAGGGGCAGGTCGCCCTCCTTGACCACCGGGCTGGGCTTGACGCCCGCGGTCCACACGAGGGTCTCCGCGTCGAACTCCGAGCCGTCGGAGAGCACCACGCGCCCGCCCTCACACGACTCGAGCCGGGTCTCGAGCTTGACGTCGATGCCGCGTTCGCGCAGCTGCTCCAGCGTCCACTTGCCCATCTCGGGGCCGACCTCGGGCAGCACCCGGTTCGTGGCCTCGACGAGCACCCAGCGGACGTCGGACGGCTCGATGTTGCGGTAGTAGCGCACCGAGTCCTTGGCCATGTCCTCGAGCTCGGCGAGCGCCTCCACACCCGCGAAGCCCGCACCGACGACGACGAACGTGAGCGCCCTGCGCTTCACCTCGGGGTCGTCGGTGGACTCGGCCACGTCGAGCAGGTGCAGCACGCGGTTGCGCAGCGCGATGGCCTCCCCCACGGTCTTGAAGCCGATGCCGATGTCGGTCAGGCCGGGGATGGGCAGCGTCCGCGAGATGGATCCGGCGGCCATCACGATCACGTCGTAGGCGATCTGGCGCGGCTCGCCCTCGGGCGGCTGGAAGGTGACGGTGCGCTCGTTGTGGTCGACCTTGGTGACCATGCCGTTGAGTATGCGTGCCTTCGGCAGGATCCGCCGCAGCGGGGCAACCAGGTGCCGGGGCGACAGGTTACCCGCGGCCGCCTCAGGCAAGAAGGGCTGGTAGGTCATGTAGGACTGGGGGTCGATGATCGTGATGCGCACCTCGCCACCGCGCAGCTCCCGATGGAGCTTGCGCTGCAGCCGGAGCGCCGTGTACAGACCGACGTATCCGCCACCGACGATCAATATGTGCTTGTTCATCCTGAGGCCCCATCCCTCGTGGAATGCTTGTGAAAGCATTCACAAGCTTACGTCAAGCACACTCGATGAATCCAATCCGGGCGTGGTGCAACGCGTCACACAGCCAGTGACCTGGCCCTGGTGAAGACGTCGTCCAGCATTTGGGCGGTGACGCGGCCGGTGAACGTGTTCTGCTGGCTGGGGTGGTAGCAGCCGATCAGCGTGACGGGGGCGCCGGCGTGCTTGGCCTCGGCCTCGACGCCGTGCCCGAAGGGCGGCCGGCTGCGCGGCAGCTCGTAGCCCGCGTCCTTCAGCGCCGGCCACATGGCCTGCCAGGCGTATCCGCCGAGCGCCACGACCACCCGTACGGTCGGTGCGGCCAGCGCCAGCTCACGGGCCATCCACGGGAAACAGGTGCTCTTCTCCGACGGCGAGGGCTTGTTGGCGGGCGGCGCGCAGCGCACCGAGGCGAGCACGCGCGTGCCGAAGAGCTTCTGCCCGTCGCCGGCGTGCGTGCTGGTCTCCTGCGCCGCCAGGCCGCTGCGGTACAGCGAGGCGAACAACCAGTCGCCGCTGCGGTCACCGGTGAAGATCCGCCCGGTCCTGTTACCCCCGTGCGCGGCCGGGGCGAGGCCGACCAGCATGATCCGCGGGTGCTCGTCACCCCAGCCGGGGACCGGACGGCCCCAGTAGGTCTCGTCCGCGAACGCACGCCGCTTCTCGCCGGCGACCCTCTCCCGCCATTCCACCAGGCGGGGGCAGGCGCGGCAGACCGACTGCCGGGCCGTGAGCTCCGCGAGAGTGCCGCTGTCCGCGGCCAGACGGCGCACGTCGGCGGGGTCGAGCGCGACCGGGGTGTCCTCGGTCGCCGGGTCGCCGGGCCAGCCGGTGCCGGGAGGTACGAAGCTCATGACATCGATGGTGCCCGATGTTCACCACTTCCCTGCTCACGGGGCCGGGCCCCGCACAACAAGAACCCGCACAACAAGAAAGGGCGCGACAAGAAAAACCGGGTGACGCGTTGAAGCGTCACCCGGTTGTTACTCGGTCAGACCCTCATTCACGGGCTCGGCGTGCCACTCGGGGCGGCGGGAGCCGGGACGTTGCACGCGGCGTAGCTCTGCGTGATCACGTCGCCGTTGTTCGGCCCGGTGACCGTCAGCGTGACGGTGCCGCCCTTGACGGCGTCACCGGTCAGCGGGATGTCGGAGAACGCGACGGTCTGCGACCCTGCTCCGCTGAAGGCGGCCTCGCCCTTGGACACGGAGGAGCCGTTCACCGCCCAGGTCCACTGGACCTTCGCGGCACCGGTCGCGCTGACAGTGGCGTGGGCGCCGACCTTGCAGCCGTCGTGGTTGGTAGCGGTCACCAGGCTGGAGGCCGAAACCTTCGTGACGGGAGCGGGGGCCGGGTCCTTGCACCAGACCTTGTAGTAGGCCCGGTTGGAGTAGGCGCTGTCGGGGCCGAGGATCTCGAGCTGCGCCCAGCCGCGCTGGCTGTGACGCGGGGAGATGCCGAAGCCCACCTTGCGGGCGTCGTAGACCTTCACCTTGCCGTAGTCGACCACGTCACCGTTGAGCACCCAGCGGTAACGCACCCAGCTCGGCCGGTTGACCTTGATCAGGCCAGTGAAGTCGATCTTGTCACCCGGGGTGCACTCGCCGACGTACGAGTCGGGGCTGGCCCAGGCGTGGGCCGACACCGACACGTCCAGGTGCGTACGCGCGTCCGGCGTGGGCTCGGCCGGCTTCTCACAGGAGACGGAGAAGTAGCCCTTCTTCGAGGTGTACTTCTTCGGCCCGAGGACCTGAACGGCCTCCCAGCCCTTGACGTCTTCCTTGAAGGTGATGGACTGCTTGACCGTCACCGTCTTGACGCCCTTGCCCTTGAGCTTGATCACGTTGATCTTGCCCTTGGACCCGTCACCGTGCAGCCAGCGGTAGGCCAGCTCGGTCTTGCCCTTGACCGGCACCTTGATCTTGGCCGAGAAGTTGACCTTGACCGGGCAGGAACCTTCGTACTTGCTCGGTGTGGCCTTGGGCGCGGACGCCGAGACCTTCGGTCCGCCCTTGGCCGTGGTCGCCGCCTGCGCGGGGCCGGCGACCAGGCCCGCGGTCAGGGCGGCCAGCACAGCGGCGGACGCGCCGAAGGCCGCCGCCTTGCGTGCTGCTAACCCAGCAAACTTCATGTGAGAGTGCTCCATTCCGTGAGGGAAAAGACACGCTCGGGAACGGTCGCCACGCCAGTACCTTCCGTACACAGCGATATGGCAAAGCCCCCGTAATGCCCCATTACCTAAGCACAATAATGATTGCACACTCAACACAGGACGTAGATCGGAAATGTCCGAATTTAGGCACCCTATCGGCTCAGCGACCAGGCAATGCCGTCGAGGATGTCGTGTTCACTCACAACGACCTGCGAAAACGCGAAACGACGGACGATCCGGTCAAGAATTAGCGCACCAGCGCCAATCACGTCAACCCTCCCCGGGTGCATGACCGGAACGGCGGCGCGCTCACCATGGGTCATCGCCAGCAATCGCCGCGTAACGTCGTGGACCTGCTCGGCCGATATGCGGGAGTGGTGAATCCGCGCCGGCTCGTAGGCCGGCAGGTCGAGCGCCATGCCCGCGACCGTCGTCACGGATCCCGCCAGGCCGACGAGCGTGTGCGCCCGCTGGACCGGCACCTCCGCCTGGACCCGGTCGAGCGCCGCCTCGATGTCGGCCACCACGGCCTCCAGCGCGGGCGCGGACGGCGGGTCGCCGGCGTCCTTGAGATGCCGCTCGGTGAGGCGTACGCAGCCGATGTCCACCGACAGCGCCGCCTCGGCGTGCTCGGCGCCGAGCACGAACTCCGTGGACCCGCCGCCGATGTCCACCACCAGGTAGGGAGGCAGCGGCCCTTGCGGGACCTCAGTCTCGGGCGACAGCCTGAGCAGGCCCTTGGTCGCGCCGACGAAGGACAGCTCGGCTTCCTCGGCGCCCGACACGACCTCCGGCTCCACGCCGAAGATCTCGCGTACCCCATCCACGAACTCCTGCCGGTTGGCCGCGTCCCTGGTGGCGCTCGTGGCCACGACCCGGGTGGCGACGGCGCCCTGCCGCTCGATCAGCTCGCGGTAGTGCCGCATGGCCTTGAACGTGCGCTCAAGCGCGTCGGGGGCGAGCCTGCCGGTCCGGTCGACGCCCTGGCCGAGGCGGACGATCTCCATCCGCCGCTCGACGTCGTCGATCAGCTCGTCGCCGACGTCCGCGATGAGCAGGCGTACGGAGTTGGTGCCGCAGTCGACGGCGGCTACACGCATGGTCCGTCACTCCACCAGTCGGGGAGGGCGTCGAGCGCCTCCCTGCCGAACGGGTTGACCCCCGGCGCCGCCAGCTCGTGCGCGACGAGCGCGTGCAGGCACTTGACCCGCTGCGGCATGCCGCCCGTGCTCTGCATGTTGCGCGGGAGCGGCGCCATGCCCTCTTCCTGCGCCGCCTTGTCGCGCCTGGCCACGTAGTCGTCGTGCGCCGCCTGGTAGGCGGCGGCCAGGTCGGGATCCGTGGCCAGCCTGGCCTGCATCTCCCGCATCAGGCCGGAACCTTCCAGGGTGCCGATGGCCGAGGCCGCCTTGGGGCAGGTCAGGTAGTAGAGGGTCGGGAAGGGTGAGCCGTCGGGCAACCGCGGCGCGGTCTCCACCACGTCGGGGTTGCCGCACGGGCAGCGATGCGCCACCCCGCGCAGTCCGCGGGGCGGCCGCCCGAGCTGCTTCCGCACGACCTCGACGTCGTTACTTTCCAACACTTTCCTTCCCCGTGACAGCCCTGCGCCCGGTCCCCTTGTCGGCGGCCTCCACGGACTCCCAGAGCGTCTGGTACCACGGCGGCACCGTCGCGGCCTGCTTCACGGCCGCCTGTGCCTTGTCCTGCTCGGGCTCCATCACCACGAAGCACTTCTCGCCGGGACCGCAGTAATGCAGCCGTTCCTTGGCCGTCTTCTTGATCCAGTTAGGGTCGTTGCTCTGCTGGTCGCGGGCCAGCAACGCCTGCTTCTCCGCCTCGACCCTGGCCTTCTCCGCCCGCAGCTCGGAGATGCTGCGACGCAGGCTGATGTACTCGCGCACAGGGTAGGCCAGGCTCATCGCGATCGCGCACACCACGACGGCCAGGATGGCGGCCCGCCCGGTCAGCTGCGGTCTCTTCGCCACTTGCTGCACACCCCCTTCGAGGTACGGCTCGCAGTATCCACTTGCCTCACTCCGTGAGGCGGCTCGGTCGTCAGACGCGAGGGTTACCGCGAGCCGTACTCGAAACTAGCGCCGGAAACGCGGGAACGCGGCGCGACCCGCGTAACGAGCGGCGTCATCGAGGAGCTCCTCGATGCGCAGCAGCTGGTTGTACTTCGCCACCCGGTCCGAGCGGGCCGGCGCGCCGGTCTTGATCTGGCCGCAGTTGACCGCCACCGCCAGGTCGGCGATCGTCGTGTCCTCGGTCTCGCCGGAACGGTGGCTCATCATGCACTTGTAGCCGTTGCGGTGAGCCAGATCCACGGCGTCGAGCGTCTCCGACAGCGTGCCGATCTGGTTGACCTTGACCAGCAGGGCGTTGGCCGCGCCGTCCTTGATGCCGCGCTCCAGCCGCTCGGGGTTGGTGACGAACAGGTCGTCGCCGACGAGCTGCACCTTGTCGCCGAGGGAGACGGTGATGGCCTTCCAGCCCTCCCAGTCCTCCTCGTTGAGCGGGTCCTCGATGGAGACCAGAGGGTAGTTGGCGACCAGGTCCTCGTAGAAGTTGATGAGCTCGGATGCCGACAGGCCCTTGCCGTCGATCGTGTAGACGCCGTCGTTGTGGAACTCGGAGGCGGCCACGTCGAGCGCGAGCGCGATGTCCTCGCCCGGCGTGTAGCCGGCCCGCTCGATCGCGACCAGGATCAGGTCGAGCGCGTCGCGGTTGGACGGCAGGTTGGGCGCGAAGCCGCCCTCGTCGCCCAGGCCGGTGGCGTAGCCCTTCTCCTTGAGCACGCCCTTGAGCGCGTGGTAGACCTCGGTCCCCATGCGCACGGCCTCGCGGAACGTCTCCGCCCCGATCGGCGCGATCATGAACTCCTGGATGTCGACGTTGGTGTCGGCGTGGGCGCCGCCGTTGAGGATGTTCATCATCGGGACCGGCAGCACGTGCGCGTTGGGGCCGCCCACGTAGCGGAATAGCGGCAGGTCGGCGCTGTCCGCGGCGGCCTTCGCGACGGCCAGCGAGACACCCAGGATGGCGTTGGCGCCGAGGTTGGCCTTGTTGGGCGTGCGGTCCAGATCGATCATGATCTGGTCGATGATGCGCTGGTCTTCGGCCTCGATGCCGTTGATCTCCTCGAAGATCTGGTCGGTCACGGCGAGCACGGCCTTCTCGACGCCCTTGCCGCCGTAACGCTTGCCGCCGTCACGCAGCTCGACCGCCTCGAACTGGCCGGTGGACGCCCCGCTGGGCACGGCCGCGCGGCCGCTGCTGCCGTCGTCGAGGACCACTTCGACCTCGACGGTCGGGTTGCCGCGGGAGTCGAGGATCTCGCGAGCGTAAACGACCTCGATGGTAGCCACGGGATGCGCTCCTAAGTCGAAAGGCAATATGCCTTCAGAGCCTATCGGTCCCCGTCTCCCACGAATGAACGCGGTCTCGGTACGCGCGAGCCGCCGCGCGTAGCTCGGCCTCGGCGTCGATTCCGGCGTCGCCGGCGCGGCGCACCAGGTCGAACAGCTCTCGCGCCACGCCCTGGCCGACCCCTGCGGACAGCGCCTCGGGTGCACCCGCCCGTCCGGCCCTGCGCAGCAGCTGCGCGGCCAGCGACAGGGCCGGCTGTCCCATGGGAACGCCCTCGAGCACCGACTCGCGCCCCTTGGACGCACGCTCGGCCGCCTTGATCGCTTCCCAGTTGTCGTTGACCTCGTCGGCGCTCTCGGCCCGCACCGAGCCGAAAACGTGGGGATGGCGGCGCACCAGCTTCTCCACGATCCCGGCCGCCACGTCGTCCATGTCGAAGTCCTCGGCCACCCGGGCGTGGAAGACCACCTGCAGCAGCAGGTCGCCCAGCTCCTCGCGGAGCGCGGGATAGTCGCCCTGCTCGATGGTCTCCAGCACCTCGTAAGCCTCTTCGAGCAAGTACGGCACCAGCGACTCGTGGGTCTGCTTACGATCCCACGGGCATTCCGTACGCAACCGGTCCATCACCGCGACCAGGTCGAGCACCCGCGCGCCCGGCAGGTCGTACGAGCCCGGCACCACCTCGATCAGCGGCGGCTCCTCGAGCGCGACCGCGGCGTGCCCCACGGCGCGCATGAAGCCCTCATCATCCTCGGCCAGCCACACGACGGTCTCGCCGACCGCCCGAGCGGCCAGCCCGCGCGGGTCCGGCTCGACGACCTCGACCTCGACCCCGGCCTCGGCCAGATAGGGCAGCTGAGGGTGCGCGGCGGAGCCGGTCAGCACCGGGCCCGAGCGCAGCGCCTGCCAGGCCTGGTGGCTCAGCAGGCCCGGCGCGACCCTGGGCGAGGAGGTGACGAGGATCAGCGGCATCGGCTAGCCCTGCTGCTGTGGCTGTGGCTGTGGCTGTGGCTGTGGCGGGGTGAGCTTGCCGAACCTGCCGGTGTCGAGGAACATCGCCGGGTTCTCCTGCGAACGCTGCGGGTTGAGCACGCCGTAGCGAGGGCTGAAGACCGGCTGGAACGCGCTGAACTCCTTGACGAGCCGCTCCTGTCCGCTCTCGCCGCCGAACTGCTGCTGCAACTTCGACACGCCGACCACCACCCGGCCGTATTCGCGCGCGTTTTGCGGCGAAACACCGCTGAACAGCAGTCTGATCTCAGCGGACGGGTATTGGCCGGGATCCTTGAGCGCGTTGTCGATCTCCGTCTGGCTCACCTGAACGTTGTAACGCGCCATGAGCTGCCTGAACGCGCTGATCTCAACCATGTTCCGCAGCACGACCTGGCTGGCCGACGTGCCTTGCAGCGCGGCCTGTTCCAGAGTGGTGCCGGCGAGTGCGGCCTTCGTCTGCTCGTCCAGCTTGGCGTTCCTCAGCGCGGTGACATAGACCTGCGTGTTCTCGTTCAGCTGGCTTGCGGAGATGCGCTCGCTCCCGACCACGGCCGCGGCGCCGGCGTGCATGGGCGAGGAGCAGGCGGTCAGCGTTATGCCCACCGCCACGGCGGCCACAGCCACTCGTATCGACTTCACGTACGTGTCCCTTTCGACCGAAAACCGCCGCTAGCTTACCCGTGCGGGCTCGAGGAACATCGCCTCGACCAGGTCACCGCACCATTTGAGCAGATCGAGATCACGGAGCGGCTGCCCACCCAGCGGCTTGGTCTTGGGCACCGGCACCAGCAACGTCTCGGCGGCCTGCTTGTAGATGGCCTTCTTGTAGAGCCGGTCCAGGCGCACCTGCTGCGACTCCTTCAGCCTGGCCGGGCCGAACTTGATGTTCTGCCCCTGCAACGTGACGTCCGTGAGCCCGGCCCGCCGGGCCTTGATCCGGAACTTGGCAACCTCCAGCAGGTTGTCCACCTCCACCGGCGGCTTGCCGTAGCGGTCGGTGAGCTCCTCGCGCACCTCGTCGATGTCGCTCTCCCCGGCGATGGCCGCGATCCGCTTGTACGCCTCCAGGCGCAGCCGCTCAGAGGTGACGTAGTCGTGCGGGATGTGCGCGTTGATCGGCAGCTCGACCTTGACGTCGTGCACCTCCTCGCGCACTTCCTTGCCCTCGAGCTTGGCCTTCTGCTCCTGCACGGCCTCGGTCATCAGGCGCACGTACAGGTCGAACCCGACGCCGGCGATGAAGCCCGACTGCTCGGCGCCGAGCACGTTGCCCGCACCGCGGATCTCCAGGTCCTTCATCGCGACGTACATGCCCGCGCCCATCTCGGTGTGCTGCGAGATCGTGGCGAGCCGCTCGTGCGCGGTCTCGGTCAGCGGCTTCTCCGGCGGATAGAGGAAGTACGCGTACCCGCGTTCCCTGCCTCGCCCGACCCGGCCCCTGAGCTGGTGGAGCTGCGACAGGCCGTAGTTGTCGGCCCGGTCCACGATCAGCGTGTTGGCGTTGGGCACGTCGAGGCCGGACTCGACGATCGTGGTGGAGACGAGCAGGTCGTACTCCCGCTCCCAGAAACCCACCATGATCTTCTCGAGCTGGTGCTCGTTCATCTGCCCGTGCGCCACCGCGATGCGGGCCTCGGGGACCAGCTCGCGCAGCCGCGCGGCGACCCTGTTGATCGACGCCACCCGGTTGTGCACGAAGAAGATCTGCCCGTCGCGCATCAGCTCGCGCCTGATCGCCGCGCCGATCTGCTTCTCCTCGTACGGGCCCACGAACGTGAGGATCGGGTGCCGCTCCTCCGGCGGCGTGAGGATCGTCGACATCTCGCGGATGCCGGTCAGGCCCATCTCCAGCGTGCGCGGGATCGGCGTGGCCGACATGGCCAGCACGTCCACCTGCGTGCGCAGGTGCTTCATGGCCTCCTTGTGCTCGACGCCGAACCGCTGCTCCTCGTCGATGATGATCAGGCCGAGGTCCTTGAACCTGACCTCGGGGCTGAGCAGCCGGTGCGTGCCGATCACCACGTCGACCGCGCCCGCCCTGAGCCCCTCGAGGGTGCCCTTGACCTCGCCGTCGCTCTGGAAGCGGGAGACAGGCTTGAGCGTGACGGGGAAACTGGAGAACCGCTCGGTGAACGTCGACATGTGCTGCTGCACCAGCAGGGTCGTCGGCACCAGCACCGCGACCTGCTTGCCGTCCTGCACGGCCTTGAACGCCGCCCGCACCGCGATCTCGGTCTTGCCGTAACCGACGTCGCCGCAGATCAGCCGGTCCATCGGCACGCCGCGCTCCATGTCGCGCTTGACCTCGTCGATGGCCGCCAGCTGGTCGCCGGTCTCGGCGTACGGGAAGGCGTCCTCCATCTCCCGCTGCCACGGCGAGTCGTCGGCGAACGGGTGGCCGGGCGAGGCCATGCGGGCCGAGTAGAGCCTGATCAGCTCGCCGGCGATCTCCTTGACCGCCTTCTTCGCCCGCGACTTGGCCTTGGCCCAGTCGGTGCCGCCCATGCGGTTGAGCGTGGGCGCCTCGCCGCCGACGTAGCGGGTGACCTCGTCGAGCTGGTCCGTGGGCACATAGAGGCGGTCGCCCTTGGCGTACTCGATGACGAGGTATTCGCGGGTGGCGCCCTGCACCGTGCGCTGCACCATCTCGACGTAGCGGCCCACGCCGTGCTGCTCGTGCACGACGTGGTCGCCGACCTTGAGCTGGAGCGGGTCGACCATGTTGCGACGGCGCGAGGGCAGCCGCCGCATGTCCTTGGTGGACGCCTTCTGCCCGACCAGGTCCAGATGGGTGAGCACGGCCAGGCTGGGCGTGATGAAACCATGCTCGATCAGGCCGGTCGTGACGTGCACGACCTTGGGCTCGGGCGCCTTGTCCAGGAACTGCTGGAGCCTGGCGGGCACGTCCACGCCCTTGAGCAGCTCCACCATGCGCTCAGCGGGCCCGTGGCCCTCGCTGAGCAGCACGACCGCCTTCTCGTCGGCCAGCCAGCCCTTGATGTCGGCCAGTGCCTTGGCCGTGTCGCCCCGGTAAGCCTCGCAGTCCTGCGCGTCCAGCTCCACCCCGCCGCCGAACGGCGCCATCGTCCACCACGGCTGCCCCAGCGCGTCGGCGTGGTCGCGGATCTCCTCCAGCGAGCGGAACGCGGCCGCGCCCAGGTCGATCGGCGCCTCGCCGCCGGCCGCCGCGTTGATCCAGGAGGCCTCCAGGAACTCCTGCGAGGTGCGTACGAGCTCCTCGGCCCGCCCTCTGATCCGCTCGGGGTCGCACACGAACACGGCGGACCTGACCGGCAGGTGATCGAGCAGCAGGTCCATCTCCCCGGCCAGCACGGGCGCGAACGCCTCCATGCCCTCCATGGGCGTGCCGTCGGCGAGCTGGTCGAGCACTTCGGCCAGCGCGGGGTGCTCCTCGGCGAGCTCCCGCGCCCTTGCCCTGACCTCGCCGGTCAGCAGCAGCTCACGGCACGGCGGCGCGAACAACCCGTCCTCGGCCGCCTCCAGCGAGCGCTGGTCGGCCACCTTGAACCAGCGGATCTCCTCGACCGTGTCGCCCCAGAACTCCAGCCGCAGCGGATGCTCCTCGGTCGGCGGGAACACGTCCAGCAGCCCGCCGCGCACGGCCACCTCGCCGCGCCTCTCCACCATGTCCACCCGGTGGTAACCATTGGTGACGAGCTGGTCCACGACGTCTTCGAGATCGGCGTCGTCGCCCGCGCGCAGCCTGATCGGCTCCAGGTCGCCCAGACCCTTCACGATCGGCTGCAGCAGCGCCCTGACCGGCGTCACGATCACACTGAGCGGCCCGGCCGCCGCGTCACCCTTGACCGGGTGCGCCAGCCTCCTGAGCACGGCCAGCCGCTGCCCCACGGTGTCGCTGCGCGGCGAGAGCCGCTCGTGCGGCAGCGTCTCCCACGCCGGGAACACCGCCACCGAGTTGGGCTCGATCAGGCTGGTCAGTGCCGCGGCGAGGTCTTCCGCCTCGCGCCCGGTCGCGGTGACCGCGAGCACGGTCCGCTGGTCGTGCGCGGCCAGCGCGACCACGCCGAACGGCCGCAATGCGGACGGCGCGATCAGAGAGACGTCGCCGCCCTCTTCGAGCGCGGCGGTCAGTTTCGGGTCAGCACGAACAAGGTCAAGCAGTCCGGAAAGACTCATCAGATACGCCCACAGCCCCAAAATGCGGCAACACGACTACCCCCGGCCTTCTCAGGTCGCGGGGGTTCCTCTTCAAGAGTACTAGCCGCGAGCCTCAGCCGACTCTGTAACCAGGCACGGACGGCCAGCGCACGGTCAGGACGGTGGAGGCCTCCTCCGCCCGCCACGAATGGTCGACGCCCTTGCCCCACACCACGTAGTCGCCCGGCTCGGCCAGCAGCACGCTGCGACCCGGCAGCTCGACCCGGAACCGGCCGCTGATGAGGACGAGCAGGGCCGTACGCTCCTCCCCGCGCACCCACTGCGCCCGCTCATCGCCCGGCGGGTGCACGCCCCACTTGATCTCGACCTCGTCGCTGTGCCGGGGATCGCCAGGGGGCTTGAAATGGCCGAGCAGCCACCCGCGGTCGCCGGACGCGTCCACGCCCGCGTTGCCCACGTAGATGTGATCGCTCACAGACCAGGACGCTAGCAGGGAAATACCTTACTCATACCGATCGAATGACTACTGTAGGTGACATGTGTGAGGTGCAATCCATCGCCCATCGAGGCGATCTCTTCGGACAGCGGCTCCGT
The DNA here is from genome assembly GCF_052245935.1 of Nonomuraea sp. 3N208. NCBI lineage: Bacteria > Bacillati > Actinomycetota > Actinomycetes > Streptosporangiales > Streptosporangiaceae > Nonomuraea > Nonomuraea sp. 3N208. The sequence goes on along the minus strand of NZ_JBQQBR010000009.1, from coordinate 84,149 downwards.
GAGCACTGGACCAGCCAGCTCTGCAGACGGCTCGACGTGCTGGTCGCCGGCTGCGCCCACGACGAGCCGCTGACGCTGGATCGGATCGAGACCAGGGCCACCGGAGTCGACGAGGACCACCCCGCGATCAGGGCCACGGTGGAGGAGCGTCCCGACCTGGTCGCATGGTCGCTGGGCGACCTGCGCTGCGTGCCGCTGCCGCCCAGGGCGTACGACGTGATCCAGGTGTCGTTCCTGCTGGAGCGGGTCAAGCACGCCGAGCTCGTCTTCGACCGCCTCCTGCAGTCCCTGCGCCCGGGCGGGCTGGTCCTGCTGCGCATGCGCGACCGCAGGTCCGCGTACGGCCTCCTCGACCGGATCACGCCGTCGTGGCTGCGCCGCCTGCTGTGGCGCCCGCTCGTCACCCAAGGCACGCCAGGGCCGCTGCCGAAGGTGTACGAGCCACTGGTGTCGAGCGACGGCATGCACGCGTTCTGCCTCAGCCGCGGCCTCATGATCACCGACGACGAGCGGAACGTCAGCGGCCCTGCGCGCGAGAGCCGGCTCGCCGATGCGGCGGTCAGAGCCGTCGCCAGCCTGACCAGCGGCCGCTACCCCGCCTCCCACGACGAGATCACCATGGTGATCAGGAAGCCGCAGCACCACTTCGCCCGGGTCATCTAGCGACACACCGGCACCAGTGGGTAGACTCTTCTTCCTACAATTCTCTACCAATTCAATCGGAATAGTTGGGATGCAGGAACCGTGGAGTGGACCCCCGAGCCGCACGAGCTGGCCGACCTCGAGCTGCTGCTTTCCGGGGCGTTCGACCCGCTGACCGGGTTCCTGGGCCACGACGACCTCCACACGGTCCACGAGCGCGGCACGCTCGCCGACGGCACCCCGTGGCCCGCGCCCGTCACGCTCCATCTGCCGGTCGAGGTCTCCCCCGGCGATGAGGTCACGCTGTTGGACCCGGAGGGCCTGCCGCTCGCCGTGCTCACGGTGACCGCGCAGGAGTCCGACGGGCTGACCGCCGGGCCCGTCAAGCCCCTCGGCACGCCTGAGCACGGGCCGTTCGCACGCCTGCGGCGTACTCCGGCAGAGGTGAAGGAGGAGCTCGGCGGACGTCGCGGGCTCGCCGTCACCATGCGGGGCCCTCTCGACGACCTCTCCGAGATCGTCGACACCGCGAAGGAACTCGACGCGGTGATCATGCTACTCGCCCTCTCGTACGGCGAGCCCGGCCCCGCGGTCGTCCGCGCCGCGCTCCGCGCCAAGGACCAGCTCCCCGACGGCGCCATCGTGGTCTCCGTGCCGCTGGCGCCGCGCGCCGAGCCCGAGATCGACCTGGAGCTGCGCGAGCACGTCGCCACCGCCTACGGCGCGACCGAGCACCTGGCCGGGCCCGAGCCGGTGAGCATCCCCGGGCCGCCGCACCGGCGCGGGCTCGTGGTGTTCTTCACCGGCCTGTCGGGCTCGGGCAAGTCCACGATCGCCCGTGGCCTGCGCGACGCGCTGCTGGAGCTCGGCAGCCGCACGGTGACCTACCTCGACGGCGACGTGGTCCGGCAGCTGCTGTCCAAGGGCCTGACGTTCTCCAAGAGCGACCGCGACCTCAACATCCGGCGCATCGGCTTCGTGGCCGCCGAGGCCGCACGCCACGGCGGGCTGGCCATCTGCGCGCCCATCGCCCCCTACGCGACCACCCGCGCCGAGGTACGCGAGATGGTCGAGTCGGTCGGCGCCGACTTCCTGCTCGTACACGTCGCGACGCCGCTGGAGGAGTGCGAGCGGCGCGACCGCAAGGGCCTGTACGCCAAGGCCCGCGCCGGGCTCATCCCCGAGTTCACCGGCATCTCCGACCCCTACGAGGAGCCGGACGACGCCGACCTGGTGATCGACACCACGCACATGACGATCGACGCGGCCGTCTCCCAGGTGCTGGGGACGCTGCGGTCTGGAGGCTGGGTCCGTTGATCGACTTCCCCCTGATCGCCGGCTCCTTCCTCGTCGCCATTGTGGTCGGGCTGACCGGCATGGGCGGCGGGGCCCTCATGACGCCGATGATGATGTTGTTCTTCAACGTGCCGCCGCTGGCCGCGGTCTCCAGCGACCTGGTCGCCTCCGCCGTGATGAAACCGGTCGGGAGCGTTGTGCACATGCGGCGGGGCACGGTCAATCTGCGTCTGGTGGGCTGGCTGTGCGCGGGGTCGGTGCCGGCCGCGTTCTGCGGGGTGTTCCTGGCGCGGGCGTTCGCGGTCAGCGACGCGGTCAAGTATGCCCTGGGCGTGGCGCTCCTGCTGGCCGTGGCGGGCATGGCGGTCAAGGCGTGGCTCGGCACGCGGGGAGGTTCGACGAGCGCCCACGACATCGTCGTGCGCCCAATTCCGACCCTACTGGTCGGTATGATAGGCGGATTGGTGGTCGGCGTCTCATCCGTCGGCTCGGGATCGCTGATCATCGTGGCCCTGCTCGTGCTCTATCCGGCGCTCAAGGCCAACCAGCTCGTCGGCACCGACCTGGTCCAGGCCGTGCCGCTGGTCACCGCGGCCGCGCTCGGCCACCTGCTGTTCGGCGACTTCCAGATGGACCTCACCGTGTCGCTGCTCATCGGCTCGATCCCGGGCGTCTACCTCGGCGCCAGGATCTCCTCACGCGCCCCGGGCGGACTGATCAGGTCCTTGCTGGCGATCGTGTTGCTCGCCTCCGCGCTCAAGCTGCTCGACGCGAGCAACACGCTCACCGTCGGAGCGCTTGTGGCGGCCACCGCGATCACCATCGCGGGCTGGAGGTGGCGGCGCCTTCTCCCCGGCAACCGAGTCGCCCCGCAAGGCGAGACCGTGAGCACGCACTGAGCGCACGTCCGCAGGGGCCGCTTCCCGCGCGCCGGTCTATGGGCGCGGGACGGGGGTCGAGCGGAAGTACCGATCGCGCGCGAGCCGGGTGAACGCCCGATCGGCTTCGGCATTGGAGTCGAAGCTGGTGTCGCCGCGCGGCGCCCGTGGCGAGTCGAAGTACAGCAGCGCCTTGATCTGGGGATAGCGCTTGACCTGCCGCCGCACCGACTCGAAGAACTTCCGCTTGAACCCGGGGTCCCGGGACCGCTCGAACACCCCCCACTCGGCCACCATGACCGGCTTGCCGGGGAAGCGCATCTGCATCCACCGGTAGAAGCCCGGCCACTGCGCGTATTCCTCGCGGGTCTTGTTCACCAGCCCGTCGAAGTTCTGGACTCGATCGTCGGCGTAGGGGTCCATGGCGACCCAGTCCACCACGTCGTCGCCCGGATAGAGCTCCTCGAACCAGGGCTCGGCCGCCCAGTTGGGCGCCCCCATGTACGTCATGACCGTGACGGCGTTGCGAACCCCCTGCTCGCGCAGCCTGAACACGATGTGCCGGTACATCGCGGCATAGTCGGCGGCCCGCATGCCCGACCCGGACGAGGCGTCCACGTCGTTCTCCGGCTCGTGGTGGAGGGTGAGGAAGAACCGCTCGGGGAACGTGCTCCGGAGGTACTCCGCCAGCCGGTCGATCCTGCCGTCCAGCGCCCCGTCGGCGATCTCGGCCCACGTGTGGTCGAACGACGGTTTCCAGTTGATCATGAGCAGCCGCGGCCGCGCCGGATCGCGGGCCAGCCTGAGTTCGGCTTGGGTGGGGAACAACTCGCTGCCCCGGTGGTAGATGTGCAGCACGTCCGCGGCAGCGCCCATGCGCGCCTCGGCCCCGCGCAGCGCCTGCTCGACCGGGGCGCCGGTGAAGACCTCGGGCGCCAGGCCCCACCACGCGCCGCACGACGGGATGAGCCTGGCGGTGGCTGTGCAGGCCGGCACCCCTGCGATCTTGTCCTTGATGGTTGGGGTCACCGGCGCCCAGGCCTCGGATCCCTCGGCGCCGGAGCAGGCGGCGAGCGCCGCGACCACGACGAGCCCGGTCGTTCTATTCCTAATTCCCCGTAGCAGCAAAGCCGTTCAACCCCCTTGTCGAAGGACCCCCGCCCTGTCACACCTGAACCTTGCCATGTCATTGCCGCCTGCGTGGAAGTCTTCGCAGTTCACGCCGGGTGACAGTGCGCCCGGATTTTCCCGCTATTTCGATTTATGACGGCCCTTCTTTCCGGCCGTACAGGAGAAAATCTTGGGTATTCGACCTGGGTCCCTGATCGTGCGCCCTATAGTGGGCGCACGCCTCGGCATGTGACGCAGAGTCGTCAACTGACGACAATACGCACACCATCCAGGAGACCGCCCCCATGAGTCAGTCGCCGGACGTCCAGGCCCGCCGCCCCGGCGCCGACCTTGACGAGCATCTCTCGCTGTTGCGCAGGCGGTGGTTGCTGCTCGTGGGCTGCCTGGTCGTCGGCGGCACGGCCGGGCTCGCGCTGATGCGCCTCACCCCGCCTGCCTACACCGCCGTCACGCAGGTGCACGTCATGCCGGTCGGGCCGCAGGAGCCGGGCAACCCGGTGACCGCCCGCCAGCGCGAGCCGCTCAACCTCGACACCGAGGCTCAGGTCGCGCAGTCGGCCGTGGTCGCCGCCCGCGCCGCGCAGGCACTGGGGGTCGAGGCGGCCGAGCCCGCCGCGGTCTCGGTGCCGCCGAACTCGGCGGTCCTGTGGATTTCGGTGACCGCCGCCGAGCCCGCCGTCTCCGCCGCCCAGTCCCACGCCTACGCCGAGGCCTACCTCGCGCACCGGCGCGAGAGCGCGCTGGCCGCGCTCGCCGCGCAGCAGCAGGCGGTGCTGACCAAGCTCAAGCAGGTCAACGCCGGCATCGACGCGGGCATCAAAGGGCTCGTCCAACTGCCCAAAGGCAGCCCCGAGCGGGCGATCGCGCTGCAGCGGCAGGGCGTGCTCAACCGGCAGGCCGCCAGCCTCGCGCTCAAGTACGACGCATTGCGCACGGTCGCTGTGACGCCCGGCGCGATCATCAGCCGGGCCGCACCGCCTGCCGCACCCAGCTCCCCCAGCCTGCCGCTCTACCTCGGCACCGGGCTGATGGCAGGGCTTCTGACCGGCTCCGCCGCCGCATACGCCCGCGACCGGCTCGACACCCGGCTGCGTACGGCCGCCGACGTCGAGCGTCTGACCGGCCTGCCCGTGCTCGGCGACCTGTCGGGCCCACGCGAGCACGGTGTGGCGCACGATCTGGCCTGCGCCGTGGTCGCCGCGTGCCCGGGCAAGCGGCTGCTGGTCAAGTCGCTGCCTGCCGACCTCGGCGCCGCGTTCGCCGCGGAGCCGCTGGAGGTCCGCGCGCCGCTGTCGGTGCTCGACGGCTCTGACGTACGCGACCTTGCCAAGGCCGACGCGGCCCTGCTGCTCGTGGGGCTCGGCCGGGTCACCGCGGACCAGGTCACGGCCGCCGCGGGTCGCCTGGCCCGGCACGGCGTGCCGATCATCGGCGTGGTGACCGCCGCCGACGCGGTGCCGTCGTTCGTCCCGCTGCTGGAGCCGCGCCCGCACACGCCGCTCGGCAAGCTCGTCGCCACCGGCGAGTTCGGGGTGAGTGTGTCGGCGGAGACCACGCCCATGCAGGCGCTGCGCCCGCCCCGGGCCGGCGAGCCGACGTGAGGGGACCCGCCTGGCCCATCGCGGCGTTGCTGGTCGGCTACCCGCTCTGGTGGGCGCTCGGCTTCGGCGGCCTGGCGGTGGTCGTCCTGGCCGTGCCGATGGCGGTGCTGTTGTGGCGGCGCCGCCCGATCAGGGTGCCGCCCGGGTTCGGGCTGTGGCTGTTGCTGCTCGCCGGCTACCTGGTGAGCGCGATCATGCTGGCCGAGACGCCGCCGGGCACGTTCGGCGAGCTCGGCACCGGCCGGATCGTCGGCTACGCCATGCGGCTGGCGCTGTACACGTCCATCCTGATCATGGTGCTCTACCTCGGCAACCTGACCGAGCGCGAGCTGCCGCAACTCCGCCTGGTGCGCATGCTCGGCGTGCTGTTCGTCACGACGGTCGCGGGCGGGCTGCTCGGCGTGTTCCTGCCCGGCTTCTCCTACACCTCGCCGGTCGAGTGGCTGCTGCCGCGGTGGCTGGGCGACAACCCGTTCGTACAGAACCTGATCCACCCCACGGCCGCCCAGACGCAGAAGGTGCTCGGCTACGCCATGCCAAGGCCGGAGGCCCCGTTCGAATGGGCGAACGCGTGGGGCAGCAACGTGTCGGTGCTGCTGGTCTGGGCCGTGGTCGGCTGGTGGGTGTACGGCGGGCCACGGCACAAGCTCTTCGTGGCCGGCGCGATCGCCCTGGCCGCGATCCCCATCGTGTACTCGCTCAACCGCGGCCTGTGGATCGGCCTCGGCCTGGCGGTCGTTTACGTGATCGTCCGGGTCGGCGGGCGTACCAGAGTGGCGTTGTGCGGGGCCGTGGCGGCGGCCGCGCTGGCGTTCGCGCTCAGCCCGCTCGCCGCGCTCGTCGCGCAGCGGCTGGACAAGCCGCACTCGAACGACATCAGAGCCTTCACCGTGACCGCCACCCTCGCGGCCGCTCGGCACTCGCCGGTGATCGGCTACGGCAACACCCGCAACGCGATGGGCAACCACCGCACGATCACCACGGGCCGTACCGCGTGGTGCACGACCTGTGGGCACCCGCCGCTCGGCAGCGACGGGCAACTCTGGCTACTGATCATCACGCAGGGGTTCACGGGGGCGGCGTTGTACGTGGCGTTCTTCCTCGGCGCCATCCGCCGCCACTGGTCCGACCGCAGCCCCATCGGGCTGGCGGGGGTGCTGGTGATGGGACTCGTGCTGCTCTACATGTTCGTCTACGACGGCCTGGTCACGCCGCTCGGCCTCTACCTCGTCTCGTTTGCTCTGCTGTGGAGGAACGCATGAGCCCGCAAAGCGAGCGACCGATCAAACACAGCCGATTGTCATTCATGCGACCGACGAAGGAGGGCGCATGAATGATGCCGCCGCGCGCCTCGACTACCTCTCCGAGACCGTCCGGCTGCTGTATCCGGGGCCTGGCTCGCCCCGGGCGTACACCCTGCTGCCGCATGCCGCCGTGCCCCGCCGGCTGGCGCCGCGCCGCTGGTGGCACCTGTGGTCCGAGGTCGTGGTGCCGGGTGGGGGATCCATCACGACACATTTGAGCGAGGTCTTCGACCGGCCGGTGGAGACCGTTCTCCACGTACGTCCCGCGCTGCGGGCCAACCGCAAGCCGATACTGGAGGCCCGCTCCGGCGGGCGGCCGCTCGCGTTCGTGAAGATCGGCGACAGCCCCCGCGCGCGCGAGCTGATCACCGCCGAGGCCGCGGCGCTACGCAGGCTGGCGGGGCTCGGGCTGAGGACCGTGATCCCGCCCGCTGTGCTCCACCACGGCGACTGGCGTGGGCTGGCGGTGCTGGTGCTGTCGCCGCTGCCGGTCCGGCGCCGCCGCGTGCCCCAGCCGCTGCTGTTGGCCGGGATCGCGGAGATCGCGCGTACCGGCGGGCGCACCCCGGCCTGGCACGGGGACTTCGCGCCGTGGAACGTGTGCCCGGCGCCCGACGGGCGGCTGCTCGTGTGGGACTGGGAACGCTACGAGATCGACGTGCCCTACGGGTTCGACGCCGTGCACCACTTCTTCCAGCGGGCGCTGCACAGGATGGATCCGCCTACGGCGGCCCGGGCGTGCGTGGCGCGCGCGGCACGGGAGCTGGCCCCCCTGGGGCTGTCGGCGGCCACGGCCAGGCAGACCGCGCTGCGCTACCTCATCGCGCTGGCCGACCGGCACGCCGCGGACGGGCACGCGCCGCTGGGGCCGCCGCAGACCTGGCTCAATCCGGCCGTCGACCACGAGGAGCTGCTGACATGAGGACCACCAAGCGGTCCGCGCTGTCGCTGTCGCGGGGCGCGGGCAGGCTCACGTCCAGTGCACGTGTGCTGCCGTCGTTCCTGATCGGGGGGGCGCAGCGGTGCGGCACCACGTCCCTGTACCGGGCGCTCGCGCAACATCCGCTGCTGCTCAAGCCGGTGCTGCACAAGGGCGTGCACTACTTCGACGTCGCCTACTGGCACGGGCTGTCCTGGTATCAGGGGCACTTTCCGCTGCGGGTGGGGGCGGCGCTGGTCGGACGCCGGTACGGCGGCCATCCGCTGGCGTTCGAGTCGTCCCCTTACTACCTGTTCCATCCGCTGGCCGGGGAGCGGATCGCGGCCGATCTGCCTGGGGTGAAACTGATCGTCCTGGTCCGCGATCCGGTGGAGCGGGCCTGCTCGGCTCACGCCCACGAGCTGGCCAGGGGGTTCGAGACGGAGTCGCACCTCGAGTACGCGATCGAGCTGGAGGAAGGACGGCTGGCGGGGGCCGAGGAGCTGCTGCGCGCGTCGCCGTACGCGCTGCACCACTCGCACCGCCATCATGCATACGTGGCCCGGGGCCGCTACGCCGACCAGCTCGACCGGCTGGAGCCGCTGATCGGGCGGGACCGGATGCTGGTGCTGGACAGCCACCGGTTCTTCCAAGACCCGGAGCAGGTCTACGACCGGGTGCTGGAGTTCCTGGGGGTGCCGCATCTGGGGTATCCGGTGTTCGAGCAGCACAACGGGCGCGCATTGCCGCGGCCGGTGCCCCCTGCGCTCGGGCGGGCGCTGCGGGAGCGCTTCGAGCCGTACGACGCGCGGCTGGTGCGATGGCTGGGCGAGGAGCCATCGTGGCGGCGCTGACCCAGGACCGGGTCGAGGGGCCGGGGCGGGCCGGGATCGCGGGGGTCGTGGCGGCGGCCTTCTCCGCGTTGGCGCAGTTCGCGCTGGTGATGCTCGTGACCAGGACGTTCACGGCCGCGGAGGCCGGGGGCTTTTTCGCGGCGACCGCCGTGGTGCTCATGGCGGCGGGGGTCGCCAAGCTGGATGTGGGCAACGGGCTCGTGTACTTCATCGCCCGTGCGGAGACGTACGGCTATCTCGGCATTTCCGGATATATCAGGGCGGCGCTCGTGCCCTGCGCGGTGGCGGCGTGCGCCGCGGCGGCGCTGCTGTACCCGCAGGTGGGGGTGGTGGCGGTGGTCGTGCCGATCATTGTGCTGGGGGATGTGCTGCTGGCCGCCACCCGCGGCTTCGGGACCATGCGCCCGACCGTGCTCCTGGACGGGATGTTGCTGCCTGCCGCCCAGCTCGTCCTGGTCGCCGGGGTGGCCGTGGGCGGGGCGGTCGAGTGGTTGCCGGTCGCGTGGGCGATGCCGTACGTGCCGGTGCTGGTCCTGGCCGCGGCCGGGATGCGGGGGCGGGCGCCGCGGAGGCCGTACCTGCCGGGGACGGGGCGGGATCTGTGGCGCTACACGGCTCCCCGGTCGGTGGCGGGGGCGGTCCAGGCGGTGTTCCAGCGGGTGGACATCGTGGTCGTCGCGCTGCTCGCGGGGCCCGCGCAGGCCGCCGTCTACACGGCCGCCACGCGGTTCAAGGTCGTCGGGCAGCTGGCGAACCAAGGCCTGGCGCAGGCCGTACAGGCTCGGCTGGTCGGCGCGCTCGCGAGCGGGGAGTCTGCGCGCGCCCGGGAGCTGTACCAGGCCGCGACCATCTGGCTGGTCCTGCTGACGTGGCCGGTGTGGCTCAGCTACGCCGCGCTGGCGCCGTGGCTGCTGCGGCTGTTCGGCCCCTCGTACGGGTCGGCGGCGCCGGTGGCGCTGGTGCTGGCCGGGACGATGATGGTGGCCACAGCCTGCGGGATGGTGGACGTCGTGCTCACCGCCGCCGGGCATACCGGGACGAGCCTCCTCAACCTGCTGGCGGCCGTCGCGTGCACGCTGGCGCTGGACCTGGTGCTGATCCCCGCCCACGGGGCGCTCGGCGCGGTCGCCGGCTGGTCGGGCGGCGTGCTCGTCAAGAACCTGCTCCCGCTGTGGCAGCTCCACCGCCGCTACGGGCTGCACCCGTTCGGCCGCCACACCCTGGCGGCGCTGCGGTCGCGTGGGTGGGCGGCGGCATGAGCGCGCCCGTCCTCGTCACCGGGCTCCCACGCAGCGGCACCAGCTGGACGGGCAAGATGCTCACGGCCGGCGGCGACCTCGTCTACGTGAACGAGCCGCTCAACCCGCAACACCCGCCCGGCCGCTGCCCAGGTGTGCTCAGGGCCGAGGTGACGCACCGGTTCCAGTACATCTGCGACGACAACGCCGGCGCCTGGCTGCCTGCCTTCAGGGATACGGTTGCCCTGCGCTACCACTGGCTGGCCGAGCTGCGCGCGAACCGCTCGCCCTACGATCTGGCCCGCCTGCTCTGCTACGGGACCTCTTTCGCGCTGGGCCGCCTGGCGGGGCGGCGCGCGTTGCTCGACGACCCGTTCGCGGTGCTGAGCGCGGGGTGGTTCGCACGGCGGCTGGGGTGCCGGGTGGTCGCGCTGGTACGGGATCCGGTGTCGTTCGTGGCCAGCTGGCAGCGGCTGGGGTGGACGATCGACGTTCGTGAGCTCCTGGACCAGCCGCTGCTGGTCCGCGACCATCCGGAGGTGCTGGAGCTGCGTGCCCTCACCGGCTCGGATGACCGCATCGCCACAGCCGCCACGCTGTGGCGGGTCGCCCACACGATCCTGACCCGGGCGCCCGGCGTGCTCGTGACCTCGTACGAGTCGCTGGCCGCCGACCCGATCGCCGGGTTCCGCCGCCTGTACGCCTACGCGGACCTGCCCTGGACGCCTGCCGCCGAACGCCGCATCGCCAAGGCGTGCACAGGGGGCTCTGGGCGGGTCACGGGCGCTTTCGCCTGGTCGGGCCTGTCGCGTACGGCTTACCGGCGCATGGACTCGCGCCGCGCGCTCGACGGGGCCGCCCGCGGCCTCGGCGACGAAGACGCGGCCCGCGTCCGTGCCCTCACGTGCGGGCTGGATCGGCTCTTCTCATGAGGCGGGTCGCCATGCAGCGGCCCAGCAGCCCCGCCGCGAACGGCAGATCGTCGACCACGTAGCGGCGCGCCAGCCGGCCCGGCTCGCCGGCCAGCCGATAGGCCCACTCCAGCCCGGTCTGCCGCATCCATCCCGGCGCTCTCGGCACCGCGCCCGCCGCGAAGGCGATCGCCGCCCCGCATCCCAGGAACCATGCCCCGGGCAGCTCTTTCCGCAGGTCCACGATGAGCTGGTCCTGCCGTGGGAAGCCGAGACCGACGAAGACGAGCCGCGGCTGTGCGGCGATGAGCCTGCGGCGTACGAGCTCGCGTCCTTCCGGGGTGGCGTCGAAGCCGTAGGGCGGCGCGTGCGCGCCGCAGACCCGTAGCCGTGGATAGCGGCTCATGAGCTCGCCGGCAGCCCGCTGCGGGACGTCTGGAGGGCCACCGCCGAGCAAGTAGACGGGCCAGCCTCGGTGGGCGGCCAGCTCGCTGAGCGCCCACAGGAGGTCGGCTCCGGTGACGCGCTCGGGCAGCGGCGTGCCCAGCAGCCGGGCCGCCCACACCAACGGCATCCCGTCGGCCACCACCAGCTCGGCCGAGCACACCAGGGCGTTCAGCTCGGGGCAGGTGGCGGCGATCCGGCAAATGTCGACGTTCGGGGTGACGATCCGGCCGCCGCTACCTGACTCCAGCTCGCCGGCCACCCGCTGGACCACCTGCTCCTCGGTGAGCGCATCCACCGCGACCCCGCCCACCCGCACTCGCCCGCCGGCGGCGCGCTTGGCGGACATGGTGCCGGACTCGGGCACGTCGGACGCGGCCTCGCGTGCCACCGCGCCGGATCCCGAAGCCGGCGAAGGCCCGATCTCTGTGTACGGCAAGGTCAAATTCCGTGTCCTCGGTCGTGCAACATCGACAGCACGGTCGGCGCCGAGACGAGACCGGCGGCCACCGCCAGGGCGATCGGCGCCCGAGGCTCTGCGAGCCGGGCCGCGAACGTGCGCAGCGCCCAGCGCACGGCCTCGCGCCGGCGCCCCAGCGCGGCGTGGCTGAAGGCAAGCTGGCCGTAGACCCGTGCCGCGCCGCGCGGGTCCACGGCCAGTTCGGGGTGCCGGGCGAGCATCCAGTCGAGCCCGGCAATGCGGTCCGCCCAGCGGGCGACGTAGTGGGACCCGCCCCAGCGCACCCGGACGAGCGGTCGGTCGACGTGCGCGATCGGCCGCCGCTTGGCCGCTCGGAGCGCCAGGTCCCAGTCCTCGTTCTGTCCCGCGGGCGCGCTCTCGTCGACCCACAGCGCGCCACGCACGAACAGGAACGTCGAGGAGTGGACCATCACCATGCGCGACCGCAGAAGATCGTATGCGGTGATGGACTGGGCGCCGGCCAGCCGGGCCACGCGGCGGTGGCCGTGCTCGACCTCGATGCCGCAGCTGGCGAACTCGCCGCCGACGTCCCGCAGCGCCTGCACTTGGGCGGTGAGCTTGCCAGGCAGCCAGACGTCGTCGTCGTCGCAGAAGGCCACGAGATCGGTGTCGCAGGCGGCGATGCCGGTGTTGCGAGCCCCCGGGAGCCCTGGGGTGCGCGTGTTCGGCAGGACAACGAGTGTGGAAGGGCCCGCGCCTGCGACCGCGCCTGGAGTCGTCGTGGTGTCCGCCACGACGACCAACGCCAGCTCCCCCTCATAGTCCTGAGCCAGCACGGCCTCAACGGCCTCACGCAAAGGCCCGGGACGGTCGCCGCGCGTGGGTATCACCACGCCCACGGATGGCAGCCGCGTCACCCCGCCGCCCTCCGGTAGCCGTACCTGGCCCTGAGCGGCCATGTCAGCGCGTTGACCACCCGCCGGTCGCCATCGCCCAACCCTGTCGCCCACGAATCGTCTCGCCGTAGCTCCACCCGTCCCACGTGGAACCGCATCGGGTTGCCGGAAACCGTGTGCGACGGCCCCAGCCAGGCGGCGTGGCCGTCGACGAACGGGAGCTCGGGGACGGCTGTCAGCCCGAGCTCGCGGACCAGCTCCGTGAGCGTGCGCGCAGGGGTGGCCAGCAGGTCCTCGTAACGGACCGTCGTCACGCGGGCCCCACGCCGTGCGAGCAGCTCCAGCGCGGCGTTCTGTGCCGTCCAGTGCAGCGCTGTGCGGGCGGGCCCCCAGCGGGTCATGGGCCGCCCGTCCTCAGGCCGGGCCACGGCCTTGCCCCACGAGTAGGCGACGGCACGGGGGTCCCTGACCACATGGACGACATGGACGTCCACGCCGCTCGTCACCAGACACCAGGCGAGGGAGGCGTGCTTGCTGGAGTCGATCACGACGCGGGCGCCGGTGGCGGCATAGACCAGCCGGTACGCCTGCACGTATTCGGCCAGGTCGCGATGGGCGATGCGGGGGATCCTGCGGGTGCGGTCGACCCGGCGCCGGAGCATCAGGACCCGGTTTGCCGTCCCGCTCGCCCAACCACCGAACGCACGCTCCCCGACCTGACACCAAAAGGCGCAGGCGGGGAAAGGCTCGCCGCACCCACAGGGTTCCTTCGCAAGCACTCCCCTCTCCCACAGGTGCACTACCTCCCCAAGCGCGACCACGCCGGGCAGCTCGCCAAGGAGCCTCTCGAGCAGAGTGGTGCCGCTACGGCCCAAACCGCCCAAGTAGATCACCCGGGTGATGGTTGCGGGGTCGGTCACAGAGGAGGGCCTTCGCGTCGCGAACACGGAACGCGAAAACCATATCGCTGAGAGTAATCAGTGAGTAAGGGAAGAGCGAAAAGATCTACCGTTCAGCGGACATCCATGATCATTCCGGCGCCGACGGTGCCGTTCGTGGCCTCGTCCACCAGGATGAAGCCGCCCGTCAACCGGTTACGCGCGTAGTCGTCCACGAACAGCGGCTGCGTGATCCGCAGCGACACCCGCCCGATCTCGTTGAGGCCGAGCGAGGTCGCCTCCTCGTCCCGGTGCAGCGTGTTGACGTCGAGCCGGTAGTGCAGGTCACGGACGAGGGCGCGGGCCGTACGGGTGGTGTGCTTGATGGTCAGCTTGGACCGCGGCGTCAGTTTGAGTCCGTCGGCCATCCAGCAGACCATCGCCTCCACCTCCTGCGCCACGTGCGGCTGGTTGTTGGGCCGGGCGATCATGTCGCCGCGCGAGATGTCGAGGTCGTCCTCGAAACGCAGCGTCACCGACATGGGCGCGAACGCCTCCTCCACCGGACCGTCGAACGTGTCGATCGAGGCGATCCGGGTGGTCAAGCCCGATGGCAGGTGCACCACCTCGTCGCCCGGCTTCAGTACGCCGCCCGCCACCTGGCCGGCGTAGCCGCGATAGTCATGGAAGGCCTGATCGGTGGCGCGCTGGGGGCGGATGACGTATTGCACGGGGAAGCGCACGTCGGTCAGGTTGCGGTCGGAGGCGATGTGCACGTTCTCCAGGTGGTGCAGCAGCGACGTGCCGAGATACCAAGGCATGTTCTCCGAACGGGAGACCACGTTGTCGCCGTTGAGCGCGGAGATCGGGATGAACGTCAGGTCGGAGACGTTGAGCTTGGACGCGAACGCCGTGAACTCCTCCCTGATCTCCTCGAACCGCTCCTGTGAGTAGTCCACCAGGTCCATCTTGTTGACGGCCAGCACCAGGTGCGGCACCCGCAGCAGCGACGTCAGGAACGCGTGCCGGCGCGACTGCTCCAGCACGCCCTTCCGGGCGTCGATGAGGATGATCGCCAGGTCGGCTGTGGAGGCGCCGGTGACCATGTTGCGGGTGTACTGAATGTGCCCCGGCGTGTCCGCGATGATGAACTTCCGGCGCGGCGTCGCGAAGTAGCGGTAGGCCACGTCGATCGTGATGCCCTGTTCCCGCTCGGCCCGCAGCCCGTCGGTCAGCAGCGACAGGTCGGTGTATTCGGTGCCGCGGTCGCGCGAGGTCCGCTCGACGGCCTCGAGCTGATCCTCGAAGATCGCCTTGGAGTCGTAGAGCAAGCGTCCGATGAGGGTGGACTTGCCGTCGTCGACGCTTCCCGCCGTGGCAAAGCGAAGAATGTCCATTTTAGAAGTAGCCCTCTCGCTTGCGATCCTCCATGGCGGCCTCGGACGAGCGGTCGTCGGCCCTGGTGGCCCCGCGCTCGGTGATCCGGGTGGCCGCGATCTCCTCGATGATCTCCTCGACCGTGGCGGCCGTGGACTGCACCGCGCCGGTGCAGGTCATGTCGCCCACCGTGCGGTAGCGCACCACGCCCTCGAACAGCGGCTCGTCGTCGCCGCGCTGCACGACGTCGGAGTCGGGCAGCAGCATGCCGTCGCGCTCGAACACCTTGCGGGTGTGGGCGAAGTAGATGGAGGGGATCTCGATGCCCTCGCGCCTGATGTAGTCCCAGACGTCGAGCTCGGTCCAGTTGGACAGCGGGAAGACGCGGATGTGCTCACCCTTGCGGATGCGCGCGTTGTAGAGGTTCCACAACTCGGGGCGCTGATTCTTCGGGTCCCACTGGCCGAAGTCGTCGCGGAAGGAGAACACCCGCTCCTTGGCGCGGGCCTTCTCCTCGTCGCGGCGCGCGCCGCCGAACACGGAGTCGAACTCGTGCTCCTCGATCGCGTCCAGCAGCGTGGTGGTCTGCAGCCGGTTACGCGAGGCGCGCCGCCCGGTCTCCTCCACGACCCGGCCCTGGTCGATGGAGTCCTGCACGCTGGCCACGATCAGGCGCGCGCCCAGCTCCGCGGATCGGCGGTCGCGGAACTCGATGACCTCGTCGAAGTTGTGGCCGGTGTCCACGTGCATGAGGGGAAACGGAATCGGCGCGGGCCAGAACGCCTTCTCCGCGATGCGGAGCATGACGATCGAGTCCTTGCCCCCGGAGAAGAGCAGACACGGACGCTCGAACTCGGCGGCCACCTCTCGCATGATGTGGATGGCCTCGGCTTCGAGCACGTCGAGCTGCGACGTCGTGTAGTCGCGCTGGAGCATGGGTGCTTCCTCCGGCGTTTCAGCGGTGCAGGTCCCGAATCCCGGCGAGCAGGGATGCCGCCAGCTCCGGTAGGGAAACCAGAATATCGGGTAGTGACGGGTCGGCTTGGTTGTAGGTGAGCTCCGAGCCGTCGATTCGGCTCGCGTGGGCCCCGGCGGCCAGCGCGACGGCGACGGGCGCGGCGGAGTCCCATTCGTACTGGCCACCGGCGTGCACGTACGCCTCGACCTCGCCGGTGAGCACCGCGGAGATCTTCGCCCCGGCGGACCCGATCGGCACGAGGTCGGCGCCCACGAGAATGGCGAGTTTCTGGACGAACTCGGGCGGCCTGGTGCGGCTGACCGCAATGCGGAAGCGGCCTCCGTCGTAGGCGGGGGGCTTGGGCGGGTCGGCGGTGGTCAGCGTGCGGCCCTGGGCGGGCAGCGCCACGGCGCCGGCGGTCAGCCGCCCGCGCTCCCACAACGCCACATGCACCGCCCAGTCGCTCCGGCCCTCTGCTGCGCTTATGGTCGCGCTCCCTACGGCCCCGTCTTGGTTACGCAAGCTGCCGCTTCCGGGGCCTACTCGCCGCTCCGAAAACTCCCGAGTGCCGTCAAGCGGGTCCACAATCCACACGCGGTCGGCCGTGAGCCTGCGCGGGTCTAGCCGCTCCTCGCGGGTGGCCTCCTCCGACAACACGCTGTCACTGGGCCGCAGCCGGGCCAGGGACTCCATGAGGAAGACGTGGGAGGCCCGGTCGCCTTCCGCCTTGAGTGCGGGCGCGTCGCCGAACCCCAGACGCTCCCTAATCCGCAGCAGCCGCTCGCCCGCCTCGCTCGCCAGGTCGCCGGCGAGCGCGTGGTCGTCGCGAATCGTCATCAATATGCTCCTTGCCCGCGGGCGACAGCCGACCAAGTCTTCCACAGGATCTGCAAGTCCAACGTGAGGGACCAGTTCTCCACGTAACGCAGGTCGAGACGTACGGATTCCTCCCAAGATAGGTCAGATCTACCACTGACCTGCCACAGTCCAGTCAGCCCAGGACGTACGAGGAGCCGTCTGCGCACGTCGTCACCGTAACGCGCGACCTCCTCCGGCAACGGCGGCCTGGGCCCCACTAGCGACATGTGGCCGAGCACGACGTTGATGAGCTGGGGCAGCTCGTCGAGCGAGTGGCGGCGCATCCGCGTGCCGAGCGGCGTGACGCGTGGATCGTTACGGATCTTGAACAGCACCCCTTCACCGTCACTGACCAGGGTGATCTTCTGCTGCTCCGAGCCGCGCCGCATGGTGCGGAACTTCAGGATCGTGAACGACTTCCCGTCTCTGCCCACCCGGGTCTGCCGGAACAACGCGGGTCCGGGGCTCGTCACGCGTACGGCCACCGCGAGCCCGGCCAGCACCGGCGCGAGCAGCAGCAGCAGCGCGACGGCGACCAGCCGGTCGAAGACGTTCTTGACCAGCTGCCTGACCCCGCCCAGCTCGGGATGCTCCACGTGAAGGAGCGGCAGCCCGGCGGCGGGCCTGATCATGGTGCGCGGCCCGGCCACGTCCATCAGCGCGGGGGCGACCACGAGCTCGGTGTGCGTGCGTTCCAGCCGCCAGGCCAGCCGCCGCAGCGCCTGCCCGTCCATCTCGGGGCAGGCCAGCACGGCCACGGTGTCGGCCTCGAACTGTGCCACCGCGAGCGGTACGTCGCTGAGGTCGCCCACGACCGGCACTCCGGCCACCCGCTCGCCGGAGGTGGCCTGCGCGAGCTCCGGCACGCAGGCGGCCACGACGTCCATCCCGTGGTAACGCTCCTTGCGGAACAACGCGACCAGCTCGGCGATCGAGGCCGCGTGGCCGGCCGCGACCACCTTGCGCATGCATGCGCCGGCCGCCCTGCGCCGGTGCAGCGCGCGCCGCAACGCGTGCCTGAAGACCAGCGTGAGCAGCGTGACCAGGGGCAGCGCGAGCACGACGTAGCCACGGGCGACGTCGGTCTTGGTCAGGTAGGACCCGATGGCGGTGCCGGCGGTGAGCGCCACTCCGCACTGCAGGATCCTGCGGAACTCCTCGGAGCCGACGCCGATCATGCGCGGCTCATAGGCCCGGTTCAGCGCCACCGCGCACGCCCACGCCACCGGCAGCGCCAGGCTGACCAGCAGGTACGGCAGCGCGTACGGCGTGAGCCCGCCGAAGCGAACGCAGAAGGCCACGGCGGACCCGATGCCGGCGCCGCACAGGTCCGCCGCGACGGCACACAGGCGATAGGAGCGGATCCAGGCAGGCGTGCGGGGACCGGCCCGCCATGAGACCACATGGCTGACGGTCATGAGTCCCCCACCGCGCACGCACGCCTCCAAGGTGACCATTCATGAGCAGACAGTCACCGATCGTAGCGACACGCAATGCCGAGAACCGGCGAAAGAACGTATGCGGTGGTCAGCGAGGAGGGCCGGAAATGTGCAGATCAGCCCGGTGGTACTCGTTCTGCGTGGTCTCCAGGCCGCGGGCCATCAGCGAATCCACGACGTCGGCCGCCCGGTCGACGAGAAAGGGCAGATCCTTGCGTTCGGCGGTGGCGAAGTCCCTCAGCACGAAGCTCGCGGCGTCCATCCGGCCGGGCGGCCGCCCGATGCCGAACCGGACCCGCAGGTAGTCGCGGGTGCCCAGGACCTTGGTGATCGACTTGAGACCGTTGTGACCGTTGTCGCCGCCGCCGAGCTTGGCACGCAACGCCCCATAGGGCACGTCGAGCTCGTCGTGCACGACGATCAGCCGGTCCGGGCCGATCTTGTAGAAGTCGAAGAGCGCCTTGACGGGCCCACCGGACAGGTTCATGTACGTCAGCGGCTTGGCCAGGATGGCGGCACGGGTCTCGCACACCTCGGCCCGGCTCTTGTGCGCCTTGAACCGCCCGCCCGCCCTGGCGGCCAGCTCGTCGAGCACCATGAATCCGGCGTTGTGCCGGTTGCCGGCGTATTCGGGCCCCGGGTTGCCCAGTCCGGCGATCAGCCAGCGGTCCATGCGCTCCCCTTGGATCGCGAAAACGGGGCGGCCGTGTGCCGGCCGCCCCGTTTTCGGTGGTTATTCGGCGGCCGGGGCCTCGGCGGTCTCGCCCTCGGCGGCCTCCGCGGCCTCGACCGCGGCGGCCTCCTCACCCTCCTCGGGAGCCTCGACCGGCTTGCCGATGACCTGAAGGATGACGGTCTCGGGGTCGGCGACCAGCGTGGTGCCCTGCGGCAGCTGGAGCTGGGCGGCGGTGATGGCGGTGCCGATCTCCAGGCCCTCGACGTCGACCTCGACGCCGGTCGGGATGTGGGTGGCCTCGGCCTCCACTGCGACCTGGACGAGCTGCTGGTCGAGCAGGCCGTCGGAGTGCACGTCGCCGATGGTGGTGACCGGGATCTCGACGGTGACCTTCTCGCCGAGCTTGACCAGGAGCAGGTCGACGTGCTCGACGAAGCCCTTGATCGGGTCGCGCTGGACGCCCTTGGGCAGGGCCAGCTCGTCCACGCCCTCACCCTTGAGGTGGATCAGCACGTTGGGCGTGCGGAGCGCGAGCAGCACCTCGTGGCCGGGCAGGGTCAGGTGCTTGGGGTCGATGCCGTGCCCGTAGAGAACGGCGGGCACCTTGTCGGCGCGGCGGATCTTGCGAGCGGCGCCCTTGCCGAACACGGTGCGGGACTCGGCGGCGATACGTACTTCAGACACGACATCTCCTAGGGATGCATCGGGGATCGATGTGGTGCGCGCTCTCCCTCACCCGCCCTAGCGGAAGGCGTTACGAGCACAACCTGTTCAGTCTACTGCGTCTCTTGCCCAGCTTCGCTCGAAGCGCTGTGATGGACGTCAGCTCAGGTGTCGCCCTCGAACAAGCTCGTCACCGAGCCGTCGTTGAAGATCTCGGTGATGGCGCGCGCGATGAGCGGCGCGATGGACAGGACCGTCAGCTTGTCGAACCTGTTGGCCTGCGCCAACGGCAGCGTGTTGGTGACGATGACCTCGGAGATCCTGGAGTTCTTCAGCCGGTCCACGGCGGGGTCGGAGAAGACCGCGTGGGTGGCGGCGGTGATCACGTCGGTGGCGCCCTGCTCGTAAAGCGCGTCGGCGGCCTTGCAGATGGTGCCCGCGGTGTCGATCATGTCGTCGATCACCACGCAGGTGCGGCCGCGGACGTCCCCGACCACCTCGTTGACCTTCACCTGATTGGCCACGTCGAGGTCACGGCGCTTGTGGATGAAGGCCATGGGCGTGCCCAGCGTGTCCGCCCAGCGCTCCGACAGGCGGACGCGGCCGGTGTCGGGCGAGACGACGGTCGTGTGCTCCAGGTCCAGCTTGTTCTTGAGGTAGCTCTCCAGGACCGGCATGGCGAACAGGTGGTCCACCGGGCCGTCGAAGAAGCCCTGGATCTGCGAGGTGTGCAGGTCGATCGACATGAGCCGGTCGGCGCCTGCGGTCTTGAACATGTCGGCCATCAGCCGGGCCGTGATGGGCTCGCGGCCGCGGCCCTTCTTGTCCTGGCGGGCGTAGCCGAAGAACGGCATGACCACGGTGATGCGCTTGGCGGAGGCCCGCTTCAGCGCGTCGACCATGATGAGGTGCTCCATGATCCACTTGTTGATGGGGGCCGTGTGGCTCTGGATCACGAAGGCGTCGCAGCCGCGTACGGACTCCAGGTAGCGGGTGTAGATCTCGCCGTTGGCGAAGTCGACGAGCTTGGTGGGAGTGAGTGAGACGCCGACGTGCCGGGCGACCTCCTCCGCCAGCTCAGGGTGGGCCCGCCCGGAGAAGAGCATGAGGTTCTTCTCGCCTGGCTGCTTGATGCTGGTCATGAGACCTCCTTCGGCGGTCTCCTGACCGAGGTGCTGTTATTGATGACCTCGGCAAGCTCGGTCATGATTCCTTCTCCTGCTGCTCTTGCCGCGCCAGCGCCCGTTCGGCGGCCGCGGCAGACTTCGTGCCCGCGCGCCTGCGCAAGACCCATTTCTCGACGTTGCGCTGCCGCGCTCGCGCCACTCCCATCGCGCCCGGGGGCACCTCGTCCACGATGACCGAGCCCGCCGCCGTGTAGGCGCCGTCGTTGACGGTCACCGGGGCGACGAGCATGGTGTCGCAGCCGACGAACACACCGTCGCCCACGGTGGTGTGGTGCTTGTTGACTCCGTCGTAGTTGACGAAGACGGTGGCGGCGCCGATGTTGGCGTCCTCGCCGATCGTGGCGTCGCCCGCATAGGTCAGGTGCGGGACCTTCGAGCGGTCGCCGACCTTCGCGTTCTTCATCTCGACGAACGTGCCGGCCTTGGACTTGTGCCCGAGCACGGTGCCGGGCCGCAGGTAGGCGTACGGGCCGACGCTGGCCTCTGGGCCGATCTCGGCGCTGTCGCAGACGGCGTTGCGCACGACGGCCCGCTCGCCCACCCGGGTGCCGGTCAGCGTGGTGGCCGGGCCGACCTCGGCGCCGGTCTCGATGACGGTGTCGCCGTGCAGCTGCGTGCCGGGATGGATGACGGCGTCGGGTGCGATGCGCACGCCCACGTCGATCCACGTGCTGGCCGGGTCGATGATCGTGACGCCGGCCCGCATGTGGTCCTCGAGCAGGCGCTGGTTGAGCACCTTGCGGGCGGCAGCGAGCTGTACGCGGTCGTTGACGCCCTCGACCTCGACGTGGTCGCCGGCCACGCAGGCGCCGACCCGATGGCCGTCGCCGCGCAGGATGGACAGGACGTCGGTGAGGTATTCCTCGCCCTGGGCGTTGTCGGTGGACACGCGCTTGACGGCGTCGGCGAGCAATTCGCCGTCGAAGGCGTAGATGCCGGAGTTCATCTCCTTGAGGGCACGCTGCTCCGGCGTGGCGTCCTTCTCCTCGACGATCTCCAGGACGGCGCCGCTCTGGTCGCGAATGATCCGCCCGTAGCCGGTCGGGTCGGGCACCTCGGCGGTCAGCACGGTGACCGCGTTGCCGTCGGCGGCGTGCCGTTCGAGCAGCGCGGCGAGGGTCTGGGTGCGCAGCAGCGGCACATCGCCGTACGTGACCAGCACTGTGCCGGAGATCGTGCCGACCTCCTCGAGCACGGTGCGGACCGCGTGGCCGGTGCCGCGCTGCTCCTGCTGGACGACGGCGCGCGCGTCGGGGCTGGTGGCGGCCAGGTGACCACCGACCTGCTCGAGCGCATGCCCGATGACGACGATGAGGCGCTCGGGCCCCAGGTCGCGGGCGGCGGCGAGCATGTGGTCCACCAGTGCGCGGCCGCACAGCTCGTGCAGGACTTTCGGGGTCTGGCTCTTCATCCGGGTGCCCTCGCCCGCGGCGAGGACGATGACAGCTGCCGGGCGCGGCACACTCACGGACTGAGGCTCCCTGTGACTGGACGGATCAGGGCATTTGGTACGGCTACCGCACCGCTACCCTCCCGACACCGTGAGGATACCTGGCCGAACCCGAAACATTCTCTCGGGGACGACCTCAAGGCTCCCGGAAGAGGACTCGAACCCCTACAAAGTGGACCAAAACCACTTGTCCTGCCGATTAGACGATCCGGGACAGTTCGGACAGGTGGCGTCCGACACACCCCTACGATACCGATCCCGGACCCCGGCGCGCGCCCGTAATTACCTCCACGCCGGAACTCCCCAGGTGGCGACAGGAACCCCCATAACAGACCGCCCTTAAGGCGGCAAGCCACGAACCCCCACTCGCCTTGCGCGGCGAACCGTCACGTTCCTCTCATGCTCGCTTAGGTCTTCCTTACTTACGATGGCGTAGGTTACGGTTGCGTAGCCCGGACATTCATCCTCATACATGTCGTTGGAGGTCGCCCATGACCGTTCTCGCCGAGCGTTCCGCACCTAACCCGAAGCCCGACTTCGAACCCGAGCCGAAATCCCGCTCAGAAGTGATCATCTTCGGTCTGGTCGTCGGACTGCCGCTGATCGCGATCGCCGCCGCCGTGCCGCTCGCGTGGGGATGGGGGCTCGGCTGGACGGACATCGCGATCGCGTTCGTCTTCTACATGGTCTCGGGGCTCGGCGTCACCGTCGGGCTGCACCGCTACTTCACGCACGGCTCGTTCAAGGCCAAGCGGCCGCTGAAGATCGCACTCGGCATCGCCGGCAGCCTGTCGCTGGAGATGTCCGTGCTCGACTGGGTGGCCACGCACCGCAAGCACCACAAGTTCTCCGACAAGGAGGGCGACCCGCACTCGCCGTGGCGCTTCGGCCCTGGCTTCAAGAATATGGCCAAGGGCCTGCTCTACGCCCACATGGGCTGGCTGTTCGAGAGCGAGCGCACCAACAGGGAGAAGTACGCGCCGGACCTGTGCAAGGACGAGGACGTCCAGAAGCTGCACAAGTGGTTCCCCCGGCTCGCGATCGCCTCGATGGTGCTGCCCGGCGTGCTGGGCGGGCTCATCACCTGGTCCTGGCAGGGCGCGCTGACCGCGCTGTTCTGGGGCACGCTCGTCCGCATCGGTCTGCTGCACCACGTGACCTGGTCGATCAACTCCATCTGCCACGTCTTCGGTGAGGAGGACTTCCAGGTACGCGACAAGTCCCGCAACGTGTGGTGGCTGGCCATCCCGTCCTTCGGCGAGTCGTGGCACAACCTGCACCACTCCGACCCGACCTGCGCCCGCCACGGAGCGCTCAAGGGCCAGATCGACCTGAGCGCCGGCCTGATCAGGATCTTCGAGAAGCTGGGCTGGGTGTACGACGTCCGCTGGCCGACACCGGAGCGCCTGGCGGCGAAGCGCATTGCCTGACGACAATAATCCGATGAACGGTCATGGATCTGTGGCCGTCATTATGGAAACCGTGACCGAACCCCGATCTCGCAGGCGTATGTCCGGTAGCGAGCGACGAGAGCAGCTGATCCGCATCAGCCGCACGCTCTTCGCGGAGAAGGGGTTCGACGGGACCTCTATCGAGGAAATCGCCGCTACCGCACAGGTGTCGAAACCCGTGGTATACGAGCATTTCGGTGGCAAGGAGGGCGTCTACGCGGTCGTGGTCGACCGCGAGATGCAAAAGCTCCTCACCATGATCACCGAAGCCCTGGCAGCGTCCCACTCTCTCATCAAGCTGGAGCGCGCCGCGCTGGCGCTGCTGCAGTACATCGAGGAGAGCAGCGAGGGCTTCCGCATCCTGGTGCGCGACTCGCACGCCGCGTCGGGCACCGGCTCCTTCGCGAGTCTGATCAGCGAGATCGCCAGCCAGGTCGAGGACGTCCTGGCCGACGAATTCGCGGCCCGCGGCTACGATCCCAAGCTCGCGCCGATGTACGCGCAGATGCTGGTGGGCATGGTGGCACTGACCGGCCAGTGGTGGCTGGACGTACGCAAGCCGGGCCGCGAGGAGGTCGCCGCCCACCTCGTCAACCTGGCCTGGAACGGCCTGACCGGGCTCAACGCCAACCCCACCATCACCGCGGTCAGCCGCGAGCTATCCCCCGCGCCAGCCAAGCCCCGCGCCGGCGAGAAGGAGCTGCGCGAGTTCGAGAAGGCCCGTGAGAAGGAGGCCAAGGAGGCGGAGAAGATCCGCCAGCGCGAGCTCAAGGAGGCGGAAAAGGCCCGGGTGCGCGAGCTGAAGGAGCGCGAGCGGCTCTTGAAGGAGGCGGAGAAGGTCCGCGATCGCGAGGAGAAGATCCGCCAGCGGGAGGCCAGGCTGGCCGAGCGCGCCGCCCGTCTTGAACAGGTTGATCAGCCGGAGTAACGGCATGGAGCGCACGCGCTGTCAGAATGACATGAGTGGCCGGTCGGGAATGACCGACAGGAGCGCGCCGTTGCTACTCCGTTAACGTTCTGTTCAACCAATAAGGGCAATATAGGTCATATGTCCGCCGAACCGCTGCAATCCACCAACGACCTGCCGCTGCCACAGGAGCGGTTCCTCAATCGTGAAGAGAGCTGGCTCCAGTTCAACGAGCGGGTACTGGAACTGGCCGAAGATCCGACGCTCCCGCTGCTCGAGCGGGTACGGTTTCTGGCGATTTTCGCGAGCAACCTGGACGAGTTCTTCCGCGTGCGGGTGGCCGGACTCAAGCGGCGGATGGCGACCGGCCTGCTGCTGCGGACCAAGAGCGGGCTGAAGCCGCGCGAGGAGCTGGTCAGGATCGCGGCGATCGCGGACGAGCTGGCCAGGCGGCACGCGGCGGTCTTCCACGACAAGATCTCCCCGGAGCTGGCGGGCGAGGGCATCGAGATCGTCCGGTGGGAGGATCTGGGCCGCGAGGAGCGCACGGAGCTGCGCAGGCTGTTCAGGGAGCGGATCAGGCCGGTGCTGACGCCCCTGGCCGTGGACCCCGCACACCCCTTTCCTTACATTTCCGGGCTCAGCCTGAACCTGGCGGTCCTCGTGCGCAACCCGGTGACTGATCACACGGTCTTCGCGCGGGTCAAGGTCCCGTCGCAGCTGCCGCGGTTCGTACCAGCGTCCAAGGACCGGTTCGTCCCCCTGGAGGACGTGATCGCGGCCCATCTGGGCCAGCTCTTCAAGGGCATGGAGATCCTCCAGCACCACGCATTCCGCGTGACCAGGAACGAGGACCTCGACGTCGACGAGGACGTCACAGAGAACCTCATGCAGGCCCTGGAGAAGGAGCTGCTCAAGCGGCGCTTCGGCCCGCCCGTGCGGCTGGAGGTCGAGAACACGATCACGCCCGAGGTGCTGGCACCGCTCGTGGAGGAGCTGGAGCTCGCGCCGCACGAGATCTACCGCCTGTCCGGGCCGCTCGACCTGTCGGGCCTGCACGCCATCGCCGATCTGGAGCGTGGCGAGCTCAGCTACCGGCCCTTCGTGCCCGCGGAGGTGATCAACGCAGAGGACGACCTCTTCGCCGTCCTGCGCGAGCGCGACGTGCTGCTGCACCACCCGTACGACTCGTTCGCCACCAGCGTGCAGCGCTTCATCGAGGTGGCCGCGGACGACCCCAGGGTGCTCGCGATCAAGCAGACCCTCTACCGGACCAGCGGCGACTCCCCCATCGTCAACGCCCTGATCGACGCGGCCGAGGCAGGCAAGCAGGTCGTGGTGGTCGTGGAGATCAAGGCCCGCTTCGACGAGCACGCCAACATCTCCTGGGCCAGGAAGCTGGAGCGCGCCGGCTGCCACGTCGTCTACGGCGTGGTCGGCCTGAAGACCCACTGCAAGCTCGCCCTCGTCGTCCGCCAGGAGGCCTCGGGCGAGCTGCGCCGCTACTGCCACATCGGCACCGGCAACTACAACCCCAAGACCGCCCGTCAGTACGAGGACTTCGGCCTGCTCACGGCGGACCCGCTGGTCGGCGAGGACGTCACCGACCTGTTCATCCACCTGACCGGCTACTCCAACCACTCCGCCTACCGCAGGCTGCTGGTCGCGCCGCACTCCATGCGCACCGGGCTGCTGGCCAGGATCGAGCGGGAGATCGCCCACCAGCAGGCCGGCCGCCCCGCCAGGATCCGGATCAAGACCAACTCGCTGGTGGACGAGCAGATCATCGACGCGCTCTACCGGGCGTCCCGGGCGGGAGTCCCGGTGGACCTGTGGGTGCGCGGCATTTGCATCCTCAGGCCCGGCGTCCCGGACCTGTCCGAAAATATCCGCGTAAGGTCAATTCTGGGGCGTTTTCTCGAGCACTCCCGGGTGTACGAGTTCGGCCTGGGCCGGCGGCCCGAGGTCTGGATCGGCAGCGCCGACCTCATGCGCAGGAACATCGATCGCCGCGTCGAAGCCCTGGTCAAGGTGACGTCGCAGCAACACAAGGCCTACCTCATCGAGCTGATGGACAAGGCCATGGCCGAGACCACGAACGTGTGGTGGCTCAACTCCGATGGCACGTGGGCCCGCCATCGCGGCGATGACCTGCAGAGCCATCTCATCGGTACGCGCCGCTGGAGGACCGTTGATGACTGACCTGCTCCGCGCAGCCGGAGCCGTGGTCTGGAGGGGCGTGGAGAGCAGCCCCGAGGTCGCTGTCATTCACCGCCCCGCCTACGACGACTGGACCTTCCCCAAGGGCAAGCTGAAGACCGGGGAACACGTGATCGCCGCCGCCCTCCGCGAGGTACACGAGGAGACCGGCATGACCGTCGCGCTCGGCCGCGCCCTGCCGCCCGTCCACTACATCAGCAGGGGCCGGCTCAAGCGGGTCGACTACTGGACCGCCCACGCGGTGGCCGACGACGGGTTCCTTCCCGGCGAAGAAGTGGACGAGCTGCACTGGATGCCGCTGGAGGAGGCCAAGGCACTGCTGACGTACGAATGGGACGCGGGGCTGTTGCGGGCCCTGACGGTGGCGCCGCTCGAGACCGTGCCCCTCGTCCTCGTCCGGCACGGTTCGGCCGGCTCCAGGAGCGAGTGGACCGGCGACGACGCACTGCGGCCGCTGGACACCGACGGCCGCTCCCAGGCGGCCACTCTGGCCACCGCGCTGCCCGCCTACCGGCCCGAGATGCTGATGAGCTCGCCCAGCGCCCGCTGCCTGCAGACGTTAGAACCGTACGGTGACGCCACCGACGGCGAGATCAAGGTCGAGCCGCTGCTCAGCGAGGAGAGCCAGGACCCGCACAAGACGCCGGCCCTGGTCAGGGAGATCACGGTGCCCGCCGCCGTGTGCAGCCACGGCAAGGTGCTGCCTGAGCTGATCCAGGCGCTGAGCGGCAAGAAGGTGCACCTGCGCAAGGGCGCGTTCGCCGTGCTGCACAAGACGGGCGGGCAGGTCGTGAGCGTGGAGCGCTACGCCGCCTGATCGATCATCAGGTGACGGGCAGGCTCGCATACTGCGATCTGGCAGAACGGAGAGGAGTCAACGGCCCGGCCGGCTCCGGGTTCCCGGCAGCGGGGTCGGTGCGGCCTCACCGTTCAGTACGGCTTCGATGTTGCGAGCCGCGAGGTCGGTCATCGCCGCCCGCGTCGCCTCGGTCGCCGAGCCCACGTGGGGCAGCACCACAAGGCGCGGCTCGGCGAACAGCGGATCGCCGGGGTCCGTACGCGGCTCGGCGGTCATCACGTCCAGCCCCGCCGAGTGCAGCTCGCCCCTGCGCAGAGCCGACAGCAGGGCGTCCTCGTCGACGATCCCGCCCCTCGCGGTGTTGACCAGGGTCGCCGTCGGCTTCATCCGAGCCAGCTCCGCAGGGCCGATCATGCCCGCGGTCTCGGGCGTCAGTGGCGTGTGGATGGAGACCACGTCGCTGGTCGACAGGAGCTCGTCGAAAGGGACCCAGCGCGACAGCGTGTCATCCTCCTTGCGCCTCGGGTGATGGTGCTGCACGCGCATGCCGAACCCGGCCGCCCGGCGCGCCAGGGCCTGGGCGATCTGGCCGTAGCCGATCAGCCCAAGAGTCGCCCCATGGACGTCGAGACCGAAGAACACGCTCGTGTCGGCCGAGCCCCATTCGCCGCGGCGCATGATGTCCATGCTCGCGACGAGGCGGCGCCGGGCCATGAGGATCAGCGCCATCGCCACGTCGGCGGTGGTGTCGGCCAGCACGTCCGGCGTGTGCGTGACGACGACGCCGCGCTCGCCGGCCGCCGCCACGTCAACGCTGTCGTACCCCATCGACGCCAGCGCCACGACGTGCAGCCGCGGGCCGGCGGCGTCCAGGAACTCGGCGTCGATCCGGTCGTTGCCGACGGCGAGCAGGGCATCGCAGCCGCGGGCCAGTTCGGCGAGCTCGGCAGGGGCGGGCGGCGCCGTCCCCTCCCAGACGGTGACGTCGTAGCGGGTGGTCAGCCGGGCGACGGCGGCTCCCGGGAGGTCGGCGCGGGAGACCGCGAGGCGCGGGCGGGGTGCGGGCGTGCCGGACATGCTCTGCTCCGTTTCATCGAGAGCTTCAGGGTTACCACCAGGGGTACCCGGACCGGCGGGCGGCCTGGTCACGCCGCGCCGGGAGCGGTGAAGTCGAGCAGGACCGTGCAGGAGAGGGCCGGGTCGGCGGCCGGCTCGAAGGCCTCGTTCGGCCGCCCCGCCTTGCGTGCGCCAGGCAAGCAGGGCGGCCAACAGCGACGGCGGCTCCTCCTGGGATCCGAAGGGCTACCGCGAGGCGTACCGGAAGCTCTGGGGCAGGTAATTCACCAGGTGACGGGCAGTTTCGCGAACCCGTCGGCGATCCTCCCCGCCGTGCGCGGCAAGTCCTCGGCGGGGACCGCCAGCCGCAGATCAGGGAAGCGCTCGAACAGCCTGCTGAACACGGCGATCAGCTCGACCCTGGCCAGGCTGGCCCCGATGCAGAAGCGCGGGCCGTAGCCGAAGCTCAGGTGCGGGTCCGTTTGCGGGCGTCTGATGTCGAACACGTCCGGATCCGGATAGACCCGCTCGTCCCGGTTGGCCACGCCTGGAAGGATCACCACCGCCTCGCCCCTGCGGATGGTCCAGCCGTCGACCTCGATGTCCTCGTGAGCGTACCTGGGCAGGCCGTGCAGGCTCGTCACGACCATGCGCAGGATCTCCTCGACCGCCCCCGGCGCCAGCCCGGGGTCGGCCTTGAGGAGCTCGAGCTGATCAGGGTTGGCCAGCAGGAGCAGCACGCCGAAGTCGATGCGGTTGACCGTGGTCTCGTGTCCGGCGAACAGCAGCGCGCCGGCCAGCTCCGCGATCTTGCCGTCGTCGTCCAGCTCGCCTGCCAGGTCGGACAGCACGTCCTCGGCGGGCTCGTGCCGCTTGCGTTCGATCAGGCCCGCCATGTACGTGCTCAGCTCCTCCCTGGCGGCCTGGCTCTTGTTCGGGTCGAGCATGTCACCCATGCGCTGCGACACGCCGCCGAAGTACTCCCTGTCCTCGTACGGCACGCCGAGCAGCTGGCAGATGACCAGCACCGGCAGCGGGAAGGAGAACTCCGCGTGCAGGTCCGCCGGGGGCGACAGCTTGGCGAGGTGGTCGAGCCGCTCGTCCACCAGCGAGCCCACGTGATCGGTGAGCGCCTTCATGCGCCGGGCCGAGAACGCCGGCACGAACAGCTTGCGCATGCGGTCGTGCTCGGTCTTCTCTGTGGCGATGTCGCCCTGCGGGCCGCCAAGCAGGGCCGAGCCCGACAGCCGTGCGGCCTTGTCCGGCTCCGGATGAGAGCGTCCCAGCCGGCTGTCGTTGAACAGCTTGCGGGCGTCCTCGTACCCGCTGACGAGCCAGACCTCGTCGCCCATGCGGGTGCGTACTTTGGCGATGCCCTCCTTGATGCGGAGCTCCCGGTATGCCGGGGGCACCTCGAGAAGGCCGCTGCGTTCGAAGGGAATGACCGGAAGATCGCTCATAGAAGCTTCCCCACTGCTTTGACAGTTTCCGCCCATACCCTGGGGAAGTCGGCGTGTGCCCGGTCTGCGATGTTGCGTTCTATCCCGACCAGCAGCCCGTACGTGAAGGTGTCCTCACCTGCCTGACGGGCGCTTTCCGCCTCCTTCGCCAACGTTTCCTGTGCGACCACGCCGTCCTGGTGCGTCCCCAGTACTTCCTGGATGTCCTCCGCCAGCTTAGCCAGCTTGGCCATGTCCCTGCCGAGGGTGGGTTGCAGCGCTTCGGCGGTGTATCGAGCGCGTTTGGCCGCTTTGCGCACGTCGTGCATGGCTATCTCGCGGCGTTCGAGGTCCTCGATGGCCTGGGCGAAGTCGTACGCTCTGGTCACCCTGTTCCAGCCGGCCGCCGCGATGGCGCTGAGCCGCTCCTGTGCCGGCTTGGCCGCCGCCTTGCCCAGATTCGGCTCCGCGACGAGCTCGTCGAGCGCGTTGAGCAGCGCGTAGTAGCGGTCGCCGCTGAGCGCTTCCTTGATCCGCACGTAGGACTCCTCCTCGCGTTTGAGGAGGTCCGAGCCGAGCCTGGTGTGGATGGGGCCGATGATCAGCTCGGGGGCCACGCGAGCGAGCAGCTTGGCGAACCTGGCCCTGGTCACCTCCAGGTCGCGGGCCTCGCCGAGCACGTTACCGAGCCACTGCAGCTCCTCCTGGAGCTGGCCGGTGTCGACGACGACGGTCTTGAACGCCTTCAGCGCGCTACGCAGCCGGCGGCACGCCACGCGCATCTGGTGCACGGCGTCGTCCTCGGCCCGGCGTACCCGAGGGTCCTGCGAGAGCAGCGCGGCCACCTGGCTCGCCAGGTAGTCGACGACGGTCTCGCCGGCCGAGCCCGGGACAGTATGGGCTCTGGCGGGTGGGGTGGGTTCGAGCAGCTTGGCGAGTTTGCTGGTGGCTTCAGAGGGGGTGGCGCCGGCCTTCCTGAGCCGTTTACCGACCTTGGCCAGCAGCGCCAGTTTGGTGTCGTCGAGCAGCTCCGCCTCGACCTCCCGCCACCGCACCACTTTGACGCCGGCGTCTTCGTTCTTGGCAGGCCCCTCTTCGGCTGGTTCGGCTATGGCCGACTTGCCGTTGGCCGGCTCGTTTTCGGCTGGTTCGCGGGCGTAGACGGTGCCTTTGACGCGGTCGTCCGCGATCTCGACCAGCTTGGTCTCGCCGTCTTGCAGGACCGTGACCGTCCTGCGAGTGTCAAGCTCGGCGACCACCTGGAGATCGGCGCCTCGGGTGTAGGCGCGGACGAGTTCGGCCAGTTCCGGAGGCACGATTTTGGTGCTGCGGGTGAGCGGATGGGTGATCTCCTGCCGCACGCCCTTGGCTTTGGGCAGCTTCAGGTGCCAGCCGGGGTCGTCGCCGCCTCGTCGTCGCCGGAGCGTCACGCCTCGGGCGGCCAACCGCAGGTCGGGCGTGTCATAGTAAAGGGCCACGAGCTGGTAGCTCTTCGGGCCCGCGACGTCGGCCAGACCACTCAGATCCGGGATCACGTAATCCTGAGGAACGTCAAACTTGTCCTCGATCTCGATGCCCACTGCACCTCACAAGTGTCCGATTTCGGACAATGATGCCACCACCAGGTAAACATCACACTAATTGCAGGAGTTCGATTCTGTTCCCGACTGGATCGGAGACAAAGATCCGCCGATAACCCGGGAAAAGGTCATCGGGGACCGCGTCGGAAAGCTTGGCGACGTACGCGTCGAGGTCGTCCACCAGGAAGGCCGGATGGGCCTTGCGTGCGGGCCTGAAGTCGTCCTCGATGCCGAGGCGGATCTCCACGCCGTCGCTCCGGAACCAGGCTCCGCCGCGTTCGGCGAGTTCCGGCGGCTTTGACACCTCGCGCAGGCCGAGCACGCCCGCGTAGAACTCTCTGAGGAGCGGCTCGCTGCCTTTGGGCGCGGCAAGCTGGACGTGATGCAGCGCTTTGATCATTTCTGGGCCACCACGAAGATCCTCCTGAAGGGAAACGGCGTGCCGTAGCGCCTGGACGGATACGCATCGGCGAGCGGCCCGGCCAGATCGGCCTTGAACCGCCGCTGTTCGTCCGGGTCCAGCCGGTCGAGTATCGGGCGCAGGGCGGTGCCGGAGACCCAGTCCAGCACTGGGTTCTCGCCTTGGAGCACGTGCACGTACGTCGTCTCCCAGGCGTCCACCTGGGTGCCGCCCTGGTTGAGCAGGTCCAGGTACTCGGCGGGGTCGCCGACCGGGTTACTCCTGATGACATCGCTGAGCCTGTCCGACCAGGTCCGCGAGGCGCACAGCTCGCGGATCGCGACGTGGCTCGGCGCGTCGAAGTTGCCCGGCACCTGGAAAGCCAGCCAGCCGCCCGGTGCCAGCTCCTCCATCCAGTGCTCCAGCACGTCACGGTGCGCGGGCACCCACTGCAGGACGGCGTTGGAGACGATCACGTCCATCGGCCGGTCCGGCCGCCAGGTGGCCACGTCGGCGACCGCGAACCTGGCGGAGGTCTTCAGCTGACGAGCCTTGGTGATCATCGCTGGTGAGGAGTCGAAGCCCTCGATCGTCGCGTCGGGCCAGCGATTGCCCAGCTCCACGGTGAGTTCACCGCTGCCACAGCCGGCGTCCACGACATAATCGGGGTTGACCGCCCCCACTCTGGAGATCAGCTCGATGAACGGCCGCGACCGCTCGTCAGCGTAGACCGCGTAGGTTACCGGGTCCCAGATATCTCTTGACATGAAGATAATTGATATCGAGAGATATATCTCGATGTCAAGACAGTACACTTCTGTGTCATGACGGAGGATGCGAGAGACGAGGTCGACCGCCTCGTCGCGGCTTGGCGGACGGAACGCCCCGACCTCGACGTCGAGCCGCTCCAGGTGCTCTCTAGAGTGTCACGACTCGCCAAGCATCTCGACCGGGCCCGCCGTGCCGCGTTCGCCGAGCACGATCTGGAGCCCTGGGAGTTCGACGTGCTGACGGCGCTCCGACGCGCCGGGAAGCCATACGAGCTCAGCCCTGGAGCGCTGCTCCGCGCCACACTGGTCACCTCGGGGACCATGACCAACCGCATCGACCGCCTCGCCCAGGCGGGGCTCGTCCGCCGGCGGCCCGATCCCGAGGATCGGCGTGGCGTGCTGGTGTCCCTGACGGACACGGGTCTGGCCCGCGTCGACGCCGCCTTCTCCGACCTGCTGCGGCGTGAGCGTGAGCTCCTGTCCGGGCTGGGCCTGGGCGATCAGCGCGCCCTCGCGTCTCTCCTCCGCATGCTCCTCACCCCCTTCGACTCTCCCCTCTGATCTGCGCCGCCCCCCCGTCCTGCCATAGGGCAAGCGGCCGTCCATCCCCCGGACGGCCGCCGGATCAGCGAAGAAGACGGCCCACAATGCGCTCGTAACGGCGAGAACCCCGTGAGCCTTCACAACTGGCCATGACAGACGGAAACCAGCGTCGGCGCGTGCGGGCAACTTGGCACCGCCGTAAAAGGAGGATTGTCTTGGTGGCACGTGCGGTCCGCGTGGCACGGCCGTAGGGGAAGGCGGGCGTAGGGGAAGACGGGCGTGGGGGAAGACGGCCGTAGGAGAAGGCGGGCGTGGGGGAAGACGGCCGTAGGGGAAGACGGCCATCGCAGGAAGAGCGGTGGTCAGCTGCCGAGGCGGTCGGCTAGGTCGAGCCACTCTGATTCGATGGTGTCCTTCTGGGCCGCGATCTCGCGGAGTTCGGCGTCCAGGTTGCCCAGCCTGGCGTAGTCGCTGGCCGCCTCCGCCATGGCGGTGTGGAGGCGGGTCTCCTGGTCGGTCAGCCTGTCGAGCTGGCGTTCCAGGCGGTTGAGCTCCTTGCGGAGTTCCCGCTCCTCCTTGGCCGACAGCCCCGACGGCATCTGGCCGGACGCCGGCCCCGCGGTCGATGCCGGCACCGGCCCACCGCCGACACCGGCAGAACCGGACCCGCCACCCGTCGCGGTCGCGGAGGCCAGGCGTGCGGTCAGGGCGGTGCCCGCCGCGCGGCGTTCCAGGTATTCGTCCACCCCGCCGGGCAGGAACGACAGCTTGCCGTCGCCCAGCAGCGCGACGGAGCGGTCGGTCACCCGCTCCAGGAAGTAGCGGTCGTGGCTCACCAGGATCAGCGTGCCGGGCCAGCCGTCCAGTAGGTCTTCCAGCTCGTTGAGCGTCTCGATGTCGAGGTCGTTGGTCGGCTCGTCGAGCAGCAGGACGTTGGGGTCGTCCATGAGCAGTATGAGCAGCTGGAGCCGGCGGCGTTCGCCACCGGACAGGTCGCCGACGACCTTCCACTGGGCGTCGCCGCGGAAGCCTAGGCGTTCGAGGAGCTGGGAGGCGGTCCATTCCCTCTTGCCGACCTGCAGGTACTTGCGTACTGCCTCGACCGACTCCAGCACCCGCCGCGTCGGATCGAGCTCGGCCAGCTCCTGGGACAGGTGCGCGAGACGTACCGTCTTGCCCCTGACCACGCGGCCGGAGTCGGGCTTGATCGTGTCGGCGAGCAGCCGCAACACCGACGACTTACCTGACCCGTTGACCCCGATCAGCCCGATGCGATCGCCCGGCCCGAACTGCCACGTGCAGCGGTCGAGCACCAGCGGGCCGGTGGCCGGCCCGCCGGCGTGCAGGGTGATGTCCTCCAGGTCGTACACGGTCTTACCGAGCCTGGCCGCGGCGAACCGCATGAGCTCGACCGCCTCGCGCGGCGGCGGCTCGTTCGCGATCAGGGTCTGGGCGGCCTCGATGCGGAACTTCGGCTTGGATGTGCGGGCGGGCGGGCCGCGGCGCAGCCAGGCGATCTCCTTGCGCATGAGGTTCTGGCGGCGATCCTCGGCGGCCTGGGCGATGCGCGCCCGCTCGGCCTTGGCCAGCACGTAGGCGGCGTAGCCTCCTTCGTACCGCTCGACGCGCCCGTCCACGACCTCCCACGTGCGGGTGGAGACGGCGTCGAGGAACCACCGGTCGTGCGTCACCACCACCAGTGCGCTCTTCCTGGCCGCCAGGTGCCCGGCCAGCCACGCGATGGCCTCGATGTCGAGGTGGTTGGTGGGCTCGTCCAGCATGATCAGATCGTGGTCGTCGATGAGCAGCTTCGCCAGCGCCGTACGCCTGCGCTCACCACCCGAGAGGTCGCCGGCCGTGGCGTGGAGGTCGAGATCCCCGATGAGGTTGGCCAGGATCTCCCGAACCCCCTGGTCCCCAGCCCACTCGTGCTCGGCCATCCCGCCCAGGACGGTCTCTCCTACGGTGGCGGCCGGATCGAGCGTGTCCTGCTGGGAGAGGAATGCGACCCGCAGTCCACGGGTGTGCGTGACCCGGCCGCTGTCGGGGCGCACGTCGCCCGCGATGACGGACATCAGGGTCGTCTTGCCGCCCCCGTTGCGCCCGACGACGCCGATCCTGTCCCCGGCCTCAACACCTAGGGACACGTCGCTGAGGAGCGGCTTGGGCCCGTAGGCATGGGAAACCGACTCAAGATTGACCAGATTCATGACTCCCTCAGGGTATAGGCTCCCCGGCCCACACCCCGCCGTCCTCTCAGCCCGCCCACCCCCGGCCCGAGGGCCGGTGGAGGCGTCGGGTCAGGGCGAGGGTCCCGCCACTGACCGGGCCGGTAGAGGCGTTGGGCCAGGGCGAGGGTCCCGCCACTGACCGGGCCGGTGGAGGCGTTGCGTCAGGGCGAGGGTCCCGCCACTGGGCGATGGCCGGAGGAGGGTTCTCGCCACCAATGGGGGCCCGTGGAGGCAAGGGGCTACACGAGGGTGGCGCCGCGGACGGGGCCGTGGGCGGGGACGGCGGTGTGGGCGGCGCCCGTGGTTGTCAGGCTGAGGGCCAGGTCCCGGGCGTGGAGGGCGTCGATGGCCAGGAAGGCGCAGGTAGGGCCCGAGCCGGAGACGATCGCGCCCAGGGCTCCGTGCTGGCGACCGGCGTCC
Source organism: Nonomuraea sp. 3N208 (assembly GCF_052245935.1). Lineage (NCBI taxonomy): Bacteria > Bacillati > Actinomycetota > Actinomycetes > Streptosporangiales > Streptosporangiaceae > Nonomuraea > Nonomuraea sp. 3N208. The sequence goes on along the minus strand of NZ_JBQQBR010000009.1, from coordinate 48,312 downwards.
AGGGTCGGCGCCAGCTCTGGGCGGAGGTTGAGCGCGGCGGGCTGGAGGTCATTGCTCAGGTGAGAGCCCAGGGCGTAGGCGTCACCGGTGCCCAGGGCCTCCAGGAGCGAGTCGTTCAGCTGGGGCCAGGGGACCTCGGCCGCCTCGGCGGCGCGGAGCCGGTCGCATTCGGCGTACACACTGGCTGTGGACAGGCCGCCTTTCGCCAAGGCGAACACCCAGTGGAACGTGCCGCCGGTGGGGAGCTCGCTCAGCTGCTCGCCCCGGCCGGTGCCGACCGCGGTGCCGCCGAGCAGGGAGAACGGCACGTCGCTGCCAAGATCTCCGGCGATCTCCATGAGGTCGTCGAAGGGCAGGCCCAGCCCCCAGAGCTCGTTGCAGGCGACGAGAGCTCCGGCGGCGTCCGCGCTGCCGCCGGCCATCCCACCCGCGACCGGGATGTCCTTGTGGATGATCAGGTCGGCGCCATAGGTGCGTCCCGCGTGCTTGGCGAGCGCGCGGGCGGCCCGGATGGCCAGGTTGCTGTCGTCGACCGGCACCTGATCGGACCATTTCCCGGTGACCGACACCGAGATTGACTCGGACTCCTTCGCTACCACCTCATCGAAGATCGACACTGCGTGGAAGACATTGACCAGGTCGTGGTAGCCATCCTCCCTGAGCGGGCCGACAGCAAGCTGCACGTTGACCTTCGCTGGCACACGTACGGCCACCGAAGTCATCGGACCTTCTCCGTGGATACTTCGGTCTGGAGGCCGGAGAGGAAACCGACTCCCGCGTGGCGGGGGAGGAAAAGGCGGTTTGTCGCCAGGCGAACCGCCGTCAGGGTGCGCACCGATGTTCTTCCTTCTTGGTGGTGTAAGCGAAGCCGTTGGGCCTCAGCCTTCAGATCGGGGAGCGAGTGACCGAGTGTCCTTGACCCCGCACGATGTTATCGGGGCATGTAGCTCTGACATGCTGTTCTTGAAACATGACGTGGGCAACGATCAATTCCCCAACACGGAGAGTCAGGTTGGCGGTCATTTGTCCGGGGTGCCGGTTGTCGAGGTAGGGCGATGGCGAGGGTCCGGATCGCGTACGGCAGAACGGCTGCGCGATGGGGCTCGAGCCCGTGGCGGCGCCCGAGACGCCGGTGGATCCGCGGCGGATCGTGCTGGCAGGCGTGCGGGATCTCGATCCCCTGAGGCCGCGTTCGTGTCGGCCGCTGGAATCCCCCAAGTGAGTGGGGCGGACCCGGACGCCGTTGTGGAGGCAATCGCGTCCGCGGCAGACGGTGCCGACGCCGTTCTGTATGTCCACATCGACTTCGACGTGCTGGATCCGGAGATCTTTCGGAGTGAGGGGAGTCCTGTGCCAGGAGGGTTGCATCCTGAGCGGCTCCTTTCCACGGTGACGGCCATTGCGGAGCGGTTTGAGGTGGTCGGGCTCGGGCTCATGGAGTACGCGCCCGCTCGGGACGAGGATCGGGAACTGCTGTCCGGGCTCCTGGCCGGATTGGTGCAGGCCTGTGCCCGCCGGTGAGGGTCAGCCTGGGCGTACGGTGCCTCGGTATATGGCGCGGAAGTAGGGCGAGGTGAGGAAGCTGGTCTTTCTGACCACGTCGCCGGTCTTGGGGGCGTGGATCATGAGTCCTCCGCCCAGGTAGAGGGCAACATGGGTGGGGTCGCCTGTGCCGCCGCCGAAGAAGAGCAGGTCGCCTACGCGGCGGGCGCCGGCTGCGATCTTGCGGCCCTGGCGGAACTGGGCGCCGGTGTAGTGGCTCAGGGTCACCCCCGCCCTGGACCAGGCGTAGAGGGTCAGGCCGCTGCAATCGAAGCCTCTTGTGCTCGCTCCTCGGCCTATGCCGAGGGTGGGTCCTTTTGCCGACCCTCCTCCCCAGGAGAAGGAGACGCCTAGTTGGTCGAGCGCGGCGGAGGCGGCGATGTCGCCGGGAGTGGTCTTCTCTTTTCTTCCCCCCTTCTGTTTCTTCTGCTTTGTCTCCTGCTGCTGCGGGAGCGAGATCTGGGTTGCCGCATGGGGGCCGGCGGTGGGGGCTGTTGTGCCGGTGAGGGGAGTGAAGGTTGCGAAGAAGCCGCTCGTGAAGGTGAGCGAGAGGAGAGCGAAGGGGTGCGTCATGGGTGGCCTTCCGGGTCCGTCCGTGGCGGGTGGATGAGGAAGGCCAGCATCGTGCGCGAGGCTGAGCGCCGGGTGGGCCGAACGTGGTTCTGTGGATGGGAGGGTGGAGGCTGTGGGCGCTGTGGACAACGTCAGGCGCGGACCTCGGCGATGCGCGCGAAGGCGGCGATGTCGAGTTGCTCGCCGCGGGCCGACGGGTCCACACCGGCCGCCCTGAGGATGTTCTCCGCCTCGGCCGCGCTGCCTGCCCACGACGCCAGAGCCGCGCGCAAGGTCTTGCGGCGTTGGGCGAACGCGGCGTCCACCACGGCGAAGACCTTCTCTCGCGAGGCCGACGTGGCAGGTGGTTCGCGGCGGGTGAGGGAGACGAGGCCCGAGTCGACGTTGGGCACAGGCCAGAAGACGGTACGCCCGACCGCGCCCGCCCGGCGTACGTCCGCGTACCAGGCGGCCTTGACCGACGGCACCCCGTACACCTTCGATCCGGGTCCGGCGGCGAGGCGGTCGGCCACCTCGGACTGCACCATGACCAGGCCCTTGCGCAGGGACGGGAGCACTTCCAGGAGATGGAGCACCACCGGGACGGCCACGTTGTACGGGAGGTTGGCGACCAGGGCGGTGGGGACGAAGCCCGCCAGGTCGTCAGCGGTGATCTTCATGGCGTCGGCGTTGACGACCGTGAGCCTGTCGGACAGGCCGCGGTCGGCGACCGTGATGGGGAGTTGGGCGGCGAGCACCGGGTCGATCTCGACGGCGACCACGTGGGAGGCCGACGGCAGCAGGGCGAGGGTCAGCGAGCCGAGCCCCGGTCCCACCTCGATGACCACGTCATCCTCCGCCAGATCGGCCACGCGGACGATGCGCCGGACGGTCCCGCCGTCGATCACGAAGTTCTGGCCTAGCTTTTTTGTGGGACGAAGATCTAGCTTATCCGCCAAAATACGTATTTCTGCAGGGCCCAACAGCCTCATCATCCAACCAGTCTCCCGCATCGAAGAACGTGCAATGGCATATGGGGAGACCAAAGGAGAGGATGGCGTGGAACAGGAAGGGACGTCCCTCATGGAGCCAACGGGCGCCGCGCCGCTCCGCCCGACGGACTTGCGGGAGATCGGGCCATACCGCCTGCTGGGGAGGCTCGGCGAAGGCGGGATGGGGACCGTCTTCCTCGCACGCGCGCCGACGGGTCGTTTTGTCGCGCTCAAGGTCGTGAAGGCGGAGTTCGCCAACCAGGAGGGGTTCGCGGCCAGGTTCCATGCGGAGGTGGAGAACGCTCGCCGGGTGGCGTCGTTCTGCACGGCTCAGGTGCTGGACAACGGCAACACCGGTGACGGGCGGCCGTACATGGTGACCGAGTACATCGCGGGCACCCCGCTGTCCGATCAGATCGCCAAATTTGGGGCTCTGGACCCGGGACCGCTCCACGGTGTCGGGCTGGGAGTCGCGGCGGCGCTGGCCGCGATTCACGTGGCGGGGCTGGTGCACAGGGATCTCAAGCCCGCGAACGTGATCCTTTCGCTGTCCGGGCCACGGGTGATCGACTTCGGGATCGCCAGGGCGCTCGACCGGGAGACGGGGTTCACGCTTTCCGGTGAGTTGCTGGGCAGCCCGGGGTGGTGGGCGCCTGAGCAGGTACGTGGTGAGATGGTCAGCCCGGCGGCCGACATTTTCGCCTGGGGCTGCCTGGTGGCGTACGCGGGCACCGGGCGGCACCCGTTCGGCCGTGGAGACCCCATCACGATGGCCCACCGCGTGCTGAACGCCCCGCCGGAGCTGGGTGCGCTGCCCGCGCCGCTGAATGAGCTGGCCCGGCAGGCCACCTCGATGGATCCCGCGTCGCGTCCGACGGCGCAGGACCTGCTGATCGCGCTGGTGGGAGGCAATACGCCGCCACCGTCGGTCAATCCGCCGACTCTGGTCGCGAACGAGATGCTCACCGACTGGCAGCCGCCGCAGAACGTGGTGGACAAGCCCGACATCACGGCGACGTTCACGACGCCGCCGCCGAGCGACACCATGGGCAGGGCGGCGAGCGGCCCGACGTCGTTCGAGGAGCTGGCGCGCAGGGAGGAGCAGGCGGCCAAGGAGGAGCTGGCCCGCTGGCCCATTGAGGCCCAGGGCGGAGCGCCTGGTCAGGAGAACGCTCGGCCCCGTGGGCTGTTCCGGCGAGGTGATCGGAAGAAGGCACGGCCGGTTCAGACGCCTCAAGCGGCTCCCGGAGCGCCGGACGCCCAGGCGCAGCAGCAAATGCGGCAAGCGCCTCCTACGGCGCCCGAGGCGCAACCGCGGCAAACGGCCGCCCCCGGCGTTCAAGGGGTTCCCGGGCAAGGCGCCCAGCCACAAGGCGCCCAGCCACAAGGGACGCAGGCACAAGGCGAGTCGGCGCAAGGCGCGCACGCGCAAGGGTCCCAGACGCCGCTGCGGCAAACCGGTCAGGAGCCGCTGTCGCAGCGCGGGCCGGCAGGGCCATCGCGGCAGCAGGAGCGGCAAGCGTCGTTGCCCGGGCAGCCGGCCGTCGAGACGCGGCCGGGCGATCGGGCGATCCGCATCACCCCGGAACTGCTCCCGGGTGAGCCCGATACCTTAGGCGGCACCAGGACCTCGGGCACCCGGTGGCTCATCGCCGCCGCGGCGGCCGTGCTGGCCATCGTCGTCACGGTGGCCGTCCTGATCGTCACGTCCGGCCGGAACACGGTGACCTCCACCTCCGGCAACCCGTCCCAGGCCGCCACCACGGCAGGCCCCAACGATGTGGGCCGCAGGTTCGCGCTGGGCAACAACTTCGACGACCCGGTCGCGATCGTGGCGGCCGCCCCGGAGTGCGGGCTGAAGGAGTACGAGGGCAAGACCGCGACCCAGGGCCAGCTCTGCGTGATCCGCTGGACGATGCTCAACCCGGGCGGTGAGCGCAAAGTGCTGATCCAGCCCGTGGTCACCATGGTCGACGACCGCGGCGCCGAGCACGACCCCGCCGCCGTCACGCTGCCCCCGGCCATCCTGCCGGGCGCCCGCGTGGACAGCGCCTTCGTGTTCGACCTGGCCAACTACCGCAAGCCCGTGAAGTTGACGGCGACCATGCTCGAGAACGGCAAGCAGATCGAGGTGGCGCTGTGAGGGTCCGAGGGGCGCTCATGGCGCTGCTGTTCGCGGCCGGCGTGACGGCGGCGCCGACCACCGCTGCCACGGCCGCCGTGGGGCGTGCCGCCGCGGGGCCAGCCGCCGCGGCCTGCGCGGGCGCCGTCGACTTCGACGGTGACGGCGTGGACGACGTGGTGGTGGGCGACCCGTTCGCGGACGATCAGAAGGGCGCCGTGCACGTGTTGTCCGGCAACAAGGTCCTCCCCGTCTCCGTGCCCGGCCTGGTCAGGGGTGACGCCTTCGGCTGGGCGGCGCGTCTGGCGAAGGTCGACGGGGACGCCTGTGCCGACGTGGTGGTCGGCGTCCCGTACGCGGACGTGGACGGCGTCGAGGACGCCGGGGCCGCGTACGTGGTCTACGGCGGCGGCGCCAAGCCTCCGCAGCGCCTGACGGCCGCGCAACCGCAGCGGTTCGCGCACTTCGGCTGGTCGCTGGCGGCCAGGGGGGACCTGGTGTCCATCGGGGCTCCGTACGAGGACGAGGGGCAGCTCCTCGACGTGGGCGCGATCTACGTGCGCAAGGGCACGGGCGAGCTCCGCAGGATCAGCCAGGAGAGCGTCGATGTGCGCGGCAACAGCGAGGTGGGCGACCAGTTCGGCTGGTCGATGGCGTTCGGGTCCGGGAACGCGCTGCTGGTCGGGGTCCCGTACGAGAACGACGACGGCGCGGGCCGCCAGATCGAGGCCGGCAAGATCGACTCGGGCTCGGCCGTGTTCATCGACGACGTGTTCGCGTCCCAGATCACCAGCCTGAAGCTGGACTCGCCGACCAAGGCCTCCGGCGACAGGTACGGGTACGCGGTGGCCTACTCCGAAGGCTCCGGCTACGCCGTGAGCTCCCCGGGACCCGGCTCCGTGCAGCTGCTCGACCCCGCGAAAAAGCCTATCAGGACGGTGACACAGGGGGGCAGGCAGGCGTTCGGGTTCTCGCTGGCCGCCTCGGCGGACGGCCGGCTGGCCATCGGCGCCCCGTACGGCGGCGGCGTACGGGTCGTGTCGTGGAAGAGCGCCTCCGAGGACAGGAAGCTGACGACCGGTGACGGGTTGTTCGGCTGGTCGGTGGCCTTCAGCGGCAACAAGTTGTTCGTGGGGCAGCCGGACGCGCAGCCGTATGGGAAGGTCGCGGTGGCCGGGCGGAACGCCGAGAGCCTCCAGCCGCTCCAGCCGCAGAAGGGCGCTGACTTCGGGGTGTCCGTGTCGGGCTAGCGGCGGCTGAATCGCGTCAGCCGGCCAGGCGGTGGCCGCAGCTCGGCCACGGCCCCTGCCATCTGCCCTCCACCTGCTGGTAGAGGAGCTGGGCCCGGTAGGTCTGCTCCTCCACCGGCCAGGCGCTCGGCAGGCCCATGCCGCCGACCGCCTTCCACACGGACGGACTGAACTGGTACATGCCGTAATACGGCCCCTCCGGGTTGTATGCCAGCGGGTTGCCGCCCGACTGGCACGCGGCCAGCGCCGGCCAGTTCAGCCGCAGGACGTCCGGCTGGATCGGCGTGGTTCTGAGCGGCGTGACCGTGATGACCGTGCCGTCCTTGGGGAAGCTGCCGAGCGGCGGGCTCACCCGGTAACCGTCGTTCGGGATGATTCGATTCCTGCGGAGCACCTCGCGTACCGTGCGGGCGGTGGTGCGGGAGGCGATCCGGGTGGACCCTGCGACCACGTACACCTTGCGCCTGGTGTAGACGGTCAGCGACATCCCCGACAGGGGCACCGCCCCGTCGCGGGGCGCCGAGATCTTTCCGGCCGTCGGCGGGATGTCGAGCTCGTTGAGGGCGTCGGCGACATTCGTGCTGGTGACCAGGTGTTGAGTGGTGCGGCCGTCCAGGGTCAGGACCAGGGGACGGGCGCGGCGCACCACGATCCTGGATCCGTCGGCGACGTCCTCTTCTGTGTTCGGTTGTACGACATCGCCGAAGCTCAACGCGACCCCGGCGTCGTCGAGCGCCTCGCGCACGGAGCCGGCGAAGCTCCGTACCGCCATCGGTCGGCCGTCGACCACCACGGTCACATCCTTGACCAGGAACGACACCGCCACGAGCGCGCCTATGGCAACGGCGCCCGCCAGGCACACCACCGGCGTCCATGAGGAACGCCACGGGATCGGCGGACGCGGCGCGCGCCTCCTGCCTCGCACGGACCACCTCCGGTAAGTGACCGCCCGAACGCTAGCCGTGAGCACGCTTCGACAGCCACCGGTTCACCAAAACATGGTCACCACTCGCCGAAGACCGTGACTCCGTTCGCGCTGATCGCCTCGCACAACTGGTCCGGATGGATCCCTTTGACCTCGGCGAGGCAGCGGAGGGTGAGCGGAATGAGGTAGGGGGCGTTGGGCTTGCCGCGGTGCGGGACCGGCGGCAGGTAAGGGGCGTCGGTCTCGACCAGCATGAGCTCGAGGGGCGCCGCGGCGGCGGCCTCGCGGAGGTAGGCGGCGTTCTTGTAGGTGACCGGCCCGGAGAACGACATGAAATATCCGGCCTCAACGCACTTTTTCGCCATTGCGGCGTCGCCCGAGAAGCTGTGGAACACCACTTCGTCCGGCGCGCCCTCATCGGCCAGCACCTTCAGCACGTCGTCGTGCGCGTCCCGGTCGTGGATGACCAGCGCCTTGCCGGTGCGCTTGGCGATCTCAATGTGCGCGCGGAAACTGGCGTGCTGGTCGTCCTTGCTCGCCCAGTCGCGGTAGTAGTCGAGCCCGGTCTCCCCCACCGCCCGCACCTCCGGCCGCCCCGCCAGCGCCTCGATCTCGGCCAGCACGTCGGGAGTCGCCTCGTGCGCCTCGTTCGGGTGGATCGCCACCCCCGCGTACACGCCTTCCTGCGCCGCCGCCGTCTCCGCGTTCCACCGGGAGGACTTCAGGTCGTAGCCGATCGTCACGAGCCTGGTCACGCCGACCGCCCTGGCGTCCTCCAGAATGCCCCGTACGGTGGCCGCGGAGGCCTGAGCCGCCTGCGCCACCGGGTCGCCAGAGGATGCCTGCCGGTTACCGACCATGATGTCGAGGTGGCAGTGGCTGTCGAACACGGGTGCGGAAAGCGGCTCAGGGGCGGCGGGAATCTTGCTCACGTGGTTACTCGCCCAGCCGGGCCAGCTCCTCGTCCACGACCTTCGGGTCGAGCTTCTTGAACAGCGGCACGGGCGGCGCGAGCTGCGTGCCCGGCTTGATCGGCCGGTGCTCCCAGCGGGCCCCGTCGTCGTAGTCGCCGGTGATCACCGGGTATGGCTTGCCGCCGTCCTCGTCGACCTCGTGGATCTCCGGCATGCCCGACCAGACGCCCTCGCCACCGAGCATGGCGAAGACCTTATTGGACGAGTTGGGCAGGAACGGCGTGAGCAGCGTCTTGGCGTCGTCGACCACCTGGAGCGCGACGTGCAGGATCGACTTCTGCCGCTCCGGGTCCTCCTTGAGCTTCCACGGCTCCTGCTCGGCCAGGTATTTGTTGGCCTCGCGGACCACGTCGAACGCCTCGGTGATCGCGTTCTTGAACCTGGACCTGTTGAGCTCGGCGCCCACTGGGCCGAACGCGTTGCGCGAGCGCTCAAGCAGCGCCCGGTCGGCGTCGGTCAGGTCGCCCGCCTCGGGGACGGCGCCGAAGTTCTTCGCCGCCATCGAGATCGACCGGTTGACCAGGTTGCCCCATGCCGCGACGAGCTCGCCGTTGTTGCGGTTGACGAACTCCTGCCAGGTGAAGTCGGTGTCCTGGTTTTCCGGCCCGGCCACCGCGATGTAGTAGCGCAGCGCGTCGGCGTCGTAGCGCGCGAGGAAGTCGCGAACGTAGATGACGACCTGGCGGGAGGAGGAGAACTTCTTGCCCTCCATCGTCAGGAACTCGCTGGAGACCACCTCGGACGGCACGTTGAGCGCACCGAGGGAGCCCGGCGAGCCGTCGCGGGCGCCCTGCCCGCTGTAGCCGAACAACATCGCCGGCCAGATCTCGGCGTGGAAGACGATGTTGTCCTTGCCCATGAAGTAGTAGCCGCGGGCGTCCGGGTTCTGCCACCACTGGCGCCAGGCGTCCGGGTCGCCAGAGCGACGGGCCCACTCGATGGAGGCCGACAGGTAGCCGATGACCGCGTCGAACCACACGTACAGCCGCTTGTTGGGCTGGTCGCGCCAGCCGTCGAGCGGGATCGGCACGCCCCAGTCGAGGTCGCGGCTGATCGCCCGCGGCTGCAGGTCGCCGAGCAGGTTGAGGGCGAACTTCAGCACGTTGGGCCGCCACTCGCCCTGCTTGGACTGCAGGTAGGAGCCGAGCACCTCGGCGAAGGCGGGCAGGTCGAGCATAAAGTGCTCGGTCTCGACGAAGATCGGGGTCTCGCCGTTGATGCGGCTCTTGGGGTTGATCAGCTGGATCGGGTCCAGCTGGTTGCCGCAGTTGTCGCACTGGTCGCCACGCGCGCCGTCGTAGCCGCAGATGGGGCAGGTGCCCTCGATGTAGCGGTCGGGCAGCGTGCGGCCGGTCGAGGGCGAGATGGCGCCCATCGTGGTCTTAGGGAAGATGTAGCCGTTGTCGTAGAGACCCTTGAAGATCTGCTGCGTGACGGCGTAGTGGTTGTTCGTGGTGGTCCTGGTGAACAGGTCGTAGGACAGCCCCAGGCCGGTGAGGTCCTCGGCGATGACGCGGTTGTAGCGGTCGGCCAGCTCTCTGGCGCTGACGCCTTCCTTGTCGGCCTGCACCTGAATGGGCGTGCCGTGCTCATCGGTGCCGGAGACCATCAGCACCTTGTTGCCCGCCATCCGCTGGTAGCGGCTGAAAACGTCGGACGGCACGCCGAAACCTGACACGTGCCCGATGTGACGAGGGCCGTTCGCATACGGCCAAGCAACGGCGGTCAAAATGTGCTGGGACATGGTCTTAGCCTAAGGGACTCTAACTTCACCATTGTTTACGCGCTGCCGTGGCCGGCCACTCGCCACACTTCGGCTGATGGCCCTCCAGGGAACGGCCTCTGACCCTTCACAAGTCACCCGCCGTTACGCGAGCCCACGTTAACCGACTTCCGCGCTGCCCGTGGCCTGTTGGCGCACACCAACGGCCCCGCCATCCCGCACCAACGGCCCCCCGCCCACCAAGCGCCGCGTCGGCGGAGAGCGGGCGGGTCCGGCGCCATGTCGCTGGCGGCCGGGGTGAGCCACGGAACTCGGTCAACGATGCGCGTCGTTACGGTGGTGCGCCACTGACCGGTCAGAGGCCGTTTCCCTGGACAGACGCGAGCCAGCGGCGGCGACTGGCCGGGCCACGGCAGCGCGTAAAAGATCCTTATGCTTTTGATTTTGCTCGTGAAACTGCCTCCGCGGCCTCCTCAGCGGCGGCGGCGGCGCGGTCGATAGGGGTTTCGCGGGACCGCCGGATGCCGAGGATGCTGACGAAGAGCGTGGCGAAGATCGTCTGGAAACTCATGATCAACGCCGTCGCCGACGGCACCACCAGGCGCAGTGACTCGCGCGGGTCCAGCTCGCCGAAGCTGCGCACCTGCCAGTGCACCAGCGACATCACCAGTCCGACCAGACCGGCCAGCGCCAGCACCCCACCGACGACGAGCCCCTTCTCCAGTGTCACGATATCGATGATCTTTCGGATCCGCGGCGACTCCGGCAAGAATCCTTCCTCGGCCGCATAAACCTTCGTGAACAGCGCGAACAACGCCGCCTGGAAGCCGATCACCACCAGCGCCGACGACCCGACCAGGGTGTCGACGTCGAAGGCGAGCTCGCCGATCTCCACGGGGCCGAAGGTCAGCGCGGTGCCCGCCACCAGGCCGATGATCATCATCAGCACGCCGGGGTAGAAGAACAGCCACTTCGGGCTGTAGAGCAGCAGGAAACGCAGGTGGCGCCAGCCGTCGCGCCAGGAGCGCAGGTGCGGCGGGCGGGAGCGGCCGTCGGGTGAGAGGGTCGTGGGCACCTCGCGCACGTCGAGCCCGGACAGCGTGGAGCGGACCACCATCTCGGAGGCGAACTCCATGCCGCCGGTCTGCAGCTGCAGCTTCAGAATCGAGTCGCGCCGGAAACCGCGCAGGCCGCAGTGGAAGTCGCCGATCGCCGACGGGAAGAACAGCCGGCCGATGAACGACAACACCGGGTTGCCCAGGTAGCGGTGCAGCGGGGGCATGGCCCCGCGTGCGATGCCGCCCTTGAACCGGTTGCCCATGACCAGGTCGGCGCCGTCACGCAGCTGCTCGACGAACGGCAGCAGCGAAGTGAAGTCGTAGGAGTCGTCGGCGTCGCCCATGATGACAAATTTGCCGCGCGCTGCCCTGATGCCGCCCAAGAGGGCGTTGCCGTAGCCCTTCTCCTCGACGTGGACCACGCGGGCGCCGGCGTCGCGGGCAAGCTGTTGAGAGCCATCCGTGCTGCCGTTGTCGGCGATCAGGACCTCGCCCTCGATGCCGTGCTCCTCCATGCACGCCAGCGCCTTGCGTACACAGACTTCCACGGTCTCCGCCTCATTGAGGCAGGGCATGACCACCGTCAGTTCCACGTGTCTACCCTTCAGTTAAGGCTGTTCCAGTGAACCATCATGCCCTCTGCCCGAGCCTGCTCGCGTCAAGACCCAAAAACGACTGGCATTCTTTACATCATGGTGAGCGTCGCGGAGATTACCCCTGTGGACCACTCCGCTCCTGGCCGGGCAGCACGTTGGCTGTCGTTCCTGCGCCGGCATCGCGTGTTCGCCGCGGCCTTCGGCGTGGGCGCCGTGCTGCGGCTCATCACCATGCTCGGATACGGCCCGGCCATGTGGTTCAACGACTCCTACGAGTACGTCTCGGTGGCGCTGCACCCGAGGCCGCACCCGATCAGGCCGGACGGCTACAGCTTCTGGCTGATGATGTTGAAGCCGTTCCACAGCTTCGCGCTGGTGACGTTCACCCAGCACCTGATGGGCCTGGCCACGGCCTGCCTGATCTACGCGCTGCTGCGGATCAAGTTCCGGCTGCCGAAGTGGGGCGCCACGCTGGCGGCGGCGCCGGTGTTGTTCGACGCCTACCAGATCCAGCTGGAGCAGCTGGTGATGTCGGACAGCATGTTCACGCTGCTCGTCGTGGGCGTGATCACGCTGGTGTTGTGGAAGCGGCGGTTGTCGTGGCAGGCGGGCGCGGTCGTCGGCTTCCTGCTGGCGCTGACGTGGCTGACGCGCTCGATCGGCCTGCCGATCCTGGCGCTGGTGGTGCTCTACCTGCTGGTCAAGCGGACGGGCTGGCGGCCGATCACGGCGGTGATCACGGCGTGCGCGATCCCGGTGATGGCCTACATGGGCTGGTTCGCCTCGGCGAACGGCAAGTTCGCGATGACCAGCAGCGACGGCCTCATCCTGTACATGCGGACGGCGATCTTCGCCGACTGCAACAAGATGGACATCGACAAGTACAAAGAGGTCCAGCTTCTGCTGCTGTGCATCAACGAGCCGGTCAGCCAGCGCAAGGAGTACGCGCAGTGGTACCTCTGGGGCCAGGGCAGCCACAACGGCGAGGCCACCGGCGAGGTGCTGCACCGGTGGGGCGTCAACAAGAAGTGGAGCGAGATCACCAACGACGCGGCGAGCAAGTTCGCAACCCGGGCGATCCTTTCGCAGCCCGGCGACTACCTGAAGGTGGTCGCGCGTGACTTCTTCCGCTCGTTCCACTGGTCCCGGCCTCGCTTCCCGGACGAGAACACGTACAACATGTACCAGTTCAAGCCGTACGTGGCGCTCGACGAGAACGGCTGGCCCAAGCGGCTGCCGAAGTGGTCCTCATACGGGGGCGGGTTCACCGACACCGACGCGTTCAGCTACGAGCAGGGCCCGCCGGAGACGCGGATCGTGCACCCGTGGGCCGACATCATGAGTGGCTACCAGAAGGTGTTCCACCTGCGCGGCATCATGCTCGGCGGGATCCTGCTCATCGGCCTGTACGGCATCGTCGTGCGCTGGCGGAAGTTCGGCGGCCCCGTGGTGCTGCCGTGGCTGGGCGCGGTCGGCCTGCTGCTGGCCCCGGCGGCGACGGCCGAGTTCGACTACCGCTACGTGCTTCCGGCCGTCCCCCTGGCCTGCATCGCGGCGGCGATCACGCTGCGCAAGGGCGTCACTTGGGGGCGGCGGTCACCCAGGAGCGCATCAGCATCCGAGCCCACCACTCTGCCTGTGTGAGGGTCTCGGCGGTCAGCACTGGGTAGAGCCACCAGAAGTTGATCAGCACGATGAGCGCGAACGCGCCGACCGCCGCGGCCCCGGTCGCCCGCCGGGCCGGGAGCGCGTTCTCCTTGCCCAGGATCAGCCCGGCCACCAGCACGATCGCCAGCACCATGAACGGCACCACGGGGATCATGTAGAACAGGTACATCGTGCGGTTGCCGACGATGGCGTAGTAGAACCACGGCAGCCAGCCGGCCGCGAACGCCAGCAGCACGGCCCCGGCCCGCCAGTCGCGCGAGGACACGTACCAGGCGATGAGGCCGAGCAGGGCGAGCAGGGCGCCGTACCACAGGGCGGGGGTGCCGACGCCGAGCACGGCCTCGGAGCACGTGTCGGCACCGCATGCCGACGACGGCAGGTTCGACGGGTAGTGGAACGAGACAGGCCGCAACAGCAGCGGCCACGTCCACGGGTCCGACATGTAGGGGTGGTAGTCGTCCAGGCCGCTGTGGTAGCCGAGGACCTGGCTCTGGTACTCCAACCACGACCGCATCGAGTCGATGACGAAGAAGAGCGGATTGTTCGCCGAGGTGGCCGGCTCCCAGTTGCGGCCCCATCCGCCGGCGGTGGCGAACCAGCCCGTCCAGCTCGCCAGGAACACCGCCGCCGGCACGAGGGCCATCGCGGCCAGCCCGCCGGGCATGTCGTACGTCAGCGCCCCCCGGTGCGGCTGCCGCAGTCCCAGCGCCCGCCTGGCCCCCATGTCCCACATGAGGCTGAGCACCGCGAACGCGATGAGGAAGAAGATCCCCGACCATTTGACCGCGCAGGCCGCGCCCAGGCAGGCCCCAGCCGCCAGCCGCCACGGCCGGGCCCCGAGCCGCGGGCCTAGCCCGGTGATGGGCGCGCTCTCGTACCAGTCCACCAGCCGCCGCCGCGCCCAGTCCCTGTCGGCCACCAGGCACGCGAACCCGGCCAGCACCCAGAACATCAGGAAGATGTCCAGCAGCGCCGTCCGCGACAACACGAAGTGCAGCCCGTCCAGCGCCAGCAGCAGCCCGGCCAGGCAGCCCAGCAACGTCGAGCGCGTCATCCTGCGCGCCACCCTGGCGATGATCAGAATGGACAGCGTGCCCACGAGGGCGGCGGCGAAGCGCCAGCCGAACGGGTTCATGCCGAACAGCCACTCGCCGACGCCGATCATCCACTTGCCCAGCGGCGGGTGCGCCACGAACGAGGCACAGTCGACCGGATCGGGGCACTGCTGGAAGATGTCCAGGTTGCCGGTGATCAAGCGCTTGTCGGCGACGGGATTCTTGGCGTCACCCAGGGTGGTCCGCTCGACGCCGTACCTGAGCAGCGCGTACGCGTCCTTGATGTAGTAGGTCTCGTCGAAGACCACGGCCTTGGGCTCGCCGAGCCTGACGAAGCGCAGGATCCCGCCGAACAACGCGACCACGAGCGGCCCCACCCAGCCCAGCAAGACGGACCCCTGAAAGGGTGGGACTAGCCGCTGTGGCGAAACCCCCCTGTTCCTCACGATGCGCACTATAGGCGTTTGTGAACCAGGTCATACAGCTCCCGCTTGGGGATGCCAGCCTCCTTGGCCACGTCGGCGATGGCCAGCTTGCGCTGCGCGCCCTCGGCCACCCTTCGGTCCACCTCCGCGACCAGCTCGTCCGGGTCCGTCTCGCCGGCCACGTGCACGTGGCCGGCGACCACGATCGTGATCTCGCCCTTGACGCCCGCGGCCGCCCATTCGGCCAGCTCGCCGAGCCCGCCCCGGCGCACCTCCTCGTACGTCTTGGTCAGCTCCCGGCACACGGCGGCTTCCCGGTCCGCCCCGAACGCCTCGGCCATGGCCGCCAGCGAGTCCGCCAGCCGGTGCGGGGCCTCGAAGAAGACCATCGTCCGCTCCTCGCCGGCCAGCGCCGCCAGGCGGCGGGCCCGGTCGCCTGGCTTGCGCGGCGGGAACCCCTCGAAGCAGAACCGGTCGCTGGGCAGCCCTGACACGGCCAGGGCGGTGGTGACGGCGCTCGGCCCCGGCAGCGCGGTGACCGTGATGCCCGCCTCGACCGCGAGGCGCGTCAGCCGGTAGCCGGGGTCGGAGACGCCCGGCATGCCTGCGTCCGTGATGATCACGACCGTGCGGCCCTGCTCGAGCACCTCCAGGAGCTCCTGGGCCCGGCCGGCCTCGTTCTGGTCGTAATAGGACACCACCCGGCCCTCGATCACGACGCCCAGCTCGGCCGCGAGCCTGCGTAGCCGCCTGGTGTCCTCCGCGGCCACGACGTCGGCGCTCCCGAGCACCTCGCGCAACCGCGGAGAGACGTCGCCTGCCTGACCTATGGGGGCCCCTGCCAGCACCAACTTGCCGTCTCCTGCCACCTGCCCATTGTGGCAGGGCATCCCAATTAGACCGTGTTTCGACTTACCTAACGTCTTGAGCCCCGTACGATGGCCGAATGGCGGTGACCGATTCCCCGTACCAGGCCTACGAGACGTCGGAGGCCGGCGAGAGCCTGCCACCGACTCGCTCCGTGCGTGATCGGGTCATACCTCCGATGCGCGGCAGTGTGCTGTGGGGGTGGATCGGGCCGTTGCTGGTAACCGCCTTCGGCGGGCTCCTGCGTTTCATGAACCTCGGCTACCCGAAGGCCGTGGTGTTCGACGAGACGTACTACATGAAGGACGCGTTCTCGCTGATCACGTGGGGCGTGGAGCGGGTCACGATCAAGGACGCGGACAAGGCGATCCTGGCCGGCAACACGAACATCTGGCAGTCGTGCACGCAGGAGACGCTCGACAAGTGCGCCTCCTACGTGGTGCACCCGCCGCTGGGCAAGTGGATGATCGGCGTCGGCGAGTGGTTGTTCGGGCTCAACCCGATCGGCTGGCGGATCAGCGCGGCAGTGATCGGCACGCTGTCCATCCTCATCCTGGCCAGGGTGGCGCGCAGGATGACCCGCTCGACGTTGCTGGGCTGCTTCGCCGGACTGCTGCTGGCGCTGGACGGACTGCACTTCGTGTTGTCACGGACGGCGCTGCTCGACATCTTCCTGATGTTCTGGGTGCTGGCCGCGTTCGCGTGCCTCGTGGTGGACCGGGACCAGGCCCGCGAGCGGCTGGTCACCTGGTACGAGAACTCCCCCGTCTCGCCACAGGGCCCGTGGCTGGGAGCCAGGCCGTGGCGGATCGCCGCCGGTGTGTGCCTGGCCTTCGCGATGTCGGTCAAGTGGTCGGGGCTGGCGTTCGCGGTAGCGTTCGCGATCATGTCGCTGCTGTGGGACTTCGGGGCGCGGCGGGCCGTGGGGTTGCGGCATCCGTACGCGGGCGCGTTCAACAAGGACGTGCCGCAGGGGGTCCTGGCGTTCGGGATCGTGCCGTTCGTGGCGTACATGGCCACCTGGATCGGCTGGTTCGGGACGGACACCGGCTATGGGCGCAACTGGGAGCGGGCCACCTCGGCGGACAATCCGCTCTTCTTCCTCTTCGACTCGATGCGGTCGTGGATCCAATACCAGTGGCAGGTCTTCTCCTTCCACAGCGACCTGGAGACCTCGCATCCGTACATGTCCGAGCCGTGGCAGTGGCCCCTGCTGCTGCGCCCGGTCGCCTTCTTCTACGAGGGCAAGCAGAACGCCTGCGGCGTCAAGGATTGCTCGGAGGCGGTGCTGGGCGTCGGCACGCCGGTGATCTGGTTCGGTGCCGTGGCGGCGCTCGTGGCGTTGATCGCCTGGTACGTCTCCACGCGGGACTGGCGGGCCGGGGCCGTGCTGCTGGCCTACGCGATGGGCTGGCTGCCGTGGTTCTACTTCGCCATCGCCGACAACCGCACGATGTTCCTGTTCTACGCCATCCCGATGGTGCCGTTCATGGTGCTGGCCATCACCTTGTGCGCCGGGCTCCTGATAGGCCCTTCCACGCGGACGGCCGAAGGATTGGTGTCGGCGCGGCGCACCTGGGGGGCGGCCATCGTGGGCGCCTACGCCCTGCTAGCGTTGATCAACTTCTGGTGGCTGCATCCGATCCTGACCGCCGAACTGATCCCGTACACGGAGTGGAAGGCCCGCATGTTGTTCGAAAAACGATGGATCTAATCCGGTTACTTCCTGTCGTATAGTGCTTTCTTAGGGTAGTCGCTGTGCAAGACCCAATAAGGACCGGATTCGGTCATCGTCAGGCCAGGGGTCGATACGGCAAACTTCCAGGCATGAGTGCACCGGATGTCACCGCCCTTCTCGCCGAGTTGGAGCGCTCTCACCCGGAGCTGGCCGAGGATGCCAGGACCGCCGTCGGCTGGCTGACGGGTGGGGAGCCGCTCGAGACGGTGACCCAGCTCGACGTCTGCGAGTTCCTCTGGTACACGTTGCCGCTGAAGGTCGGCGGCGACCACGAGCGATTGGCACGCTCCCTCGGGCGACTGCTCCAGCTGGGTGGGATGGAGCGGTACGCCGCGATGTGCGTGTCCCCGACGACCGTGCAGATCCTGCGCACCTACGCCCGCGAGGGCGAGGACGCGGGCACCAGCGCCTACCAGCAGGCGCTCGACGCAACGGGCGTGCTCCCGCCCGACGTGCCGGAACTCCAGTGGAGCATGATCATGGGACCGGAGGAGCTGGGCGCGCACGTCGCCTGCGCCGCGGCCCTGGAGCTGGCCATCGTCTCCGGCGAGACGGTGGACCGGTCCGCGCTGACCCGCCGCTGGCTCACCGAGCCGCGCGCCGAGCTGGGCGGCGACAGCTGGCTCAACCGGGTGCACGGCGAGCGGCTCAACCGCTGGGTGCTGGGCCGCGGCCCGGCCAGGCGGGAACTCGCCCAGCCGTTCGAGGTGCGCCTGCACGCGCCCGTGACCCCGCAGCCCCTGCCCGCCCTGCACGCGCTGTTGTCCCTGGCGGCCAGGGAGGGCACGCTGCCGCTGCGGCTGGCGCCGTCGCCCGAGGCACTCAGGCTGCGCGAGCTCGCCGAGCGAGAGCTGGGCGCCATCAGCCGGGACGGCGCGAAACTGGTCATCACCGACCATGGCAAGCGGCTGCTGACCTCGCCCGAGGCCATGTGGTCGGCGGTCACCAGGTTGCTGCTGGCCAAGGGCGAGCACGAGTTCGAGGTGTCGGCCAGGGAGGCCGCGCTCATGCTGCTCGCCGACGGCACCCTGATGTCGCCGGCCAAGCTGCACGAGCGGGTCGCGGAGGTGGTCGGCGGCGAGGGCTGGCATCCGGCCAGAGGGCTGCAGGACGTCGCCGCGCCGGTGGTGGACCTGGTCGCCCAGCTGACCGCGCTGGGGCTGGCGTTCAGCGACGAGCTGGTGGTCCGGATGGACCGGCCGGGGCAACTCGCCGCCCTGGCGGCCCTGCGCGTCCATGCCCTGCGCCCGCGCAAGTACGTCAGCTCGGGACGGCGCACGAGCTCTGGGTGATCAACCTTCTGGAACCCTTCGGACCGCCCGCTTGAACTCGGGGCATTCGACCAGCGGGTCGTGCTCGCAGACCGCCGCGTGGCGCAGGCTGTCACGCAGCCGGGTCAGCTGCGCGACCCGCGCGTCCACCTCACGTTCCTTGGCCGCCAGGTGCTCGCGCAGCCGCGTGTCCGACGGCCGGGCCCGCAGGAACGCGGCGATCTCGGAGAGAGTGAACCCGGCGTCGCGGGCGCAGGTGATCAGCGCCAGGCGCTCCAGCGTCTCCGGGCGGTAAGCGCGCCGCAGCCCATTGCGTCCGTCGGCTTCAATGAGGCCCTTGCGCTCGTAGAACCGCAACGCGGAGGCGGCCAGCCCGCTGCGCCTGGCCACCTCGCCGATGTCGAGCAACGTGTCCATCTGGGCTCCTTGACTTGAACCGCGCTTCAAGTCGCAGTCTAGCCGCATGCGAATTCACCATTTGAATCTCGGCTCCATGCGCGAGATCCACGCGCTCGACGGCGGCCCGGCCGCGCGGGCCGTATGCCACGCCCTGCTCATCGAGACCCCGGCCTCCGGGCTGGTGCTGGTGGAAGCCGGGCTCGGCACCGACGACGTGACCCGGCCGGGCGAGCTGCTTGAACACGAATGGACGGAGCTCGTCGAGCCGGTCCTGTCGCCTGCCGAGACCGCCGTGCGGCAGGTCGCCGAGCTCGGCCACGACCCCGCCGACGTGCGCCACATCGTGCTCACCCACCTGGACGTGGACCACAGCGGCGGCCTGCCGGACTTCCCCGGCGCCCAGGTGCACGTCATGGAGGCGGAGCTGAAGGCCGCGCTCACGCAGGCGCCGAGCCGTCGCTACCGGCCCGGCCACTGGGCGCACGGGCCGCACTGGGTCACCTATCCCGGTACGGGCACCCGCTGGCTGGGCGTGGAGGGAGTCAGGCCGCTCACGGGCCTGCCGGAGGAGATCCTGCTCGTGCCGCTCGACGGGCACACGGAGGGGCACGCCGGGGTCGCGGTCCACGACGGTGACCGGTGGCTGCTGCACGCCGGCGACGCGTACTTCCACCACGGCGAAATCTCCAAAGATCCGCAGTCCCATCCGCTGATGGACATCGTGCAGCTCGACTCGCAGGTAGACGCCGAGCGCCGGGTGTCCAGCCAGGAACGCCTGCGCGCGCTCGCCCACGACCACGGAGTCGCCGTCTTCTGCGCGCACGATCCCTGGGAGCTATCCGATTACGTAGAGTAGTCGATCTGCGTTCACGAAACCGACGTTCGACGTGAACACACGAGAGCGCCCGCCCTCTGGGAGGGCGGGCGCTCAACGAGTGCGTACCGGTGTGCAGGTCGCCTCTCGGCGAAAGGCACAACGCGGCTCCAGCCGAACGGTAATCCGCGAAGGCAATAGGTGAGGCCCGGGGACACTGGACACACCGGTCACGATCTATGTAACCACACCCCGCGGCGGAACATTCCCCGCCCCGCCGCACAATTTTCCGGCGGCTTACGCGCGGGCAGGGCCGATGACGGTGACGTCGCGCATGAGGAGGACGGCGGCGAACTCGAGCAGCCCCGCCACCGCGCCGAGCCAGGCGATTCACTCCGTCAAGTGCTCGGCCGCCAATTGGGCGAACGTGTAGCCCTCGAGCAGCTGGTCCACCATGCCGATCCAGGTCTCGCACTCCCGGGCGGGGTGCTCGGCCGGACACTCGATCGCGTGCCGCAACACCCACTGCGCCGCTCTGGCGCGGTTGACGAGCTCCTCCAGCACGTCGATCTGCTCGGCCGCGGCCGCCCGCCACGCCTCCCCTGGCGCGTCCAGCACGGCTCCCGCGGTGTTCAGCGAGATGCCGAGCTGCTGCATCGTCCGTAGGAAGGCCAGGCGTCGCAGCTCTTGCCTGCCGTACATCCGGCGGCCCCCGCTGCGGGTCACGGGGGTGACCAGGCCGCGTTCCTCGTAGTAACGCAGCGCGGAGGCATTCATGCCCAAGAGGCGGGCAGCTTCCCCGATGGGAACGAGATCCATGTCCCCATTTGACGTCAAGTCGGCTTGAACCGCTTGGGTGAAAGGTATGGCTACCAGATCGTGGGTCACGGGCGGCCCCGTCAACTCGCCCTTCGCCTCGCCTTCCGGACTGCTCGGCCGGCTGGCGGGGTGGTTCATGTTCTTCACCAACCGACAGGAGCAAATCCTGGCCCTGCTGGACCTGCGTCCGGGAGAGCACGTCCTGGAGGTCGGGTACGGCCCCGGCGCCCTCGTCCGGCTGCTCGGCCGCACCGGCGCAGGGCAGGTCTGCGGGGTCGACCCCTCGCCTGAGATGCGGGAGCTGGCGGCCCGCCGGGCGGGCGGCGCCGACCTGCGGCTGGGCACCGCCTCCGACATCGGCTTCCCCGACGGGAGCTTCGACTGCGTGGTCACGGTCAACACCGTGGCCATCTGGCCGGACCTGATGGACGGCCTGCGGGAGCTGCGCCGCGTCACCCGTCCCGGCGGCCGGGTGGTCATCGCCTGGCACGGCGGCCGAGACCCGTCCAGGATCGCCCGCAGCCTGCGCCTGCCCGAGGACAAGCTGGTGCGGATCCAGGAAGGGCTGTCGGAGTTGTTCGACGAGGTGAAGCGGCACGAGCTGAAGAGCTTGACGGCCTTCACCGCGACGGACGGCTCGGCCTGAGCGATTCAACCGAGCGGCCCCGGCGGATCAGCCTGAGCGATTCAGCCGAGCGGCCTCGGCAGATCAGCCTGAGCGATTCAGCCGAGCGGCCCGGGCGGATCAGCCTGAGCCTTTCAAGCGGGCGGCCCTGGCGTGGAGGTAACGCTGCTGTGGGAGGCTCATGGCGCGCCTGGCCGCCTCCTCGTACGCCTCCCCAGCGGCCGCGTGGTCCCCACTCATCTCCAGCAGGTGCGCCCGGACCGCGTGCAGCCGGTGGTCGCCGGCGATCCGCTCGTCGGAGCCCAGCCGTTCGAGCCGGGACAGCCCGGCGGCCGGGCCCTGGGACATGGCCACGGCGACGGCGTGGTTGAGCGCCACCATGGGGTTGTCGGACATGCGCATCAGCAGCTCGTACAGTGCCGTGATCTGCGGCCAATCGGTCTCCTTCGCGCTCGGCGCCTCGTCGTGCACCGCCGCGATGGCCGCCTGCAGCTGGTACGGCCCGGCCCTGCCCCGGGCGAGCGCCCCCGTGACGAGCGCGACCCCCTCCTCGATCTGGGCAGCGTTCCACAGGCTGCGGTCCTGCTCCGCCATCGGGATCAGCGCGCCGTCGGAGCCGGTGCGGGCCGGGCGGCGGGCGTCGGTGAGCAGCATGAGCGCGAGCAGCCCGGCCGCCTCGGCGTCGCCGGGCAGCAGCCGGTGGACCATGCGGGCGAGCCTGATCGCCTCGGCGGCCAGCTCCGCGCGTTGCAGATCGGGCCCGGACGTACTGGCGTACCCCTCGTTGAAGATCAGGTAGAGCACGTGCAGCACTGCGGCGAGCCGTTCGGCGCGCTCGTTCTCGCGCGGCAGGCGGAACCGCACCCCGCTGTCCTTGACCCGCTGCTTGGCCCGCGTGATGCGGCGCGCCATCGTCGCCTCGGGAACCAGGAACGCCCGGGCGATCTCCGCCGTGGTGAGACCGCCGACCGCGCGGAGCGTGAGCGCGATCTGGGAGGGCGGCGTCAGCGACGGGTGGCAGCACATGAACAGCAGCACGAGCGTGTCGTCCGCGGCGGCGGCCGGCTGGTCGGCAGCGGGCGCCAGCCAATCGCCGGGCAGCGTCCACGCCGCCACGGCGTCCTCCCGCCGCCGGCGGGCCTGCTCGCTGCGCAGCAGGTCGGTCAGCCGGCGCGAGGCCACCGTGATCAGCCAAGCGCGCGGGTCGTCCGGCCTGCCCTCCTTCGGCCACTGGACGGCGGCGGCGAGCAACGCCTCCTGCACGGCGTCCTCAGCGGTGGCGAAATGCCCATAACGCCGGACGAGCGCGCCGAGGACCTGCGGCGCCAGCTCGCGCAGCAGGTCCTCGGCCGGAGAGTCGTCGATCAGAACCCCATGTCCTCGGCCGACTCGGCGATGGGCCTGATGTCGGCGTAGGCGTTGTCGTAGGTGTTGCCCGGATAGGGACACTGGCCGAGGCGGGCGGCGATCTCGGTGGCCCGATCGATGCTCTCGCACTCCACGACCCAGTAGCCGGCCAGCACTTCCTGGGTCTCGGCGTACGGCCCGTCGGTGACGAACGGCACGCCGTCGCGGGAGCCGAGCCTGCGGGTGTGGACGGGCGCGGCCAGGCCGCGGGTCTCGACCAGTTCGCCGGACTCCTCCAGCTCCTTGTTGACGGTCGTCATGAATTCGGCCATGGCCGCCATGTCCTCCGGCGACCATGCGGGCACGTCGCCGGCGTCCTTGCCCGACATGCCGTCGTAGTCCTGCTGGGAAGCGTAGGAAAGAATCATGTACTTCATGGGTTGGTGTCCTCTCTTCGGTGCTTTCACGAGGGACGTCGGAGCCGGGACGGCGTACCGGACATCATGCCCGGACTTTTCCGCGCTAGCCGGTCGCTCGGGTGAGGCGGCCGGCCAGCGCGCGCAGGTGCGGGACCAGCTCGGGCGGCTCGTGCACCTCGAACTCGCAGCCCAGCGCCAGCAGCCGGAACGCCAGCCAGTCCAGGGTGTCGCCGGGCATGCGTAGCCGGCAGGTCCGGTCACCGACCGGGGTGACCTCGCCCATTCCCCTGATCACCTCTGTGACCGGCGCGTGCAGCGTGACGACGGCCTCGTAGGTGGGCGCCGTCGAGTACAGCTTGTCCATCACGTACGCGGCGGCGTCCTCGGCAGGCGGCTCGCGTGGCACGATCCGGGCGCCGGTCGCCCGCAGGTCCGCGATGCGGTCGATGCGGAAGATCCGCCAGTCGTCGCGGTCGCGATCGTGCCCGAGCAGGTACCAGCGCCGCCCGGCCACGACCAGCCGGTGCGGATCGACCAGGCGCGTGCTGGTGACGCCGTCGTTGGACCGGTACCCGAAACGCACCCGCTCCCGGTTGGCCACGGCCGTAGCCAGCGTGGTCAGCTGCTGGGGATCGACCTCGGGCGTCCCGAAAGCGGGCAGCGGGACGGTGGCGCCGCCCAGGGATCTCACCCGGTACCGCAGGCGGGACGGCAGCACCTGCTCCAGCTTGGCCAGCGCCCGTACCGACGCTTCCTCGATGCCCTGCACCGGATGCCTGGCCGCGGTGGCGAGCCCCACCGCGATGGCCACCGCCTCCTCATCGTCCAGCAGCAGCGGCGGCATGGCCGTGCCGGCGACCAGGCGGTAGCCCCCGTCGGCGCCCATGGTGGCCTCGACCGGGTAGCCGAGGGCGCGCAGGCGCTCGATGTCGCGCCGGATCGTGCGGCGGCTGACGCCGAGGCGCTCGGCCAGCTCGCCGCCGGGCCACTCGCGCGGGGTCTGGAGCAGCGACAGGAGGCTGAGGAGGCGGGATTCGCTCATGGAACCCAGAATGCCGTGCCATGTAGGACAGGTCTTGACCTACTCCCGAAATACCGTGATGGCATCGCACCTTCCAGGAGGAAACATGACCGTCAAGCCGATCCCCGAGGGCTACACCACCGTCACGCCGTGGCTCATCTCGCACGACACGGCCGGGCTCATCGACTGGATCAAGAGCGCCTTCGACGCCGTGGAGCTGGGCCGCGTCACCGACGACCAGGGCCGCATCGGGCACGCCGAGGTGCGGATCGCGGACGCGATCGTGATGTTGTTCGACGCGAACCCGGACTGGCCGCCGACGCCGGGATTCCTGCGCCTGTACGTGCCCGACGCCCACGCCACCCACCGCCGGGCCGTCGAGGCCGGCGGCACGTCGGTCACCGAGGTCACCCACCTGGCCTTCGGCGACCTGGTGGGCCGGGTACGCGACCCCTTCGGGAACCTGTGGTGGATCCAGACCCACATCGAGGACCTCACGCCGGAGGAGCTGACGCGCCGCTGGAGCGACCCGGAGTTCACCAAGGCGATGGAGTACGTCCAGGGTGCGGACTTCTTCCCCGGCAGGCCGTGAAGGTCAGCTCCAGAGCGCGGCCAGTGCCCGCAGATCCGGGGCGGACACCGCCGGGGCGCCCATCACGCCCGGGTACGGCGTGCCGCGCCGCTCCAGATACGCACCCACCAGCCCGGCACGCTGGGCTCCGTCGATGTCCCAGGGGTGCACCGCGACCAGAGCCGCCTGCTCGGGGCGCACGCCCGCGCGGCCGACGGCGTAGTCGTAGGCGCCGCGGGCGGGCTTCCACACCCTCGGGCCGCTCACGTCCAGCCTGGCCTCCACCAGGTCGAGCAGCCCTTCACGGCCCAGGATGCCCTCGGTCATGGCCGCGGCCCCGTTGGTCATCGTGAACAGCCGGATGCCGCTCTCGCGCAACATCCGCATCCCCTCCGGTACGTCGGGATGCACCCGCAACTCGGCGAACCCGCTCAGCACGTGGCCGATCGCCTTGTCCTCCAAACTCATCCCCATGAGCACGTCCCGTGCGATCGCGGCGAACTCGGCGTACCCGCCGGCCGCCGTCAGCGCGAAGCCGTCGCGCAGCACGCTCGCGAACCAGGTGTCCATCAGGTGGCCGGGCAGCCCGACCTCCTCGAACCTGGCCCGCAGCGGCTCCATGTCGGTGAGCGTCTCGTTCACGTCGAAGATCACGGCCTGCGGTCTGGTCATCTCTGCTCCTTGGGGTCTTTCAGCGAATCGAGTGCGGCCGGAGCGCGACCATGGACGCGGACACGCCCCGCCGCAGGGCGGCCGCATCCGCGCCGGCACGCGAGCGCAGGTTCACTCCGTAAGCCAGCAGGGCGAGCATCTCGGCGGTGGCGTCGAGGTCCAGGTCCGGACGGAGGTCCGCGGACTCCAGGGCGGCGCGCATCGCCGTGCGCAGCCGGTCCTGGTGCTGGTCCAGCACGCCACGCACCTCCGGGTCGCCGCCTTCCCCGCCCGCGTGGGCGTTGGACACCATGCATCCCCAGCGGGCGTGCTCGCCGGCGCACCGGGCCTCGATCAGCCGGTCGAAGAAGCCCTCGACGGCCGCCAGGCCGCGCCCGTCGTCGGCCAGGGCCTGGAAAGCCGGCTGCGAGCGCCGCTCGACGTAGCGGCGCAGCGCCTTCACGTACAACTGCTGCTTGCCGCCGAAAGTGGCGTACAGGCTGGAGCGGCTGAGCCCGGTGGCCGCCACGACCTCCGCGATCCCCGTGGACGCGGCGCCGCGCTGCCAGAACAGGCGCTCCACCTGCCCCAGCACGGCATCGGGATCGAAGTGCTTCACATCCGGCATCGGCTCTTCCCAATCTTGGAACGATTATTCCAAGTTAGCATGCCGAAATGGTGTCCAGGCCCAGCGGGCGGACGGGTGGCTGTACTGGCGCTACAGCCGCCTGCTACCCCCTCCCATCACCTGGTACACGGCGCTGAACGAGCGTGGCCCGCCCCCTCAGGAGGGACGGGCCACGGGAGCCGGAATTCTAGGAGGCTGCCTTGTCAGGACGTTCGGTGACCCGGATGAAGCTCAGGTTGGGGTCGCCGATCCGTTCGTGGAATCTCACGTTGAGGTGCCCGTCAACGACCCTCACCGTGAACTGGCGGCTGATCGCGGTGTTCGGACCGGCCTCGCGGACTGGGTCGAACGCCCACATGACGGGCGCGCCTTCGATGGCGACGTCGAAGACCCGCTTGCCGGGCACCTTGTGCCGGATCTCGGCGAAACCCAGCTCGACGGTGTAGACCCCGTCGGGGACGTTGTCGAAGCGGTACTCACGCATGCCCTCACGCACGCTGCCGAACAACTTCTGCTCGTTCGTGCCCTCGATCGTCTTGCCCGTGGTGCTCGTCCTGTCGGACGCGGCCAGGTAGCCGTGCCCGCCGGCGGTGTACTTGCGGTCGGCCGTCCAGGTGTCGCCGGCCGCGTCGGTCACGCTCCGGCCGCCACCCGCGTCCACGGCCACCTGGTGCTTGGGCACGACCACGGACACCAGCACCGGGAACGCCGGGTTTCGCCCGCTGGCCGAGCGCACCACCAGCACGCCGGTACGCACGCTCCCAGGCTCCATGCCAGCGCTGGACGCGGTGACCTCCAGGGCCGCGGACTTGCCCGCCGCGATCTCGCCGCTCGCCGGGGTTACGCTCAGCCAGCCGCTCTGGCCGGGATCGATCTCGATCGTGTACGTCGTGCCCGCGCCCGTGTTGGTCAGCTCGACGGTGCCCTTCCTGCTCGCCGAGGCCGGCATGACCAGGGTGAGCTGCCCCGTGGAGGCGCTCACCCGGCCGGTGGTCAGCGCGGTGTCGAGCAGGTTGCGCTCGCCCGCCTTGACCGTGACCTCCTTGGCGAGGGTGCCGTAGTTGTCCGCCCCGACCTCCACCAGATGGTCGCCGGCCGGCGCCTGGCCGAGGAACGTGCCGTCGGCTCCGGTGGTGAACGAGGCGGCCCCGCCCACCTTGACCGTCGCGCCCGCCAGCGGCTTGCCGTCGTTGGCGTCCGTGACAGTGCCGCTCACCAGGCCGTGCTGCCGTGCGGCGAAGCCGAGGCTCTGGCCGTCGGCGATGGCGGCGAGGTCGGCGGAGTACTGCAGCGCGTCGGTGCCGTCGCCGTTCTCGATGCCGATCGTGGCGCCCTCACCGGCCGCACGCGTGCTGGCGATCCCGCGGTAGCGGAACCCGACGGAGCCGTCCTCGCCGAGCAGCGTCTCGAAGGAGAACCACTCGTTGCCGTTGTAGAAGCGCGCGTTGCGCCATTCGATGACGAACGTGCGGTTCGGCGCGGTGCCGAGCGTGGCGGTGTAGAGGCCGCCCTTCTCGTCGAAGGCGAGGTCGTCCCAATAGGGGTAGATGCCGGTGTTGGGATCGTTCGTGGTCGGCAGCGGGGCGTTGTTCGGGAAGGAGTGCCAATGGGGGCTGAAAGCCAGGTATCCGTTGGTGCTGGCCGTGCCCCTGGTGTAGGTCTTGCCGTAGAACGGGAAGGCGAACGGCAGGTCGACCGTCTGGACGTCGTCGTCGCCGGTCAGCGGCTGCTGGTCGGTCGCCTCGACATACGGCTCCTTGCCGCTCCTGCACGTGTGGCCGAAGGCGTCGGCGTTGGCGGGGAGTTCGATGTCCTTGGTCATCGCCCCGGTCACCGCGACCGGCACGGTCTTCTCGTTCGAGCATCGGGAGGCCGGCGTGACGTTGAGGTCGTATTCCTTGTGAGGCAGCTTGAGCTCGTAGCGGCCGCCGACGTCGGTGACGGCCGTCGCCGGGGTGCCGACCGCCTTCACCGTGGCGCCCGCCTCGGGCGCGCCGGTGCTGGAGACCGTGCCCGACACCGTGCTCAAGGGCTGCGGTGTCATCGTCAGGTCCTTGGTGGACGTCTGGTTGTCGGCGACGGTGACCGTTGCGGCGGCGTCGTCGTAGGCGAACTTCTTGACGGTGATCTGGTACTCGCCGCTCAGCAGGCGGGGCAGCGTGTACGTCCCGTCCTGGCCGGTGGGCACCGTACGACCCAGCGGCCCTGAGACGCTGACGGTCGCCCCGGCCACAGGGGATCCCTCGGAGGTGACCTTGCCGGTCAGCGTGCCGAGTTCGCCGGCCGGGGTCGCCTTGACAGCGGCATAAGTGTCGAGCCTGCCCTCGCCCCACATGAAGTTGTCGGCGGCGGTGCCGCCGCAATACGTGGCGTCGACATCGGAGGCCGTGCCGTCGAGCAGCACCCGCGTCGCCTCGACGTCATTGCGCAGCGCGGGGGACGCCGACCACATCAGCGCCACCGTCGCGGCGACGTGCGGGCTGGCCATTGAGGTACCACTCTTGATCCCGTACGCGTTGCCAGGCACGGCCGAGCGCACGTTGACGCCGGGCGCGGAGATGTTCGGCTTGATCTCGCCGTTCTCGCCGGGGCCGCGGGAGGATTCGGGCATGATGGCGCCGTTGACGTCGAACGATCCCGCGCTGTAGGAGGCCGCGTAGCCGCCGGGCGAGCCGGTGGTGGTGCACTCGGGCCCGTTGTTGCCGTTGGAGAAGGCGGGGAAGATGCCCGCGGCCACCCACGCCTCGACGATCTCCTTGTACCAAAGGTTCAGGCCGACGCTGCCCCAGGAGTTGTTGACGATGTCGGGCGCGAGGTCAGGGCGCGGGTTCTGGAGGGTGAGGTCGGTGGGGGCGAGAATCCACTCGCCGGCCGCCAGCAACGTGTAGCCGGGGCAGCCGCCGACGCCGCACGCCTTCGCCGTGATCCACGTGGCGCCGGGCGCCACGCCGATGCCCTCGGCGCCGACGATGGTGCCCATGACGTGGGTGCCGTGGGTACGGTCGTCGCAGGGCGTCCGGTCCGGGCATGCGCCGGCCGGGTCGTACCAGTTGTAGTTGTGGTCCACGGTGCCGTCGGCCCGCGTGCCGCGGTAGCTCGCCATCAATGCCGGGTGGTCCCACTGCGCGCCGCTGTCGAGGGTGGCGACGACGATGCCCTCGCCGCGGTCGCCCAGCTCGTCCCAGACCTTGGGGGCGTTGACGCGGTCGACGTTCCACTCGACCGAGCCGGCCGTCGCCTGGGCGACACCTGCCTTCGGCTCCGGTAACTCGACGACCTCGTCCGGGGTGATCTCTTCCACCTCGGGAAGCTTGGCGATCTCGGCCGCCAGAGCGGCGTCACCGGTCACCTTGATCGTGTTGACGATCCAGAACGGGGTGAAATCGGCGCGCGCCGACTTGAGCAGCTTGCGCACGTTGGCTTGGGAGGCGGTGGCGGTCTCCGTCTTCATCCGGTAGACCTGCCGGCCCTTGTCGGCCTTGGTCTTGGCGGTACGCGCCGATCGCAGATCGGCCTTGTCCTTCAGCCTTACCCAGAAGGTGGCCTTGTCGTCGGCGGCCAGATCGGCCTGGACCGCCCGATCGATCTTGCTGGACTCCGGTGGGGCCTGTGCGACCGCGGGGGTCTGGATGGCCGTCATGGCGAGCGCGGTCCCGATCAGGAGCGCTCGCCAAGGCCGGGAAATGAACACACGATCTCCTTGAAGAGTGCCCTCGGGTGTTGGTGGGATCTTGTGAACCCACCGGGCAGCATCGTGAGTGGATCATGTGTTCGGTCGCAAGAGCGGGAAACGAGATTTAACATTCGTGACCGAAGGGCTCCTCTCTCCGTGTGAGCCCCAAAAAGGGGCAGCTAGCTGCGGTTTTTCCGTCCGCGGGCCGGTCTGGCATGGGTTGCCTCGGGGGTGGCGAGTTCAAGTCACCTGGCTGGAACACGACACCATCGCGGCGTCCGCGATCGCGATGGGGCGGCGCTTCAAGCGCGATACTTCAAGCGCGATAAACGGGCGGCACTCGGGCCGGCCCGAGTGTTACGGTGCTTCCATGTCCAGCCCCGAGGCGTCAAGACGCTAGCCACCGGTCGTCCGGTGGCTGATCTCGCGTTGTCGCCCCGCAGGCGCGCCCGCCCTTGAGGCCGGGCTTCTCGCCGTTCGCGACCGCTCTCGCCACTCGGATCACCGTTTCCCGGGGTTCTTCCAGCGCGGCAGGGCGACGTCCATCCGGCCTGCCCGCTTCCTTGTCGTCGATCCACGATGTGGTCGCGGAGTCTTTCTCATGCCATTCGCTGTTTACCTGCTCGGACTAGCGATCTTCGCCCAAGGGACGTCCGAGTTCATGTTGTCCGGGCTGGTGCCCGGGATCGCGCGGGACCTGCACGTGTCCATCCCGGCCGCGGGGCTGCTGACCTCGGCTTTCGCCGCCGGGATGGTGGTGGGGGCGCCGCTCATGGCGGTGCTCGGCCTGCGCTGGCCTCGGCGGAACGCGTTGCTGGTGTTCCTCGTCACGTTCCTTCTCGTCCACGTCGTCGGCGCGGTCACCACCAGCTACGGCGTGCTGCTCGTCACTCGGGTCGTCGCGGCGCTGGCCAACGCCGGCTTCCTGGCCGTGGCCATGGCGACCGCCATCGGCATGGTCGCGCCGAACGCCAAAGGGCGGGCCACCGCCGTCCTGCTCGGCGGGATCACGATGGCGTGCGTCGCTGGCGTGCCCGGGGGTGCGGTGCTCGGGGAGGTGTGGGGGTGGCGGTCGGCGTTCTGGGCGGTGTCCATCGCCCTAATCCCGGTCATCATCGCGGTGCTGAAATCCGTGCCCACCGACGGTCCTCCGGCCTGCACCGACGCGGGCGGAGATTCGGGAGAGCCGGGGGAAGCCCGCCATCCGAGCGCCCGCCATCCGAGCGAGCGCCGTGCGAGCGAGCGTGCGGAGTTGCGGTCGTTGCGCCGGCCACGGCTGCTGGTGATGCTGGTCCTGGGCGCTCTGGTGAACGGCGCGACCTTCTGCACGTTCACGTACCTCGCGCCGCTGCTCACCGAGGTCACCGGTCTCGAGTCGGCCTGGATGCCCGCCATGCTGGCGCTGTTCGGGCTGGGCTCGTTCGCCGGGGTGACCATCAGCGGCCGGATCGCCGACGTGCGGCCCGTGCGGCTCCTGGTCATCGGCGGGCCCGCCCTGTCGCTCGGCTGGGCCGCCTTAGCGCTGGTCGCCGGAGTCCCGGCCGCCGCCTTCGTGCTCATTTTCGTCCAGGGAACGCTGTCGTTCGCCGTCGGCTCCACACTGATCTCGCAGGCACTGTACGCGGCGACCGGCGCCCCCACCCTGAGCGGGGCGTCCGCCACGGCCGCGCTCAACGTGGGCGCCACGGCGGGTCCCTGGCTCGGCGGCCTGGCCATCGGCGCCGGGTTCGGCTACCGGTCGCCGCTGTGGGTCAGCGCGCTGCTGGTGATCGCCGCGCTGCTCCTGGCCGGTGGCGCCGCACTCACCGGTCGGCGCTCGGCGCGGCGCGAGGGTGGTAATCAGGTGGAGACCGATCAAGCCCTGGGGGCACAGTGAAAGCCATGGACCGTATCTCGTATTTCCAGCGGGAAGTCAGAGCGTTCCAAGCGGCCGCCCGCGAGGCGGCCAAGGGCAGCGGCGCGCCCACGGTGCCGTCCTGTCCCGGCTGGTCGATGTCCGACCTGGTGCTTCACCTGGGCAACGTCCACCGCGGCGTGGACGTCATCATCAGGGACCGGCTCCAGGGGTTTGCGAACGTCGCCGCGGCTGGCCCGCGCCCGAGCGGGCACCCAACCTCGGGCCTATCCCGGACAGCCTGCTGAACTGGTTCGAGGAGGGGGCGGACCGGCTCGGGACGCTGCTCAGGGACAGCGCGCCCGACGAGCCCGTGTGGACCTGGTCCGAGGAGCAGACGGTCGGGTTCTGGGTACGGATGCAGATCATCGAGGCCGCCATCCATCGCTGGGACGCCGAGAACACGATCGGCACACCCGCGCCGATCCCCGGCGAGGTCGCGGCGGACGCGGTCACGCAGACGTTCCAGGTCATGGCGCCGGCTCGGCGGGCCTGGAAACAAGCACCCGCCGGAGCGGGCGAGCGGTATCGGTTCCGCCGGACGGACGGGCCAGGTCTGTGGACGGTGCATTTCGAGGGCGAGCAGGTACGCCTGATGGACGGCGGCTTCGACGTCGAGCTGGCCGGTACGGCGTCGGACCTGATGTTGTACCTCTGGCAGCGGATCCCGGCCGGCGACCTCGACGTCCAGGGCGACAAGGACTTGATCGATCGCTACTTCGTCCTGGTTCCTCCCATATGACCTAACCTTTCCGATATGCAGCAGGTCAGGGACGTCAACGGCACGCAGTTGGCCGTGGTCAGGCCGGCGTCCGGCGGGTTCCCGCGGCACAGCCACGACGAGTACGTCATCAGCACCAACCTGTGCGGCCGCGAGGCGGTGCGCCTGGACCGTGCCTCGTTCGACGTGGACCTGGACGAGGTGACCGTCTACAACCCCGGCCAGGTCCAGTCCTGCACGACGCGGACGCCTGACGGGACGGCGTTCGCGTGCGTGAGCTGGTACGTGCCGCCTGCCATGCTCACCGCGCTGACCGGCGGCGTACCGGTGGACTTCGAGCGCCCGCTCGTCCGCTCCGCCCCGCTGCGTGCGGAGCTGCTGCGGGCGGCGAGGGACCTGCCGGGCGGCGACCCGGCGCTGATCGAGGAACGCCTGACCGTGCTCCTGCTGCGCCTGCTGGACCTCACCGGAACGAGTGCCGCCCGCCGTCGCGGCTCCGGCGCCGCAGGGAACTGCGGCGCCGGGAACTGCGGCGCCGGGAACTGGGCCGCCGGCGACGGGGCCGCTTCCGGCGACGCCAGGATCGCGGCCGTGCTCGACCGGCTCCGCGGCGATCTGTCCAGCCCGCCGTCCCTGGCCGCCCTCGCCGAGGACGCCGGAATGTCCCGTGAACACCTCATCCGCTCGTTCACCCGGGCCACCGGCTGCCCGCCGTACGCTTGGCACCTGCAGGCGCGGCTGGCGGAGGGGCGTCGGCGGCTGCGGCACGGCGAGCCGGTCGCCGACGTGGCCCACGCCTTGGGGTTCGCCGACCAGGCACATTTCCACCGGCACTTCGCGGCCGCGTACGCCGTCACCCCCGGCCGCTACCGTCGCGTCAACATCTGACAAGACGCCCCGAGGCCGTTACCGCCAGATTGAACGTCATGTCCGAGATCTTCCTGCTGGCCTTCTGGGTCGGGTTGTTGTTCAACGCGGCACCGGGTGCGGTCTTCAGCGAGTCGCTGCGGCGGGGCGTGCGAGGCGGGTTCGGTCCGGCGTTCGCCGTGCAGGTCGGGTCGCTGGCGGGCGACGCCGTATGGGCGCTGCTCGGGTTGGCCGGGGTCGGGGCGCTGTTCGCGGTGCCTGCTCTGCGCGTCCCGCTGACGGTGTCCGGGTGCCTGCTGCTGGGCTGGCTCGGGGTGACGGCCCTGCGGGACGCCGCCTTCCCGCGTGCCGAGGCGGCCTCCAGTGGCCCGTCACGGCGGGGCGCGCTCTCCGTCGGCGCGGCCATGTCGCTCGGCAACCCCTGGAACGTCGTCTACTGGTCGGGAGCGGCCGGGGCGGTCGGCTCCGTCCTGGGGCGGGACGCGGGCGTGACCGGACTCGCCGTCTTCTTCACTGGTTTCATGACCTCCTCTCTGGCCTGGTGCTTCATCTCCGCGGGCCTCATCGCCCTGCTCCGCCGAGCGCTGCCGCCGCTGGCGGTACGCCTCCTGGAGGGTGCCTGCGGGCTCTCCCTGATCGTCTTCGCTGCCCTGCTCGCCGCCCGCCTGGCCCCGCTCTGACGGGCCTTTCACGTGCTCCTGCTGACGAGCGGCGACCGGACCAGCACGTTCCTGGTCCACATCCCCAGGCGGTTCTTGGGCACCATCATCCGCACGTTGGGTCCGATCCGTTGCTTGCTCCTGACCAGGCCCCGGTGCCCTTCCTGGTAGCGCCGGAAGGCCGCCGTGTGGTCGGGGACGGCCGCGAGCGCCTCCGCGAGCCGGTACGCCCCCACGATCGCCAGCTCCGCTCCCGCCCCCGAGGCCGGCGAGGCGCAGTAGGCGGCGTCGCCGACGAGCACCACCCGCCCCGACGACCACGACGGCATGCGTACCTGACTCAGCGCGTCGAAGTAGAAGTCGGGATCGTCGAGCGCGGCGGCCAGCAGCTCGCGCACCCGCCACGACGTCTCGTGCCCGAACGCCTCCCGTACCAGCCGCTTGTGCTCCCCCACGTCGCGGTGGTCGTAGGTCAGCGGCCCCGACCGGAACATGAAGTACGCCATGGCCTGCGTGTGGGTGCCCGACCGGTAGATGCCCGCCATCTTCCCCGGCAGGTTGTACATCGTCACGTAACGGTCCTCCCCCAGCGCCGCGTCCGTCTTGGCGAAGGCGAAGTAGTGCCCCATGTGCCGCATGAACCCGCGCTCGAGCCCGAAGGCCAGCCGCCGCACCGTGGAGTGCAGCCCGTCCGCCCCGACCACCAGGTCGAACCGTCTGCGCACGCCCCTGTCGAAGGACACCGTCACCCCGTCCTGGTCCTGCTCGATGCCCTGCACCGCGGTGCCGAAGAGGTGCTCGACACCCGATCCGCCCGCTTCGTGAAGCAGCCTCACCAGGTCGCCGCGCATGATCTCGACCTCGCCGCCCCCGCTCTGCAGACGTCGCATGTCGATGCGGGCCGCGGCCCGGTCGTCGGCGTCGACGAACTTGATGCCCCGCACGTCCGCCGCCGTCTCCACGACCCGCGGCATGATCCCCATCCGCTCGGCCACCGCCATCGCCTGATCCCGCAGGTCGACTCCTTGCCCGCCGGTGCGCAGCTCCGGGGCTCGCTCGACCAGAGTGGGCCGCAGCCCGTGCCTGGCCAGCCAGTACGCCAGCGTCGTCCCCGCGATGCTCGCCCCTGCGATCAGAATTCGCCCGTTCATCGTTTCCTCCCTGACCATCGGTCAGTGCGTCACTCTAGGCTCCAGACCCGGGGTCAGGCAAGTGCGTAGAATCGGCGGCGTGACGGACGACACCCGCTCGCGGATCCTCCAGGTGGCGCTCGACCTGTTCGCCGCGCGCGGTTACCACGCCACCTCGATCCGCGAGATCGCCGAGCGCCTGGAGCTGACCAAGACCGCGGTTCTCTACCATTTCCCCAGCAAGGGCGCCCTCATCGCGGCGCTGGCCGAGCCGATGCTGACCGACATGGAGGCGGCGCTCGACGCGGCCAACCGCCTGCCGGCCGGCGACGAGCACCGGCGGCGGTGGGCCGTCATCGAGGGCCTCCTGGACGTGTGGCTGACCCACCGGTACCTGCTCAGGCTGCAACTGAGGGACCTGGCGCTGGCGTCAGAGGAGCCCATCTTCGAGCGTTTTCGAGACGCCGCCGTCCTGGCCGAGCACATCATCGCCGGGCCGCTCGCCGATCACGTGGTGAGGATCCGGGCGGTGCAGGCGTTCGCCATGCTCAGCGACCCCGTCGTGATGTTCGCGGACCTACCCGCCGACTTGCTGCGACCCGCCGTCCTGTCAGGGGTGAAACGCCTGATGGAAGAGCCGCCCCCGAGCCGCGCGACCCCACGGCCGGCAGGACGCAGGCGCGGCCGGCCGGGGGCGCTGGGCCCGGAGGCGGTCGAGACGGCTCGGCGCATGCACGCCTCAGGCGAGCACACCGCCGCCGAGATCGCCCGCAGGCTCGGCGTCTCCCGCGCGACGCTCTACCGGCATCTTTCCGGGCCTTGATTTCGAGACACAATATGCGACATTTTCAAGACACTGCAGGCCCCTTCCGGTCGCCGTACGAGCCGGAAACGTTAAATAGGTGGTGGCCGAATGGGGGCCGCGATTACCGTCGTGATCGTGCGAACCCGCGGCTCACCGTACGGAATCGACCGACGGCGCGGCGATGGTCACCGGGCACCGTCCTCAGCCCTCAGATGATCGCGAGCCGCAGGGTTCCCCATTTCACCGGTCGGCGAAGGCGTCCAGCGCCGCGAAGATCTCTTTTCGCATCGTCTCGCTGCCGGTGTGCCCGGAGTCGTCCACCACGACCAGCCGGGCGTCGGGCCACTCCTGGGCCAGGTGCCATGCCGTGTCAACCGGCCCGCCCAGGTCCAGGCGGCCGTGGATGAGCACGCCGGGGATCCCGGCCAGCCGCCCGGCCTCGCGCAGCAACACGCCTTCCTCCAGCCAGGCGCCGTTGGAGAAGTAGTGTGAGCAGATCCGCGTCATCGCCATCACGGCCTCGGCGGGCCGGTCGCTGTAGGCGTTCGGCTTGCCGTTGGTCTCCAGGGAGATCACGGTGTCCTCCCAGATGACCCAGTCGCGGGCGGCCTTCTCACGGACGGCGGGGTCCGGGTCGGCCAGGAGCCGCGAGTACGCCGCCAGCAACGCGAAGGTGTCGCCGTCGCGGTCGCCCTCCGGAACGCCCTGCCAGAACCGCTCGCATTCCTCGGGAAAGAACCTGCCGACGCCTCGGTAGAGCCAGTCGATCTCGAAGCGGCGAGTGGTCGTCACCGAGGGGATGACGATCTCCGACACGCGCCCGGGATGCGCCTCGGCGTAGGCCAGGATCAGCGTCGAGCCCCACGAGCCCCCGTACAGCAGCCACTTGCCGATGCCCAGATGCTCGCGCAGCCGCTCCATGTCGGCGATCAGGTGATGCGTGGTGTTGGCGGTCAGGTCGGTCGCCGGGTCACTGGCGTGCGGCCGGCTGCGGCCGCAGTTGCGCTGGTCGAACAGGACGATCCGGTAACGCTCCGGGTCGAAGGTCTTGCGCATGCTGACCGAGCAGCCCGAGCCCGGCCCGCCGTGCACGACGAGCGCGGGCTTGCCCTCGGGATTGCCGCAGACCTCCCAGTAGACGAGGTTGCCGTCGCCGACGTCGAGCATGCCGTGGTCGTACGGCTCAATCGGGGGATACAAGCGGATGGCTCCTCTCCACGAATGTAACAGCACTTATATATTAGCCGTCACTCGAGCGACTTGAGCTCCTCCACGTACTCCTTGAGCGGCTTCAGCCCGACGTCCGCGCGCCGCTCGTCCACCTCCGCCTCGTCCTCGATCGGGGTGCGGGGGCGCCAGTTCCCCTGCGGATCTGTCTCCCACTGCGTGCCGTAGACCTGCGGCTTCTTCTCCGCCACCCGCACCCGATCCACGAGATAGGCCAGGTCGGAGGGATCCGCCTCGTCCTTCTCCACGGCCTGGCGCATCAGCTCCAGGCCGCGGCGCTGCAGGTCGAGGTCGCGGTCGGCGTGCTGGATCAGCGCCCAGGCGGCGTGCGCGCCGTCCTTGCCAACCATCGAGTGGCCCGGCCAGCCGTGCGCGTCGAGGATCTGGCGCATGCGGTCGGTGTTGGCCTTCTCCACCCGGTTCCAGTCCTCCTCGGACGCCTCCAGGGTCCGGACCTCCTGGTCGACCTTCAACATCTGCAGCAGCTCGGCGCGTAAGCCGGGATGGGAGGGCGGGTCGTCACCACAGGCCGCGACCGTCATGAGGCCGGCGAGCAGCCACACGACCAGTGCACGCATGCCCGCTCCTCCCGCGAAGGCCGGCTGAGGATCACGCTACCTTGGACGACGGCGCGGTCCAGGTGTTGCACGATCCCGGATCGCCGGTGGCGAAACCACGCCTCATCCACGACTTGATGGTGGACGTCTTGCCGAACCACCGCCTGTCGCCGGGCTCGTCACCCTGGACGATGTCCAGCAATTCGTTCCAGTCGTTCGTGGTCCTGCCTTCGATCGGCCACACGCTCTTCATGAACGCGCCACCGAGGCATTCAGCCTGCAGGCTCTGGCGGCGCTCCTGCTCGTCGTATTCCGTCTTGTTGCGATAGCGCAATTTGTCGTAGGCGGCGGAGATGCCGAGGAGCTTCTGCACGTGGTAGCCATACATGGAGGACGCCGTGTTGAACAGCCACAGGTCGTAAGGGTCCTCGAGCCATCCCTTGCCGAGCTGGAAGACCAGCGTGCCATTACGGCCGCAGTACCACGCCTGCGAGTCCTCTTTTCCTATGTCGAAGCCGCAGTAGTTCTTGGGAATCCGGCTCATGTGCCGGACCTTGACCTTCTCGTAACTCAGTCCGGCGTTCGTGAGATGCTGCTCCCACGTCGTTTCCAGGCAGGCGACGACCGCGTCCAGATACGCGCGGGCCAATTTGAGATTGTTCCGCTTGAGCTCGGATTCCTCGCACGTGGTCGTCGGCAGCGCACCTGCCTCGTAGAGCGGGTTCTTGGTGAGCTGGGGGTCTTTTACGGGATACGCGGCCGCCGAGGTGGGGGCCGTGACCGCGATCGACGCCGTCAGGACGCAGGCCAGCGCAGCGCTCTTCAATAGTTTCACGAAGCGTGAGAATAGGGCCCCGGCGGTAACGAATGCTAGATGCAATTTTCTGGCCCATGCCGCTCGAGCTGTTCCGGTACGGCCCGGCTGAGCCTTCGCGGCCATGACAAATGTCATCCCTGATCCCCGCGAAATTCCCTACGGTATGTAACTGCCTGCCCTCGGCAGGTGGTGAAGCCGGCCGTCGAGAACCGCCACGCCGCCGTCCGCCGGGCCCGCGACATGGGCCGGCTCTGAGCCCGCGCCGTTTCTGTCGGATCCGCCTGGCACGCTCGTCCACCTCACCTCGAGAAGGGATCTGGATGAGCACGCCATCTCCCAAATCCGCCCGGGCGGACGTGCACGTGAGCTACCACCAGATGCTCGTGACGGACAGGTCGGGCGCGGACCACCCCACGCGCGTCCCCAACGGGCTGACGGCGTCGGCCCCCGGAGCGGCCGTGATCCTTACCGGCATTCATACCGGGGTCGTGGACGTCACGGTCCAGCTCACCGACTCGCCTCCTGCCACCACGGCCGAGGGATGGGACGAGGTGGAGGAGGTCGAGCTGATCACCTTCACCGGCGAGATGCGGGTGTGCGGCCTGATGAGTGACCTGCCGGAGGCGCTCCCCAACCTCACCCCGCTGGGGCCTGGTCGCTACGGCATGCGCGTCCACGTCCGTGGCCGCGACCTCGATCCCGCCGCGGTGCCGGCCGTGCCGTTCGAGTTCTACCTGGTCACCGTCTGGCCCATCGAGGTGGGGGCGCAGGCGCGCGCCAAGCTCGGCGTGGGCGTCGCCGAAGAGCTGGGGCTGCCGGACAAGAGCAGCGAGATCCGGCGGTGGGCCAGCGAGCACGCTCAACCGGAGCACCAGCCGGGACGCCGCGCCAGGGAGACCTCAAGTCCCCCGCCGCCCTCGCCCGTCCTCGGCATGGCCAGGGCGTCGGAGCATCGGTTACGCATCGCCAACCCGTACCAGACCCCGGCCGCCGAGCCGGCGTTGCCCGAGGGGCTGGTCGGCGCGGTGCCCGACGCGGTGGTCATCAGGACGCTCAAGGGCCGGGGCATGGTGGGAGTGCACGTGCGGTGGGAGCAGTCCGGGGCCGGCAGGCCCGTCTCGAGGTGGGAGGAGGCCGAAGAGATCGAGTTCGTCACGACGACCGGCATCATGCGGGTCGAGGGCATGTCGACCTACCACGACGAGGAGCCGCCGAACCTGACCTACCAGGGCGCCGGCCGCTACGGCCTGCGCGTCCACGGCCGTTCGCGCCGGGGCGAGCGGCCGTCGAACCGGCCCGGCGAGTCGTACCTGCTCGTGGTCTGGCCGATCGCGCTGGGCGCCGGGGCGTGAACTGTCGGTGCCGGGTTCTAGGCTGCCTGGCATGGCAGACGGTTGGACGGATGCGGACGTCGAGCGGGTGTGCGGGCGGCTGACCGAGCTGGTCGGCGGGCTGCCCGGAGTGGTCGCAGAGGACTCCTTCGGGCACGTCGGGTTCATGGTGGGACGCAAGCGGATCGCGTGGGTGCTCATCGACCACCACGGGGACGGGCGGCTGACGCTCGCCGTGAAGGCGCCGCCAGGCGAGCTGGAAACGCTGATGGCCGCCGACCCGGCACGTTACTTCCGGCCCGCCTATGTCAAGTCGTGGGTCGGCGTGGACCTGCACGAGGTCGAGCCCGACTGGGCGGAGATCGGCGCACTGCTGGAGCAGGCGTGGCGGATGACGGCGGGCAAGCGCGCCGTGGCGGCGTACGACGCCGAGCATGCAGGACGGGATCGGGCGCACGACCCCTGAGCCCCGGTCACTCCGCCCTCCGCTGCGGAGTCCTGAACGCGAACAACCAACACAATCCACCACAGAACCAGGCGAACGCCCGAAGTGCGGCGTACCCTCGCGAATGTGACCCCCCTTCAGCACCCGCTGTCCCCGGCACACCCGCCGGCCGGCGCTGCCGTCGAGGCTCGCTCGCACTTAGCCAATGGCCCCGCCGCACCCTCACCCGGCGACGCCCACCCCGCTCGCGCACTCCTGCCCGGCGACGCCCACCCCGCTTTTGCACTCCTGCCCTGCGATGGCCCGCCTGCCTACACGCTCACCCGGAGCGGCGCATGACCGGCGTGGGCACGCGCGTGGCCTTGGTCCCCGATCTGGGTGAGGACCTGGCGCGCGCGATCGAGGAGTTGGAGCGGCTGCTCCTGACGTTGCAGGCCGCCGAGGACGCCGGCGCGACGTTACCCGGCCCCTTGGCGAACGGCACCGCGCTGACCGCACTGCGCAGGCTGTGGCGAGCACTCGCCCCGACCCAGGGCCAGCGCGCCGCGGCCGCCAGAATGGCGGGCCGGCTGTACGCGCCGGGCGGCCGGACGGAGCACGTTCCCCTGCGCCTGGTGGACGTCAACCCGATCGACGTGGTGACGCTGTCAGCCGCCGCCGCCGCGCTGGGCATGAGCGCGGCGGGCCCAGGCGTGGTACGCGACGCCTTGGAAGCCGGTGGCGCGAACCCGTCCGGCACCGATCTGGTCGCCACCGCCGCCAGCATCAGCGGCCTGCTGGACCTGGCCGACACGGCCGAGTCCATCGTGCTGCGCGAACGCCTGGCCGCCGCCGGCCCCGGCGCCGACGTGGTGCTCACGCCGGCGGTCGAGGAGGCTTACCAGGCGACCGCGGACCGCCTCAACGCGATGTGGCCCCGCCGCTGACACGCGCTCACGCACGCAGCACGCGCGGCCCATCCGGCACCCTGTCGCGTTCGCACGAAGCCCATCCCCCGAAATGACACAATGATCGGCATGACGGTATCGGACCCCAAAGCTGACCTCCACCGCTATTTGCAGCTCGCCCGAGAGGCCCTGCTGTGGAAGCTCGACAGCCTCTCCGAGTACGACGTCCGCCGCCCCATGACCCCGACCGGCACCAACCTCCTGGGCCTGATCAAACACGTGGCCAGCGTCGAGCTCGCTTACTTCGGCGACACCTTCGGCCGCCCGTCCGGTGAGCCGCTGCCCTGGTTCGAGGACGACGCGGAGCCCAACGCGGACATGTGGGCGACGCCCGACGAGTCCCGCGAGCAGATCATCGGCCTGTACCACCGGGCCTGGGCGCACGCGGACGCCACGATCGACGCGCTGCCGCTGGACACGATCGGCCGCGTCGCATGGTGGCCGGCCGAACGTCGCGAAGCCACCCTGAACCGGATCATGATCCACGTGATCGCCGAGACCAACCGCCATGCGGGCCACGCCGACATCGTCAGGGAACTGATCGATGGCACCACCGGACTGCGCGCGGACAGCAGCAACCTACCGTCCGGCGATGAGACGTGGTGGGAGACGTACCGGAGCCGCCTGGAGCAGGCGGCGCAAGAAGCGGGCAAGTCTGAGTAGACCAAACGCTTGCTAGGGAACTATCCTTGGCCCCTCACCAGCGCTTACCGGATCCGGACGTGAGGTCACCGTGGTCGAGCAGCAGCAGTCCAGCGGCGGGTTCAAAGCACGCGTCAGCAGTGCGCTGCGCCCGTTCTTCCAGTGGCTCGCGGGCACCAGGGGCTTCGCCCTGATCGCGCCCAAGATCGTGCCGCCCCTGGACCGCCTCGTCAACCGGATGACCGGCGGCCGCGCCCTCATGGGCGACCAGTTGATCCCCCATCTGCTGCTCACCACGACCGGCAGCAAGTCGGGGCAGCCCCGCGAGACCCCGCTCGCCTGCCTGCCCGAGGACGGCGGCACGTTCCTCGTGGTCGGCAGCAACTTCGGCAGGGAGCACCACCCCGCCTGGAGCGGCAACCTCCTCAAGACCCCGCAGGCCACCGTGAGGTTCCATGGCCGCGTCATCCCCGTGACGGCCGCCTTGCTGGCGGGCGCCGAACGCGAGCAGGCCTGGCAGGCGCTTACCGGCTTCTGGCCCCTCTACCAGGGCTACACCGACCGCTCCGGCCGCGAACTCCGCGTCTTCCGCCTCTCTCCGGACGTCCGCTAAGCACTCCTCGCGCTCGCGGAAACGTCCTGCATACCGGGATGTAACCGGCGTCCTCCACTATCGGTGGCGGCCGCATTGCGAGGAGAGACATGAGAGTGCCGAAGAGCCCGACCGACGTACGCGAGGCCCTGATCGCGAGGCTGGAGCGGCGGCACTTCCTCCGCGCCGCGGCAGTCGTCACCGGTACCGGCGGGGCGTTGCTCGGCGCGCGTTCCGCCGCCTCTGCCACCCCGCCGACGAGCCTGCCCAGGGAAATACTCCAGCCTCACAAGGGCCCGATCCACGGCAAGCACTACCTGCCGTCCGCGGTCGAGCAGGTCCTGTGGGGATATGTGCCGGCCGTGGGCAGCCGGCCGGTGCTCCGCATGAAGTCGGGTGAGACGGTCACCATCGACTCGGTCTCCCACGAGGGCATCCTGGAGGACCAGGGCCGCGACCCGATCGCGTACTTCGGCGAGCACGGCGTGCCCCGCGCGAACGTACTCCAGGACGCGATCACGATCGCCCGCGACTATTCGCGGACGACACGGAACTTCGACGTCGACGGGCCGCATGTCGTGACGGGTCCGATCTACGTGGACGGTGCGCAGCGCGGCGACGTACTCAAGATCGAAATGCTGTCGATCCTGCCCCGCGTCCCGTACGGGGTCGTGTCCAGCCGGCACGGCAAGGGTGCGCTGGCCCGCACGTCCAACGGCGGGGCACCGGACGGGATCACCGTGGACGAGGTCATGCCGCCCGTGGCGACGGACGGACGACCGACCGGCGACCCGACCCGCTACGGC
Organism: Nonomuraea sp. 3N208; assembly: GCF_052245935.1. Classification (NCBI taxonomy): domain Bacteria; kingdom Bacillati; phylum Actinomycetota; class Actinomycetes; order Streptosporangiales; family Streptosporangiaceae; genus Nonomuraea; species Nonomuraea sp. 3N208. The sequence continues at coordinate 5,147 of NZ_JBQQBR010000009.1, read as the reverse complement.
AACGTGTCGGTGTTCACGCCGGTACGCCGCGGGCGGAAAGGTGCGCCGAGCGGCGTCATGAAACGCGGAACCTCCGGCGAGGTGACGTTCCCGCTGCGCCCGTTCATGGGGATGATGGGGGTCGCCTTCGCCTCCGCGGACCGGCCGACCGATCCAGCGCTCAACTCGATCCCGCCGACCCTCGGCGGCGGCAACATCGACATCAACCTGCTCGGCGTGGGCGCGACCTTCTACCTGCCGGTGTTCGCCGACGGCGCGCTCTTCTACACCGGCGACCCGCACCACGCGATGGGCGGCGGCGAGGCCGCGCTGACCGCGATGGAGGGCTCGCTGCGTACGACGTTCCGGCTCACGGTGTGCAAGCCCGGCTCCGGCGACGCACCGTCGGTCGCCTTCCATTACCCGTTCGCCGAGACCCCGCAGGCGTGGGTGCCGATCGGCCTGTCCGACCCCGACGGCTCTCAGCACGGGCAGGTGAACGACCTCGACATCGCCATGCGCCGGGCGGTCGTCAACGCACTCGACTTCCTCGAACACGACCAGGGCATGGACCGCGCCGTCGCCTACGCCTATTTGTCCGCCGCCGCCGATTTCGAGGTGTCGCAGGTCGTGGACCGGACGACCGGCGTGCACGGAGTCATCGCCAAGGAGCACTTCACGGCCTGACCGCAACCTTGATCGCCTGGCGTCGGTCCACTCACTGTCCTGCAGCTCGCTTGAGTTCCTCGACCGGGTACGGCGTCCGCTTGGTCTCGGTGATGAGGCGGCGGTGGAAGTCGTTCATGACGAGTGCCGTCCTGGCCTGCCGGTCAATGATCGCGGCGAGAGCGGACGGGACGTGCGCAGGCCGGGTGTCGCCCGCGATCCAGTCGCGGAGGAACGCCTGGTCCTGAGCGCCACCGGGGAGGTGGTAACGCAGCAGATGGGCCGCGGTGTAGTGCTGATCGTAGGCGAGGTGATCAGACAGGAACGTGGCCTCGCCTGCCGAGAGGTCGAATCGAGAAGAGAGCGCGAGCCCGAAGTCCGCGAAATAGATGAGGCGGCCGTCGGTCAGGACATTGTGGAAATGCGCGTCGAAGTGAACGAGGCCGTTGGCGCCCATGAAGGCGGTTCCGCGCGCGAGAGCACGTTCTGCCCAGGCGTACGCGTCACCGTCCTGGCGGTCGCGCAGCCAGGCGCCCAGTGTCTGGGGGATGTGCTCGAGGAAGAGCACCAAGCTGAGCGAGGACCGGCCGATGGCCTCCAGTCGCTCGCGCACGGCAGGGGAGCCTTCCCAATGCTCGACCGCCCCGTCTATGCCCCCGAACTCGTCGGCGAATCCCGCCGGAGGGGAATCGGGTATGACCCGCCAGTGGTACATCAGCGGGAAACCGTCGTAGGTGTTACCGAGGACCCAGTTGGTGGTCATGGTGTGGGTCGCGAGTTCCCGCCAGGCCCCGAATCCGGCCGAGCCGATGCCGTACTGGTAGAAGGTGGGCAGGTCGAAGAGGTTGGCCGTCGATCGGAGGTGTTCCGGCCGGGTTTCGAGGTCCGTCAGCGGGACCCGCTTGACGAAGACCTGCCTGCCGTCGACGTCCAGTTCCGCCGATCTGCCGCCGATCCCGGAGCCGTGCGGCGTGGCGGCGTTCACGAGGTCGATGATCTGGCGGTCGCTGAGCAGCGACAGCCGGGTGGAAACGGCCTGGTAGGCGGCCAGGCGTACCGCGTGCGACATTCACGGCTCCCGGCGGCGGGCGATGAACACGTATTCGCGGCTTTCCTCGGTGAACGGCTCGTGCGCGAAGCCGCCGTACAGCGCTTCCAGCTCGAGACCGGCGATGTCGATCAGCCCGAGCCACTCGTTCTTCGTCCCCCACCAGAAGGAGCTCGTCGCGCCGTCGTCGAGGACGATGTCGATGCGGTTGTCGCCCACGGCATAGCGGATCGTGTGCGGTACGGGTTCGTCCTGGTGCTCGCCGTCCAACTGGGCGGCGATGCGATGGTCGAAGGCGATGGCGTTCCAAGCGAAGCGTCCCTGCGGCGCGAGCGAGGCGGCGACACGCTCGAAGGTGCGGCGGCGGTCGGCCCAGGTCGGCAGATGTTGAAGCGATCGGAACGGGCAGTAGATCAGCGCGGCCGGCTGGTCCACCGCGAAGTCGCGCATGTCGCCCGCACGCAGGTCGAGCTCCACTCCTGCGTCGGCCGCACGGGTCCGGGCTTGGGCGAGCATCGCCGGCGAGGTGTCGATGCCGATGACCCGCCGGCCGGTCGCCTGCGCGACCGGGATCGCGACCCGCCCGTTGCCAACCGCGAGCTCGACCAGCGGCCCGTCCGCTTCGCGGGCGAGATCGACGTAGAACGCGACGTCGGCCGTCATGTGAGCCGACCATTCCTCGTAGTGGCTCGCGAACGTCTCGTCCCAGGTGGTCGTCACCGGATCATGCTCCCATTTTCCGGTGGGGAGCCGCAGCTCTGTTATGGCGAGCCCAGGAGGCCGAGGGAACGCAGCCAGTCGGCGGACCGGTCCATCCAGGTGCCATAGACCGGCGCGGAGGTCTGCATGAAGGGGGCGCCTGCGACGACCTCCGCCGAACGGCCGGCTCAACCCTCCACAGCTCGCTCACGGGCGATCGCAGCGGGTACGAGATGGCACACGTGCTCGACACCCACGTGCTGCTCCATCTGGCCAACGCGTCGATCCTGACCGGGATCATGTTGTCGGCGATGACCAGGTGGGGTTTCTTCCGGTACTGGTGGGTGCTGACCAAGTTCGCCATCACGATGTCCCAGCTCTACGCGGCCATCTTCCTCCTCAGCCCTCGGCTCACCGCCCTGGCGGAGGGCGTACACGGCTCCGACCCCGCTCTGCTCGTCGCCACAGTGCTCATGGCCTCGGCCATCGCCTTCCAGGCCTGGCTATCAGTGGCAAAGCCGTGGAAACGCACCCCATGGGCGGAAGCACGCCTTGACGTCCCTCTACCGCCCCGGTGGGTCATTCGCCTCACGATGCTGGCGCCGGTGCTGGATCTGCTGCTCGCCGAGGCCGTCTTCGGGCACGCCGCACCCCTGTTCACCACGCTCACCGCAATCGGCTACCCCATCTGGCGCGGGATCAGGCTCGCCGGGCATGCCGGCGGCTGACAATGCCCAGATGCTGCGGGGGATGTTCACCGACGCTGCCGCTACCTCGCGCCCCGAAATGGCTGGCACCGTCAGGAGCGCCGTGGAAATGATCGTTTCCCGCTGGTGGAATGGGTCTGCTCGTGTTCGTGAGCTGTATGCGTGTCTGGGATGGGTGGAGATGGCCGACGCCTTGTGGGGGGAAGATCGGGACCGGCCGCGTCTGGAGATGCCACGTGCCACCGGGGGTCGGAGGTTGGCGTGGGCGGACTTGCCCACCGAGGTCGTCGTGGGTGTTGAGCGGCTGCTCGGCGCCACGGTGATCGCCGCAGCCGGTCAGTCAGGGGGCTTCTCGGAAGGGTTGGCGGCTCGCGTACGGCTGGCCGACGGCAGGGGTGCGTTCGTCAAGGCCGCGCAGTCGGCGCGGGCACCGGCGGCGGCAGGGTTCCACCGCCGGGAGGCGGCGATCTCTGAGCGGCTTCCCGAGCAGGCGCCGGTGCCACGCTTGCTGGGCACGTACGACGACGGCGACTGGGTCGCCCTGGCCTTCGAGGAGATCGCCGGCCATCTTCCCGCGCAGCCGTGGCGTGGGGAGGAGTTGCAGCGGGTTCTGGAGACGGTCGGCGAGTTGGTGGCACTGCTCACGCCGTCCCCTATCGATCGGGGGATCCTGGCCCAGCCCCGGCTGGGTGGGTGGCAGGCGTTGACGCCTCGCCGCGAGCGCGACGCCTTGGCGGCGGTGGCGCCGTGGGCGGTGAACCATCTCGATGACCTGGTCGCGGTGGAGGCTGCGGCGGAGTCGCCCTTCGCCGGAGACACACTGCTCCACGGGGACCTGTATCCGTTCAACATCTTGGTGAATAGCGATCGCGTGGTGGTCGTCGATTGGCCGCATGCGTGGGTCGGAGCGCCGTACTGTGACGTCGTCACGTTGCTGTCGAGCGCGCGTTTGAGCGGCGTGGATCCGCAACCTCTTGCCGACGCCCATCCGCTCACCCGTCATCTTGCTCCGGCGCAGATCGACGACCTGTTGGTTTTGCAGGCGGGGTTCTTGTTCAAGACCGCCGTCATGGCAGGGCGGATGGCGGATCGCTATCTGCTCGACATGATGGTCGCTCTCGCCCGGGCGTCGCTGCGTTGGCTGCACGAGCGGTGGTGAAGCTCGAGGTCACACGGCTCAAGGTGATTCTGGAAGCCTAGGTACGTACGGCGGGGCCTCAGGCGGCGACCGCCGCCAGAGCGTCCAGGGACTCGACGGGGGCGTCGGCGAAGGCCGGGAGCTCGAACCAGATGGCCTTGCCCCGAGCCGTGGAAACACCGCCCCAGCGGTTGGAGAGCATGTCGACCAGGAACAGCCCGCGCCCGCTCTCCGCGTCCACGTCGACGGTACGCATGCTCGGCAGTTCAGGGTCCTCATCCTCGACCTCGCACCGCAGCAGCCCATCCGCAGCGGAGAAGCCGAGGCGAACCTGCCCGTACGCGTGATCAACGGCGTTGCCGACCAGCTCGCTCACCAGCAGCTCCGCGACCTGCACCTGGTCCTCGAAACCCCACTCGGCCAGCGTCGCCCGGGTCAGCCGGCGCGCCCAGCGCACCGAGCGAAGGTCGGGTGCGAGCGACCACGAGGCGGTCCGGTCGCACAGCACCACGCCCGACGTGCTCTCGCGATCGAGATCGTCGGTCGGCTGGATTCGGCGCTGATGCTGATCCATGGTGTCTCTTAGGTCCTCGCTTCCAGTGAGCTGATTGCTCACACCACGAGAATGCCTCGGTGAGGTGCCACCACGAGACGTGAGAACTCCCCATATAGGTACCTATTCCGGAGAACCTACGTACCTACGTTCCGAGAAGCTGCGCTCCCGATCACCCGGAACGGGGTTAGGAACTGCTCTCGGATAAGTGTCCATGAGTGTCTTTTAGGTGTCACGAGTGCTGTATGATCTTGTGCATGAACCTGACGGAATGGGCACGCGCACAGGGGATCGCCCCGCGTACTGCGTACCGCTGGTTCCGTGAGGGCACGTTGCCGGTCCCTGCGGAGCGAGTGG